>DAIRVP010000065.1:0-23847 GCA_036802765.1 Candidatus Rokuibacteriota bacterium
GATCAAGGTCGCGATCGACGACCACATCCTCGCGGGCGACTGGACGGGCCTCTCGCTGACCGCGGCGGCGTACGCCGCCACGCTGGCGATCCTGTACGCCCTGCGCAGCCTCGAAGGCTATCTCATGGCCCTCGTGGGCCAGCGCGTCACTCATGATCTTCGCGACGCGCTGTTCGGCCACCTGCTGGGGCTCGAGGCCGGCTTCTACGACCGCAATCCCGTCGGACGGCTGATGACGCGCGTGCTCAACGACGTGGAGGCGGTCAGCGAGGCGTTCACGAGCGGCCTGCTCGCGATCGCGGCCGACGTCATCACGCTCGCTGGCGTGCTCGCGATCATGCTGTGGATGGACTGGCGTCTTGCGCTCGTCACGTTCGGCATCGTGCCGGCACTGGCGGCCGTCGCCGCCTACTTCCGTATCCGCGCGCGCGACGCCTACCGGGAAGCACGCCGGCGGCTGGCCGCGCTCAACGCGTTTCTGCAGGAGTCGCTGCAGGGCGTCGCGGTCGTGCAACTCTTCGCGCGCGAGCGCCACGAGCACGCGATCTTCCGCCGGCTCAACCGCGACTATCGCCGCGCGATGTTCCGGTCGACGGTCTTCGAGGCCACGCTCTACGCATCCGTCGAGGCGCTCGGCTCTCTCGCGCTGGCGCTGCTGATCGGGTACGGCGGCGGTCAGATCGCGGCCGGCACGCTTTCGTTCGGGGCGCTCGTCGCTTTCATCCAATACACGAACCGCTTCTTTCTGCCGATTCGTGACCTCGGCGCCAAATATACGGTGATGCAGGCGGCTATGGCGTCGGCGGAGCGGATCTTCGGGCTGCTGGATCGGGCGCCGGCGATCGTGTCTGTTGTAGCGAGCGCCGCGGGGCCAGATCGAACCGAGGGTGGCCTGAGCGAGACGCGCGTGGCTGCGTTTGTACTGGGGGCCTCGGGGTCGGATCGGACCGCAGGTGGCCTGACCGAGGGTTTATTTGTAGCGGGGGCGGCGAGCGCGGATCGAACCGAGGGTGGCCTGAACGAGATGCGCGTGGCTCCGCACGCCCGTTCTACCGGCGCAATCGAGTTCGCGTCGGTCTCGTTCTCGTACACTGGCGAGCGCGACGTCCTGCGCGACTGCTCGTTTCGCGTCGCGGCGGGGGAGCATGTCGCACTCGTCGGCGCGACCGGTGAGGGCAAATCGACGTGCGCACGTCTGTTGATTCGCGCCTACGATGTCACCCGAGGTCGCGTGCTGGTCGACGGTGTCGACGTGCGCGAGTGGGACCTCGCGCGTCTGCGCCGGCGTGTCGGCACCGTGTTCCAGGACACGGTGCTCTTCACCGGCACGGTCGCCGACAATATCGCGCTCGGCGCGGACGTTCCGGCCGACGTCATGCTGCGGGCACTCGACGGCGCGCACGCGCGCGACTTCGTCGACGCGCTCCCGCGCCGGCTTGACGAGTCGCTGGGCGAGCGCGGAGCGAATCTTTCGCACGGACAACGCCAGCTGCTGGCCATCGCCAGGGCCCTCGTGTACAATCCCGCAATCCTCGTACTCGACGAAGCGACCTCGAGCGTCGATCCAGAATCGGAATGGAGAATTCGCGACGCGATGCAGCGACTCCTCGCCGGACGCACCAGCATCACGATCGCGCATCGACTGTCGACCGTGCAGCACGCCGACCGTATCCTCGTCCTGCATCGCGGCCGCGTGCACGAGGAGGGAACGCACGCGGAGCTGCTGCGGCGCGGCGACCTGTACGCGCGTCTCTGGGAGCTGACGGTGGCCGCGCCAGCAGCCGTCAATCGCGACGGCGCGTCGAGGGACTGAGCTTTCAGCGTGAAGTCTATCGCTTCGTACGGCGCGTCCCGAAAGGCTATGTCGTGACGTACGGACAGGTAGCGGCGCGCCTGGGCGCGCCGCGATCGGCGCGCGCCGTCGGCGGCGCCATGCGTCGGTGTCCGGACGATGTACCGTGGCATCGCGTGGTCAATGCGCAGGGGCGCATCAGCCGTCGGCGCCGCGAAGCCGGGATGCTCACACAGCGGATCCGCCTCGAGCAGGAAGGCGTCACGCTCCGGCGCGGGCGCGTGATGCTCGAGCGATATCGCTGGGAGGGATGACGGGGTCATGCAGCTCGCGCTGAACTTGAATTATTCCGGTGCGACGCTGGCCCTCGACATCGAGCGGGTGCTCGAGGCCGAGCGTCTCGGTTATGCGTCGGTGTGGACGGCGGAGGCCTACGGATCGGACGCCGTGTCGCCGGCGGCATGGATCGCCGCGCGCACGACACGGATCCACGTCGGCACCGGCATCATGCAGATTCCGGCCAGGACACCGGCGATGACCGCCATGACGGCCATGACGCTCGACGCGCTGTCGGCCGGCCGCTTCCGGCTGGGCCTCGGTGTCTCCGGCCCGCAAGTCGTCGAGGGCTGGCATGGTCAGCCGTTCGGCAAGCCGCTCGTGAAGACGCGCGAATACGTCGAGATCGTGCGCGCGATCTTCCGGCGCGAGAAGCCGCTGGAGTTCCGCGGGGAGTACTATCGGATTCCGTACGCCGGAGCCGACGCCACGGGACTCGGCAAGCCGCTCAAGTCGATTCTCCACGGCCGCGCGTCCATGCCGATCTATCTGGCGGCGGTGGGGCCGAAGAACGTCGCGCTCGCGGCGGAAATCGCGGACGGCTGGATCCCCGTGTTCTATTCGGCCCGGCGCGCCTCGTTGTTCCGCGAATGGCTCGACGCGGGCTTCAAAGCGTCTGGGCGCTCTCCGCAGATGTTCGACATCATGCCGATGGTCTCGGTCGTCGTCGGATCGGACGTGGCCGCGTGCCGCGCGCTCGTGAAGCCGCGCGTCGCGCTCTACGTGGGAGGGATGGGCGCTCGGGGTCGGAATTTCTACAATGACATCGCGCGCCGATATGGGTACGAGGACGCCGCGAAGACCATTCAGGACTTCTACCTGTCCGGCAAGAAGGCGGAGGCCGAAACAGCCGTGCCGGACGCGCTGGTCGACGAGGTCGCGCTGTGCGGACCCAAGGAGCGGATCCGCGAGCGACTGTCCGAGTGGAAGAGCGCGGGTGTCACGACGCTGATGGTGGCCGGTGATGCTACCGCGGTGCGCACGCTCGCCGAGCTGGCGTCGTAGTGCGCGGGAGGACGCGATGAGACTCACGGATCGGGTCGCGATCGTGACCGGGGCGGGGTCGGGGATCGGCGCGGCGAGCGCGCTGGCGATGGCCGCCGAGGGCGCGCGCGTCCTCGTCGCGGACGTCAACGAGTCGGGCGCGAAGGCGACCGTGCAGAAAATCGAGGCGGCCCGCGGCCAGGCTGTCGCGATGACCGCCGACGTGACGCGCGCGGCCGACAATCAGGCGCTCGTCGAGCGCGCGATGGCCGCCTGGGGCCGACTCGACGTGTTCTTCGCGAATGCCGGCGTGCCGCAGTGGAAGACGGACGTGGAAGAGGTCGACGAAAAGACGTTCGACACCATTTTCGACGTCAACGTCAAAGCCGTGTACCTCGGGGCGAAGTACGCGCGGCCGGTGATGAAGCGCGCGCGGCGCGGCGTGTTTCTCATCACCGCCTCCACCGCGGCCATCCGCCCGCGCCCCGGCGGCCAGATCTACGCCGCGTCCAAGGGGGCGGTCGTCACGCTCGCCAAAGCCCTGGCGCTGGAGGTCGCGCCGCACGGTGTGCGGGTCGTCGCGATCTGCCCGGTGGCCACCCATACGCCGATGCTTCCGACGTTCATGGGCAAGCACCAGGTGGACGCCGAAGGGCTCGAGCGCTACGAGAAGACCGTACCGCTCGGCCGTCTCAATCAGCCGGAAGACATCGCGAACACGGCGGTGTTCCTCGCGTCCGACGCCGCCGCAATGATCACCGGCAGCACGGTGGAAGTTGACGGGGGACGATGCATTTAGTGGCGACCGTCGGGCGGCGGAGCCCTGCGAAGCTGCCCCGACGGCAAATATGACAGACGGGGGACGATGCATTTAGCGGCGACGGTCGGGCGGCGGAGCCCTGCGAAGCCGCCCCGACGGCAAATATGACAGACGGCGGACGCTGCATCTGAGAGTCATACCTCTCGCCGCCGAGTCGCTCGGTGTGCGCTCGATGGCGACGTACGTCGAGGCGGGTGATCTCGGGATCCTCATCGATCCGGGAGCGACGCTGGCGGCGGCGCGCTGGGGACTACCGCCTGCCGAGGCTGAATGGCAGGCGTTGCGGCGCGCCAACGATCGGATTTCTGCGTATGCCACGCGCGCGAGCCTCATCTTCGTGAGCCACTATCACGAGGACCACTTTCGCAGCGATCCGTCGACCTATGTCGGCCGCACCGTGTTGGCGAAGGATCCGCGGCGCATGATCGCCGGCACACAGGCTCGCCGCGGCCTCGACCTGTGGAAGGCGCTGGACGGTCATGCGAGCGTCGAATGCGCCGAAGGCTGGCGCCGGCGCGACAGCGCCGTGGAGTTATTGGCGTCGCCGCCACTCCCGCACGGTGTCGACGGCACGGCATTCGGCTACGTCATCGCGCTCGTGGTGAGCGACGTCGTTCAGCGCGAACGCTTCGTGTTCGCCTCCGACGTCCAGGGTCCGCTCTCGGCGGTGGCTGCCGCGTGGCTGATTCAGCAGCGGCCGACGTTGGTGTATCTGTCCGGCCCGCCGTCGTACGTCGAGCGGGACCTGCCGGCCGGCGCCGTGCAGCGGGGCGTCGATCACCTGCGGCGCGTGCTCGACGCGACAGGATGTCGCGTGATCATGGATCACCACGCGCTGCGCGACCCGGGCTTCGCCACGCGCTTCGAGCCGCTGTGGAGCACCGGACGCGTCGTCACCGCGGCCGGGCATCTCGGCCTGGAGCCGACGCCGTTGGAGGCGCGTCGCCGCGCGCTGTGGAGCGAAACGCGCAAGCCGCCCGCACCCGTGCGGCAGCGCGCGGCCGCTGACGAGAGTGCTACCATGACGCGAGTGACGCGAAGCGTCGCCAGAAGGGGGACGGCTCAGTGACCGACCAGAAGACGCTCAACGTCGGCGACCAGGCCCCGTCGTTCACGCTGAAGACGATCGGCCTGAAGGACGTGAGCCTCAGCGAGTACCGCGGAAAGAACGTCGTGCTGCTGTTCTATCCGCTCGACTGGACACCCGGCTGAAGCAAGTGCATGCCGGCCTTCGATCAGCGCATCGGCGACTTCGAGAAGGCCAATACCCAGGTGCTGGGTATCTCGACGGACAGCCCCTTCAGCCACGACAACTGGGCGAAGTCGGTGGGCATCAGCCACTATCCGCTGCTGTCCGACATGCATCGCAGCGTCGCGAAGGACTATGGCGTGTACTCGCCGGACATGAACATCAACAGCCGCGCGACGTTCGTCATCGACAAGACAGGCAAGGTTCGCTTCGTCGTCAAGCACGGCAAGGGTGAATTGCCGGAGCCGGACAAGATCCTCGCCGAGGTCAGGAAGCTGTCGTAGCGGGCGGACGGGGTACGCGCGTGGTCAGCCCGAGGTTATGAAGATTGGGGGGGTCGAGGCGACTCCCCCAATTCCCCCCCGGATCGCGGAGCGCCTGACACCGCCCCGCCCAATCGCCCCCCCACCTGCGTCGCGCCCGACACGCGCGTGGTCAACGCGACTCCTGCTAACACCAGCGCGACTCCACCGATCTGCCAGGGCCCGATCGGCTCGCCGAGCAGCGCTGCCGCCAGCGCGATGCCGACGAGCGGCGTCACATTCAAAAAAATCGCCGCGCGGCTCGGCCCCACGCGCTCTACCGCCGCATACCACCAGAGGTGCGCGATTGCGCCGAGCACCGCGTGATAGAGGAGCACGAGCCACGCGATGGGGGAGGCGAGCCGCGGCCGTGGCATGAAGGGAAGCGTGACAATCGCGAACGGCAGCAGCACGAGCGTGCCGCACACGTAGCTGCCGGTCGTTGCGAGCGCCGGCGGCACCGTCGCGATGAGGCGTTTGCCGTACACGGTATACACCGTCCACGCGGTGAGGCCGAGCAGCGTGAGGAAGTCGCCGAGCCGCCACTCCGAGGGCGCCAGCTCCGCCAGGTTGCCCTCGGTCACGACGATCAGCACCCCCAGCATCGAGAGCAGCACGCCGGCCTGTTGCGTACGGCGTAATCGCTCGCCCAGATAGACGCGCGCGCCCAGCGCGATCATGATCGGCGACGCCGCTTGTAATATGGCGGCGTTCGCCGCCGTGGTGGTGTAGATGCCCCAATACGCGATGTGCATCGAGAGCACCACGCCGGCCACGCCGAGGACGAAAAACGCACGCACAGTGTCGGCCGCCGGCGCGCGCACGGCATCGGCGCCCGAACGCAGCAGCAGCGCGACGAGAAACGCGGACGCGACGATCGCGCGGATCGCGGTGAGCAGCGTAGGAGGCAGATCGGCGAGCGCGAGCTTCGATGTCGCCGGAAAGGTGCCCCAGAGCGCCGCGATCAACAGAAGCGCGACATACGCGCGCGTTTGACTGAGCCGGGGCACCCGCCTATCATAGCCCGCGCGTCATGGCCGACCACGTCTTGGAGTCGCGCCTGTGGCTCGCGCGGCCGCGGCCCGACGTCTTCGCCTTTCTCGCCGATCCCGCGAATCTCGCGCGTGTGATGCCGCCGTCGTTCCGCGTCCGCGTGCTGACGCCGCATGTTCGGATGGAGGCAGGCGCCGTCGTCGATTTCCGCATCGCCTGGCTTGGGCTCCCGCTGTCCTGGCGGATGTTCGTGCGCGAGTGGGATCCGCCGTATCGGTTCGTCGATGTCCAGGTCAACGGCCCGTACGCGCGCTGGGAGCATCGCCACCGTCTGCTGGAACAGGGAGAAGGGACGTGGGTCGAGGATCGCGTGACCTACCGGCTTCCGGCCGGTCTGCTCGGCCACGCCGCGCACGCGCTGCTGGTCGGGCGCCAGCTGCGCGCGGCGTGGGCGTACCGTCGCGACCGGCTGATCGCGCTGTTGGCGCCCGTCAGCGCGCGGGCAGGCTGATGCCCAGACGCTCCAGTCGCGGCCGTACCCGCTCGCTCAGAAGCCCGATGCGCGCGAGATTCTGTACCATCGAGCTGTGCATGTCCTTGCGGAAGTACTTCCGAAACGGCGCGTAGTCGTTGGACGCCGCCGTCTCACGGCGATAGCGACGGATCTCGTCCATCTCCGCCGGGCTGAATCCGAGGTCGCGGTACGCTTCGGCCGGGAAGAATCCGGTCAGCGTCTTTTCCAGCGCGAAGCACGTATAGTCTTCGAGCTCACGGCGCTCGGTCTCCGAGGCTTCCGCGACGACACGGGGCAGGGACAGCATGCCGAAACCCATGTGCCGCGACTCATCTTGAAGGATGCGCTTGCAGACCTCGGCCAGAACCGGATCGCGCGCGCTCTCCCCCATCATCTTGAAGAGCGCCACCGCGAACGTCTCGGCGACGAGCTGCAAGGCGATCGTCTTGAGGTACCAGCGGGTCTCGGTGAGGATCGAGTCGAACAGGTCGCGCTCGTTCGCCGGCACGCCGTACCGGATGCCCAGCCGCTCCGTGATGTAGCGGTCCAGCACCTCGTTGTGACGCGCTTCGTCTACGACCTGGGTGGCCTGGAAGAATTTGTGGTCGGTGCCCTCCAGCACGTTCACCAGCTGGCTGCACGCGAGCATCGCGCCTTGCTCGCCGTACATGAGCGCCGACAGCCGCCAGGCAGCGACGCGACGGTTGAGCTCGACGCGCTGAGCCTCGGACAGCCGGTCCCACAGCGGCGAGCCATAGATATCGATGAGCTCGTCCGCGATGACGCGCCCGTCGCTCGTCGGCGGGGCCGTCCAGGGAATGTCCTTGGACGCGTTCCACTGATCCCGTTTGGCGTTCTCGTAGAGCCGGCGCAGATCCGCTTCGGCCGTGGCGTAGTCGTACTCGAACATCGTCGTCATCGTGCTCTGAATCGGCCGAGGCTCCATGGAAACCTCCCCAGGAAACCGGTGAGTTTTTGCCGGGTACCGTGCGGTTCCGATTATCCCGCCGCCCCCCGGGAACATGCAAGCGGGTAGGCCGCCGGCCAGGACCCCGCCGTTCGACGAGCTGGGCGCGCACGTCTCGGTGGCGGGCGGGCTCGCGCTGGCGCCAGACCGGGGCCGCGAGCTCGGCTGCGGGGCGATCCAGATCTTCCTGAAGAATCAGCGCCAGTGGGCGGCGCCGCCCCTTCCGCCTCAGACCGCGCGAGAATTCCGCGCCGCGCGCCGGCGCGCCGGCATTCGACACGCATTCGCGCACGGAAGCTATCTGGTCAACCTGGCGACGCCGGAGCCGGCGGCGTGGCGCCAGGCGGTGGATGCCTTCAGCGACGAGCTCGAGCGCGCGGAGGCGCTTGGGCTTGCGTGTCTCGTCGTCCATCCGGGCTCGCACATGGGCTCCGGACGCGAAGTGGGGCTGAACGCGGTTGCCCGCGCGGTCGACGAGGCGCTCTCACGGACGCCGCGCGCGCGCGTGCGGGTGGCGCTGGAGAACACCGCGGGCGCCGGCAACGCCCTCGGTGGGACGTTCGAGGATCTCGCGGACATCATCGGTCGCGTCCGACGTTCGGAGCGGGTGGGCGTGTGCTTGGACACCTGCCATCTGTTCGTCGCCGGCTACGACATCCGCACGCCAGCGGGCTATGCGGCCGCGATCGAGCGATGCGCGCGGACGGTCGGGCTGTCGCGCGTGCTCGCCTTCCATGTGAACGACGCAAGCGCGCCGCTCGGCTCGGCGCTCGATCGGCACGAGCACATCGGTCGTGGACGCCTGGGTCTGGCCCCGTTTCGACTCCTGCTGAACGATGCGCGCTTCTCTCGCGTCCCCAAAGTGCTGGAGACCCCGAAGGAGCCGGAGCCGATCGCCGATCTCAAAAACCTCGCGACGCTGCGGCGACTGCGACGGCCTAGCGCGACGAAGTCACGCCCACGCGCCGGCAAAGAGCGCTGACGGGACACGCCGAGCACTTCGGCGACAGCGGCGTGCAAACGTTCTGGCCGAACGACACCAGCAGATCGTTGTAGCCGATCCAGAATCGCCTCGGCAGCCGCGCGCGCAGCGCCATCTCGGTCTCCTCCGGCTGTCGCGTGCGGACGTAGCCCAACCGATTCGAGATGCGGTGCACGTGGGTGTCCACGCAAATTCCAGGCTTGTTGAATCCCATCGTCACGACGAGATTCGCGGTCTTGCGGCCGACACCCTTGAGCGTGAGGAGCGCCTCGATGTCGTCCGGCACGCGCCCGCCGAAACGCTCGAGAAGATCGCGGCAGAGTCCCAGAATGACGCGCGCCTTCGTGCGATAGAACCCGACCGGATAAATCAGCCGCGCGATCTGGCGCGCGGGGAGCCGCAGCATCGCGGCCGGCGTGTCCGCGACCGCGAAGAGGCGGGCGGCGGCCGGTCCCGTGGTCGTGTCCTGCGTGCGCAGCGACAGGATGCAGGCGACGAGCACGCGGAACGGATCCCGGTCCTGCTCCGCGATCAGAGCCAGCGCGGTGGGGTTCCAGCGCGACCGCGTCCGCCGCAAGCGGCGAATGACGCCCGCGATGTCTACCGCTTGTCCTTGATCGACTCGAGCAGCCCGCGCGCGCGGGGAACGTCTCTGGCCGTCCAATCTGCCACGATCCTCGGCGCGCGCTCTTCGAGCACGCGCGTCAATTCCTGTCTCGCTTCCGCATATCGTCCGGACCCGATGTAGAGACGAGCGAGATCGACTCGCAGCACCGTGTAGCGCGGGTCGACCGCGATGCCCTTCTTGAAATAGTCTTCGGCCCGCGCGACATCACCGCCGGCGATCCGAGGCACCGCCATATCGACATTGCCGGCCAGCGAGTACGCACGGACATTCTTGGGGTCGAGCGCCAGAATGGTGTCGATCTCTCGCCGGACGGTCGGCAGCAGGAAGAGCGAGCGCATCACACCGCGCGTTTGACCATAGCGGGCGGTGTTGATCGCGTACCACACGTGCGCATCGGGATTCTTGGGCGCCAGCTCGACCGCCCGCTCGCCCAGCTGACGACCCTGGTCGTAGGCGCTGAGCTTCTCGTCGTCCGTCTTGGCCCGCACGTCGCCCCACAGATAGTGCACGTACGCGAGCATGACCATCGTGTCGACCTGGCGGTCCTTGGCCAGCGCGCTCTCGAGGAGGTCACGCGCGCGATCGATCGCGGCGGGATCCTCGTGATACCGCGCGACGAGCGCGCGCGCGGCCTCGACGGGGGTGTCGGCCGCGGCAGTGGCGGTGACGAGGAGCACGAGGGCGGTCGCTACGAGACGCGCGAGCATCGGCCGCACTCTAGCCACGCGGGGCAGGGGTGTCAAACCACGCGCGTTGACAGCTCGCTCGCGGTCCTCGATGCTCGCCGCGTGATCGCGGTCGGCGTGCAGACGTGGGGCACGGACGTCGCCGCCCTGCAGCGTTACTGGGCCGCGGCCGACGCGCTCGGCTACGCGCGCGTCACGTACGGCGATGGGCTCTGGGACTTCACCCACGACGGATGGACGCTGCTGGCCGCGCTCGCCCTGAATACGCGACGCTGCCGCATCGGCCCCGCGGTCACTTACGCGTTCGACGCGGCCGCTCACCACGTATCCTGGCTCGCGAAGCGCGCGGTCGCCATCGATCACCTCTCTGCCGGTCGCCTCGACGTCCGGCTCGCCGTCGGCGCCGAGGCGCCGAACGTCGCGGCGGCGTGGCGCCGTCACGGCATTCCGTATCCGCGCGCATCCCAACGGCTTTCGCGACTCGAAGCCGCCATCGAAGCGCTCCGACGGCTCTGGTCGGGTGAATCGGTGGTGTCGCCATCGCTGGGTCTCGAAGGTGCGACGGTGGCGCCGTTGCCGTTGCAGCGTCCGGGACCACCCGTGTGGGTCGCGGCAACCAGCCCGCGGGCGATCGCGCTCGCGGCGCGGTGCGCGGACGGCTGGGAGGCGTCGTTCCTCGCGCCGGCGGCGTTTGCGGAAGCGGGTGCACGCCTCGACGCGGCGCTCGCGGCTGCGAGTCGCCCGCGAGGCGCGCTTCGCCGCTCGGTCGAGCTCGACGCAACGCTGGCCGATACGCCGGGCGAAGCCAACACCGCGATCGAGCGGTTCTGCGTGCATCGGAACATCGCGCGCGACCATCCGCTGCTGCGTGGGGCGCTCGCGGGGGACGTCGACACGGTGGTCGCGCGCGTGGTCGCGTACCGTCAGGCCGGGGCGACGGATCTCATGATCGGCTTCACGGACTTCCCGGACACGACGATGCTCGAGCGATTCGCCGCGCGCGTGATGCCGGTGGTCAGCGCAGCGGGCGCGTGAGCTCCGCGAGCGCGCGAATCCGGTCGGGCACCGCCGAGGGCGGCTCGTGGGCAAGCGCTTCGCACGCAGCCAGCACGATCCACGCGCGTGTTTCGGCCGACACGCCAAGTCCCACGCGCGAGCTCACCGGCGCTCCGCCGAGAACCTCTTCGAGCGCCAGGCGTACCTGCTCGCGCGCCCATGCCAGCGCGAGTACCGCCGTCTTGTTGCCGCGTCCGGCCAGCCACGCCCGATGCAACTCGCTCGGGAGAGGTGCCTCCGGGCCGTACGCCTCCGCGAGCAGATCGAGCGCCTGCGGCAGCGCCTCGCCGTGGAGTGCGGACAGGTCACGCGCAAGCGTGAGCAGTCGGCGCTCGGCTTCAGTGGGCTGCGGAGGCGCCGGTGGCGGCGCCGAGCGCGCGACACGGCGGCGACGCGTCTTGGTCCTGCGACGGCTGGCGCGACGCGTCTTGCGACGTTTCATGACGCTCGACCATAGCAGAGCATCGTGCGTCGGGCCCGCGCCGCTGCGGTGCTGCGACTATTCGTAGCGGAGGGCTTCGATCGGATCCAGGCGCGACGCCTTCCGCGCCGGATAGAACCCAAAGAAGATCCCGATCGCGGCCGCGAAGCCGAAGGCCAACACGATCGCGGACGGCGCCAGGACCGTGCGCCACTCGGCCAGCGTGCTGATCGCGTTGGAGCCGCCGACGCCCAGCACGATGCCGATGACGCCCCCGATCAGCGACAGGGTCACCGCCTCCACCAGGAATTGCGTGAGGATGTCCCGCGCACGCGCGCCCACCGCCATGCGCAAGCCGATCTCACGCGTTCGCTCGGTCACGGAGACGAGCATGATGTTCATGATGCCGATCCCACCGACCAGCAGCGAGACAGACGCGATCGCCGCCAGGAGGTACGTCATGACCTTGGACGACTCTTCTTGCGTCTGCAGCACCTCGGAGAGATTGCGCAGCGAGAAGTCGTCGTCCTGATTCGGCTGCAATCGATGCCGCTGACGCAGCAGGCCACGAATCTGCGCTTCGGCCTCGGTCATGTCCTCGTCGGGGCGAATCTTGATCGAGATCGACCCGACGGATCGGGCATTCGCCTGTGAGACACCGAGGACCTTCTTCTTCGCGGTCGACAGCGGTATGAGGATCACGTCGTCTTGGTCCTGGCCCCAAGAGTTCTGCCCCTTGCGGCTCAGCACGCCGACCACAGTGAAGGGGACTTTTTTGATGCGGATGATCTGGCCGATCGGGTCCTCCTCGCCGAACAGGTTCAGCGCCGTCGTCTGGCCGATGAGCGCGATCTTGGTGGCGCCGTCCACGTCCTCCTGGAGCACGGGTCGGCCCACGTCGACCGGCCAGTCGCGCGCCTCGAAGTAACCCGCGGTCACCCCCTGGATGTTGGTGTACCAGTTGAGGTTGCCGTAGACGACTTGCGCGTTGCCGCGGGAGGAGGGCGCGGCGACCTGTACGACCGGAATCTCGCGACCGATCGCGGTTGCGTCGTCCTCGGTGATCGTCGTTTGGCTGCCCAGGCCAAGCCGAACACCCGCCTGGTTGGTGCTGCCCGGCAGGGCGATGATCAGATTAGAGCCGAGGCTTTGGATCTGCTCGGCGACGCGCGCCTGAGCGCCCGCTCCGACGGACACCATCGCGATGACGGCGGCGACGCCGATCATGATGCCGAGCATCGTCAGAGCCGTCCGGAGCTTGTTGACCTTCAGCGAGCGGAGCGCGATGCGGAGCGCCTGAAGCACCATTCTAGACCGCCGCCTCCTCTTCTTCTTCTTCGGGCAGCGTCTTGAGCGCCTCGGCCGCGTCGAGCGGCGTGACGTGCTCGTCGGTGCGCAGGCGTCCATCGCGGAACACCAGGCGACGGCTGGCGTACGTCGCAATATCGGGCTCGTGGGTCACGAGCACGATCGTGAGCCCCTGCCGATTGAGCTTCTGCAGCAACGCGAGAATTTCAACGCTCGTGCGAGTGTCGAGATTGCCGGTGGGCTCGTCCGCGAGAATCACGGCCGGGTCGTTGACGAGGGCGCGCGCGATGGCGACGCGTTGCTGCTGACCGCCCGACAGCTGACTCGGATGATGGTGCTCGCGCTCTGCGAGACCCACGGCCTCGAGCCGTGCGCGCGCTCGCTGGCGGCGATCGCGCGAGCTGAAGCCGCCGTAGAGCAGTGGGAGCTCGACGTTCTCGAGGGCGCTCGTGCGCGCCAGCAGATTGAACATCTGAAACACGAAACCGATCTTCGCGTTGCGCACGGTGGCGAGCTGGTCACGCGACAGATGGGCGACGTCGCTGCTGTCGAGCCAGTAACGGCCCGTGGTCGGACGGTCGAGGCAGCCCAAAAGGTTCATGAACGTCGACTTGCCAGAGCCCGATGGGCCCATGACCGCGACGAATTCGCCCGGCTCGATCGAAACCGTCACACCGCGAAGCGCGTGCACCGTATGGGGGCCGAGGTGGTAGTCCTTGGTGAGGTCCTCGGTCGCGATGATCGCCACGGGCTCAGAGCCTCAGGCGCGGCGTGCTGCCACCCGTGCCGGAAGTGCCAGGACGGTTTTGCTGCGCCCCTCCGGCCGTGCCGATGATCACGTCCTGGCCTTCCTTCACATCGCCGTGCAGGACCTCGGTGGCGCTGCCGTCGCCGAGGCCCAGTGTGAGCGGTACCGCCTTCGGCTGGCCCGCGGCATCGACGATCCACACGCGTCCCGGCGTGCCGCCGCCGGTCGCGCCGCCGCGAGGCTCCCGCGCAGCGATCTCGTCGTACTTCGTTTGCTGTTCCGGTGTGAGGATCGCACGAATCCTGGCGCGGGTGTTCTCGCGCACTTTCCCGGCGCGCGCCTGGCGCTCGCCTTCAGGCAAGTCGCGCAGCGTCGCCATCTGCTGGCGCGTGTCGGCCAGGATGGGATCGAGCTTCTTCTGCTGCTCGACGCTCAGTCCGAGACCCGTGATGAGCCGCTCACGCATTTCGCCAGCCGTTCGCCCGCCGCCCTCGCCCCGCGGCGCCTGGCCCGAGGGTGTGGTCGGGCGCGCTTGCGCGACCGGTCCGGCGTCGGCGCCCGCAGGCCGGAAACGCAGCGCGGCGTTGGGTACCTTCAGCACGCTTGGCTTTTCCGCGTACACGAGCTTGACGTTGGCCGTCATGCCGGGCAGCAGGCGGCTACCGGGATTGTCGACGGAGATGATCACGGTGTAGGTGACCACGTTCTGCACGATCTGGGCGGCTTTCCGGATCTGCGTGACGATGCCAGTGAAGGTTTGGCCGGAAAACGCGTCGACGGTGAAGGTGGCGCGGTCCTCGACCTTGATCCGCCCGATGTCAGCCTCGTCCACGCTCGTCTCGACCTGCATCTTGGTGAGGTCTTGCGCAATCGTGAACAGCGTCGGCGCCTGCAGGCTCGCCGCGACCGTCTGTCCCACGTCTACGGCGCGCGAGACGACGACTCCGTCCACCGGGGCGCGGATCGTCGTGTAGTCGAGGTTGGCCTGCGCCTGCGCCAGCGCGGCGGTCTTCTGGTCGACCTGGGCGCGCGCCGACTGCAGCGCCGCCTCTTGCACACGCAGCTGCGCCTGACTCGAGTCGATGGCGGCCGCGAGCGCTCGTTCGTTGGCGCGAGACGACTCCGTCTGCGCAACCGCCTGATCGTAGTTCGCCTCGGCGGTGTCGCGATCGGCCTGGGCGATGAGGTTGCGCTTGAAGAGCTCGGCGTTCCGCTCGAAGATGCGCTTGGCGTCCGCCTGGGCCGCGTCGGCCTTCACCGTCATGGCCTTGCCCTGGGCGAGCGCGGCGCGAGCATTCTCGACGTCCGCCTTGGCTTTTTCGACCGTCGCCGTCTGGTTCAGCACGGCCGCCTTGGCGGTCTGGAGATCGGCTTTGGCCTGGTTGACCTGGGCCTCGAAGATCTGCGGGTCGATCCGGGCGACGATCTGCCCCTTCTTGACGACGGAATTGAAGTCGACCAGCAGCTCCTTGATCATCCCGGAAACCTGACTGCCGACCTGGACGATGACGACCGCGTTCAAATTGCCGGTGGCGGAGACGGCGGCGGTGAGTGGGCCTCGCTCGACCTGGGCCAGACGGTATTTCGGCGAGCTGTTCCGGCTCTGAGCGTACAGGTAACCCCAGACTCCGGCTCCGAGCAGCAGTGCAACGACCGCCAATAAGATGAAGCGCTTCATCGCGTCTTGGACGACACGAAACATCCGGATATTCGGTGCTTACCTGCGGCCGACGGCGCGATCCAGCCGCGCGAGGGCAATACGGTAATCCGCCAGCGCCTGAGCCTCGGTGTTCTGCGCCTGGGTCAGCGCCAGCTGCGCGTCGGTGAGCTCGAGGATCGTTCCCACTCCCGCGTCGAATCGGCCCTGGGCCAGGCGAAAGTTTTCCTGTGCCGAGACGACGGCGACCTGCGCGGCCTGGATGCGCTCGTCGGCCTCGATCACGTTGTTGATCGACTGCTCGACCTCGCGCGAGATGTCGAGCTCCGACGCTTTGATTCGCGCCTCCGCCGCGTCCAGGTTCGCGCGCGCCTCCCGATACCGTGCGATGCGATTGCCGCCGTCGAACAGCGTCCAGTTGAGCGCCAGGTTCAGCTCCCAGATCTCGTTCATGTCGGTCCGCGTCGCGCCGTAGAAGCCTCCGCCGGTGATGTCCGGAAAGAAGTCGCGCTGCGCGCGGCGTAACCGGGCGACGTTGGCCTCGGCGTTCAGCCGCGCCTGCCGGTATTCCGGACGCATTCGCAGCGCCTCTTCGCCCAGCCGTGTGCGATCAAGCGTCACCGGCTGATAGACGAGGTTGTCCTGGATCTGCAGCGGCGTGGTGGCCGGCAGGCCCATCGCGGTCGCCAGCGCCACGCGCGCCAACCGCTCGGCGTTCCGCGCGCGGATGAGATCGACGCGGGCGTTCGCGACGTCCACTTCGGCCCGCGCGACGTCGGATTTCGGACGCGTGCCGACCTCGAAGAAGCCGCGGGCAGAGCGCAAATTCAGCTCCGCGCGCTCCACCGCCTGTTGGTTCACCTGGATGAGCCGCACCGCGAAGTTGATGTTGGTGTACGACTCCTTCACGGTTTGCGTGACGAGCTGCCGCTGCAGCTCCGTGTCCTCGAGGGCGGAGTCGGCAAGCTTGCGGGCCGCTTCGGTCGACGCGAAGTTCTTGCCGAAATCGAACAGGATCTGCGACAGCTGAACACGCGCGATGCTGGCCGTCGTCCACGTCACCACGGTCCTCGGGAGGACCGTTCCGGAGGTGAGAATGCCTCCGACGGCGTTCTGATCGCGCGCAACGGTCCATTGGCCGGTGAGCTGCGGTAAGAGCACCGAGAACGCCTGGTCCACGCGAAACGCGGCGGCGATGTAATCGCTGATGCGCGCCTTGATGTTCGGTTGCGTCTCGAGCGCGATGGCGATGGCGTCGTCCAGCGAAAGCACTCTGCCGAAGACTTGCGACTGCGGGCTCGTGACCGGCGGCGCCGTCGCCGGTGGCATGATGGAGGACGGCGACGGCCGTGATGGGGCGGGCGGCTGTGCTGGCGTCGCGGGCGCCGGCGGCGGAGTCGTGGGCGTTTGCGCGGCGACGTTCGCGCTCGTGAGGGCCAGTGCCGCGCCTGCCAGCAGGAACCGCCGGACGGACATCCTCATCGTGCTCGATCTCCCCCTCGGGCCGGACGCGGGCCCACTTGTAGAGCTGTCATGACCGCGGCAAGGCCGAGAATAGCATGCAGGCTTCGCGTCCCCCCAGATCGGCGTCTTGCCGTACGAAATGCCGAAATCCTCCGCGGTGGATGCGCGGTGGATAAGCCGGGGACGTCTCCGGAACGGTCCGTGGACACGTTTTTGCTTGACGAGCGCGAGATGCTGCGTGATAGATTGCGCTTCACCACTAGATATAGGAGGTGCCCTGCATGCTGTCGGAGACGCGCCCCGCCAAAGTCGGCCAGTGGACTGAGCCCGCCCTCCGCGTTCTTCGGGAGCGCTACCTTCTGCGCAAGGACGGCGTCGTGATCGAGACGCCCGAGGAGATGTGCTGGCGGGTTGCGGTCTCGATTGCGGCGGGAGAGGGGCGATACGGCCGAAGCCAGGCGGCGGTGCGAGAGGTCGCCGAAGCGTTCTACGACATGATGGTGGACGGCTATTTCATCCCGAACTCGCCGACGCTCATGAACGCGGGCAAGGGCAATGGCCTGCAGTATTCCGCCTGCTACGTGCTGCCCGTCGGCGACTCGATGCCCGAGATCTTCGACTCGGTGAAGGCCGCCGCGATCATCCATCAATCGGGCGGCGGCACCGGCTTCGCGTTCTCGAGGCTGCGGCCCAAGGACGACATCGTCACGTCCACCGGCGGACGGGCCTCTGGGCCGGTGTCCTTCCTGCGCGTCTTCAACGGCGCGACCGAAGCGGTGAAGCAGGGCGGGACCCGGCGCGGGGCCAACATGGGGATCCTGAGAGTCGACCACCCCGACATCCTGGAGTTCATCGACTGCAAGCTCGACGGCGGGATCACGAACTTCAACATCTCCGTCGCCGCCACCGATCGGTTCATGGACGCGCTCGAGAAGGGCGAAGAGTACGACCTGATCAATCCGCGTAACGGGGAGGTCGCGGGTCGGTTGTCGGCGAAGGAAGTCTTCGAGCGCATCGTGCGCGCCGCGTGGCGCACCGGCGATCCCGGGATGGTCTTCATCGACCGCATCAACGCGAGCCCGGCGAATCCAACGCCGGAGATCGGCCAGATCGAGGCGACCAACCCCTGTGGCGAACAGCCGCTGTTGCCGAACGAGGCGTGCAACCTCGGCTCCCTGAACGTGTCGAAGTTCGCGCGCAAGAGCGACGACGGCGAGATGTCGATCGACTGGGACGAGATGGAGCGCGTCGTTCGGCTTGCCGTGCGCTTCCTCGACGACGTGATCGAGATGAATCCGTACCCGTTGCCGGAGATCGATCAGACGGTGAAGTCAAATCGGCGCATCGGGCTGGGCATCATGGGGTGGGCCGAACTCCTGTTCATCTTGGGCATCCCCTACGACAGCCAGGAGGCGATCGACCTCGCCGACCGGATCATGTCGTTCGTGAAGGAGAAGTCGCACGACCAGTGCGCGAAGCTCGCGGAAGAGCGCGGACCGTTTCCGAACTGGTCCAAGTCCATCTACAAAGATGTGCGCCCGATGCGGAACTCGACCGTCACGACGATCGCGCCTACGGGAACGATCTCGATGATCGCGGGGTGCTCGTCGGGCATCGAGCCGATCTTCGCGCTCGCGTTCCAGCATCGTGTTAAGCAACCGGACGGTGAGCGCGTGCTGACCTTCGTCAACGAGACGTTCGAACAGATCGCGCGCGAGAAGGGGTTCTTCTCGGACGCGCTCATGGAAGAGGTCGCCAAGCGCGGAAGCCTGCACGGCATCCCCGGCCTGCCTGAAGACGCCGCGCGTGTCTTCAAGACCTCGCACGACATCACCTTCGACTGGCACGTGCGTCATCAAGCAGCATTCCAGCGCTATACCGACAATGGCGTGTCGAAGACCATCAACCTGCCGAACGACGCCACGGAGCCGGACGTCGCGGCGGCGTATCGCCTGGCGTGGGAGCTCGGCTGCCTCGGGATCACGGTGTTCCGGGATGGCTGCAAAGGCGAGCAGGTCCTCAACGTCGGCGTGAAGAAGGACAAGGCCGCGGCGGTCTTGCCGACGGTCGGCCCCGCCGTGATCAAGCCTCGCCCACACAGTCTCGCCGGCAAGACGTACCGCATGGAGACGCCGATCGGCACCGCGTTCATCACGGTCAACCAGACCGACGAGAACGAGCCGTTCGAAGTCTTCGTTCAGGTCGGCAAAGGCGGCTCGGACACAATGGCGGTTGCCGAGGCGCTGGGACGACTGATTTCCCTCACGCTCAGGCTGCCTTCACCGTTGTCACCTCAGCGTCGACTCGAAGAGGTCATCAGCCAGCTCTCGCGCATCGGCGGTGCCCAGCCGATGGGCTTCGGCGCCGGCAAGATCCTCTCGCTCCCCGACGCGCTCGCGCGCACGCTGGCCGAGCATATCGGCCAGATCAAGCCGGAGAGCGGGCCACCGAGCAGCCCCAAGCTGGAGGAGCGACGGCGAATCGGTGACCTGTGCAAGGAGTGCGGGCAGGCGACGTTCGTGTACGAGGAAGGCTGCAAGAAGTGCCTTTCTTGTGGATTCAACGAATGTTGATCCGACTCCTGCTGCGGCGCGTTCGCAGCGCCCGGCGCCAACGCAGTCGGCGCCGCGTGCGTCCGAGGCGATAACGGCGCGGGGGCGCGGAGGCAGCAGGCCTTCTCGCCCCCGCACGCTGCTACAATCCGCGCATGTTTTCAGGCGGCTCCTATGAAGATGTCGACCGCTGGCTGAAGATGTTCCTCAACTCTCACGCCAAGCGCGAGAACCCGCGCATCGAGGCGGCGCTCGACGACGACGAGGAGCGGCACGGCCGGTCCTACGGCGCGTGGTTGCGCTTCGGTCAGCAGTCAACGGCGCTGATGGAGTTCGACTACCAGGAAGTCGCGCAGCATCGCGGTGAGCTCGCGTGGTGCGCGGCCCTCGCCGAGCGTATCCGCCAGCAGGCGAGGCAGTTGCTCGCCGGCAGCACTCCCGCCGACGTCCGCGCCCGCTGACGCTCGCGCGCCGCGTTGGATTGCGGCCGGCGACGTCAACGGCTTTCTCGGCCTCGCACTCGACAACGTCACCAACCTCGTCATCCTCTCCTCGCTGCTGATCGGCGTCTTCGGATTTCCCGCCGACCTCGTCCTCGGACGCATGGTGCCGGGCACCGCGCTTGGTGTGCTGGTGGGCGATCTCGCCTATACCTGGCTCGCGCTGCGTCTCATGCGGCGCACCCGGCGCGCCGACGTGACGGCCATGCCGTTCGGCATCGATACCCCGACGCTGTTCGCCATGGTCTTTGGCGTGCTCGGCCCGGTGAAGTTGGCGACGGGCGACGCGACCCTCGCGTGGAAGGTCGGCATGGTGGCCACGCTCGCGATCGGCGTCGCCAAGACCGTTCTCGCGTTCGCCGGCGACTGGACACGCCGCGTGGTGCCGCGGGCCGCGCTGCTCGGCTCGATCGCCGGCGTTGCCATTCTGCTGATCGCCTTCCTGCCGTCGCTCAAGCTCCTGCGCGAGCCGCTCGTCGGGCTCGTCGCGTTCGGCGTGCTCTTGCTCGCGCTGCTCGGCGGCGTCCGGATGCCGTTCGGCGTGCCGGGGGCCTTCGCGGCCGTGCTGGTCGGCACGGTCGTGCATTGGGGCAGCGCGTGGCTCGACGGTCGCGTGGGTCGCGCGACCGTCGCCGGCACTCCAACGCTGGCATTGCCGTGGCCGACGCTCGCGTGGCTCGACGCGGTCGACGCCGCGTTGCCGTACCTCTCCGTGGCGCTGCCGTTGGCGCTTGTGACGACGATCGGCGGCATCGACAACACCGAGTCGGCGGCGGCTGCCGGAGACGAGTACCGCGCGCGAGACGTGCTGATGACCGAGGCGCTCGCGACGATCGTGGCGGCGCTGTGCGGCGGCGTCGTGCAGAACACGCCGTACATCGGACACCCGGCGTACAAGGCGATGGGCGCGCGAGCCGGGTACACCCTCGTGACGGGCCTCGTCATCGGCGTCGGCGCGGCGGTCGGCGTGCTCTCGATACTCGTCACGCTGCTGCCCGAAGCCGCCGTCGCGCCAATCCTCGTCTTCATCGGTCTCGAGATCACGGCGCAGGCGTTTCTCGCGTCGCCGCCACGCCACGGCGCCGCCGTCGCGCTCACGTTCATTCCGGTGGCGGCGGCGGTCGTGCTCATCCAGGTGGGAGGCGTGCTCACCGCACTCGGCCGATCGCCGGCGGATCTCCGCGGCGATGCCGCGTCCACCTATCGAACGCTCCTCGTCCTCGGCAACGGCTTCATCCTCACCGCGGTGCTGTGGGGCTGGGCGCTGGTCACGATGATCGACCGACGGTTCCTGATGACGGCGGCGGTGCTCGCCGTGGCGAGCCTCGCCACGCTCGTCGGTCTCGTTCACTCTCCGCTGCCGGGAGGCGCCCTGTTCTGGCCGTGGGCGGAGGGTGCACCGCGCGCGCTCGCCCTGCCGCTGGCCGGAGCCTATGGCGCCCTCGCCGCGCTCTGCGCAGCAGCGAGCCTGCAGCGGCGGTAAGATCGGTCCGCCGACGCACGGGAGCGCGTGGGCGGAAGGAGAGTCCCCAATGAACATCGCCAGCCTCCTCGCCAAAAAGGGGCCCAAGGTCGTCACCGTGCAGCCTGAGCAGACGATTCGACAGGCGCTCACGCTGCTCGCCGAGCACAACATCGGCGCCCTGGTGGTGGTCGACCGGGAGACGCGGCCCGTCGGGATCCTGTCCGAGCGCGACATTGTACGCAGCGCGGCCCGCGACGAGGCCGTGTTCGCCAAGACGGTGAGCGCGCTGATGACGAAGGACGTCATTCTCGGTGTGCCGCAGGACGAGCTCGAATCCGTGGGGCGCACCATGACCGATCGCCGGATTCGTCACCTGCCGGTCGTGGACCAGCTCAGACTGATCGGCATCATCTCCATCGGCGACGTCGTGAAGGCCCAGCGCGATCTCTACCGGGGCGAGGTCGAGACCCTCCAAATAGAGCTGACGGAGGAGCACGGGAGACCGGCCACACGATGACGCGACCCGGCACCGAAGCGCAGCCGCTGCGCGTGGCGATCGTTGGCGCCGGCCCCACCGGCTTTTACGCCACCGACCAGCTGTTCCGCCAGCCCGAGCTCGTCGTCGACGTCGATCTGTACGATCGCGTGCCGACGCCGTACGGCCTCGTGCGCGCCGGCGTGGCGCCCGACCACCAGAAGATCAAAGCCGTGACGGCGGCCTTCGACAAGGTCGCGGCGCATCCCCGATTTCGATTCTTCGGCGGAGTCGAGCTCGGACGCCACTTGAGCGTCGACGATTTGCGCGCGCACTACCACATGATCATCTACACCACGGGCGCGCAAACCGACCGCCGCATGGGAATTCCCGGCGAGGATCTGCAGCGCAGTCATGCGGCGACGGAATTCGTCGCCTGGTACAACGGCCATCCCGACTATCGCGACTTGACGTTCGATCTGTCGCAAGAGCGCGCTGCCGTGGTGGGTGTCGGCAACGTTGCCGCCGACGTTGCGCGAATCCTGTCGCGCACGCCGGAGGAGCTGGCGGCGACCGACATCGCGGACTATGCGCTCGAAGCTCTCAGCGCGAGCCGGATCCGCGAGGTGTACGTGCTCGGTCGCCGCGGCCCCGCGCAAGCCGCGTTCACCAACCCCGAGGTGCGCGAGCTCGGCGAGCTGGCCGGGGCGGACGTCAGCGCGATACCGGAGGAAGTCGAGCTCGACGAGCTGACGCGGCAGGCGCTGGAGCGCGCGCCTGACCGCGCGACGCAGAAGAAGGTAGAGATCCTGAAGGAATTCTCCCGCCGCGCGCCGACGGGCAAGCCCAAGCGCCTGGTGATGCGATTCCTCGTGTCACCCGTCGAGCTGCTGGACGACGGTCGCGGCGGCGTCGGACGGATGCGGCTCGTCAAGAATCGGCTCTACGCCACTGCAACCGGCACACTGCAACCGAAAGCGACAGGCGAGTTCGAGGAGTTGCCAGTGGGGCTGGTCTTTCGCTCCGTCGGGTATCGCGGAGTGCCGCTGCCCGGCGTGTCGTTCAACGACGACTGGGGCGTGATCCTCAACGAGAAGGGGCGCGTGCTCGACTCGCAGACGAAGCAGCCGCTGGTCGGTCAGTACACGGCCGGCTGGATCAAGCGCGGGCCGACCGGCGTCATCGGAACCAACAAGCCCGACGCGGCCGAAACGGTGAGCGGCATGCTCGAAGACCTCGCGCGCGACATTCATCTGCGGCCCGCGGATCCGACGCCGCAGGCGGTGGAGCGTATGGTTCGAGAGCGACAGCCGCAGTATCTGTCCTATCAGGACTGGCTCAAGCTCGATGACATCGAAACCGGTCGCGGTAAGGAAACCGGACGACCGCGTGTGAAGTTCACTCGAGTGAAGGACATGCTGGCAGCTCTTGGCCGCGCGTGATATCGTGACGCCGTTCACGATCTTTTCCTTCCCGAGAGGAGAACCCATGAGGGCGTTGCGCAAGCCGTTGACTGTTGTCATCGCTGCCTCCACGCTTGCGGTCGGGATCACGTCGGGAATCTATGCGCAGGGCGACTGGAAGGCGCCCGCCGACGCGAAGAACGTCAAGAATCCGCTGGCGGCGAAGAAGAACGATCCCAAGCTGCTGGCCGACGCGAAGAAGCTCGCGGAGCAGAACTGTGCGACCTGCCACGGGCCGGGCGGCAAGGGCGACGGACCCGCGGCCGCCGCGCTGCCGCCGCCGAAGCCGGCGGACTGGACGTCGGCGCGCGTCGCGTCCGAGACCGACGGCGAGATCTTCTGGAAGATCAGCAACGGCCGCGGCGCCATGCCTCCGTGGAAGCACTTGCCGGAGGATCAGCGCTGGTCGCTCGTGGACTATATCCGCTCGCTGCAGGGAAAGAAGTAAGGGCCGCCAAGCGGTTCACCTCTCGACGCCCCGCCGA
>DAIRVP010000065.1:23947-27357 GCA_036802765.1 Candidatus Rokuibacteriota bacterium
GCGCGTCGCGGCCATCGACCTCGGGACCAACACCGTTCGCCTCCTGGTCGCCGATGTCGGCTCCCGCGCCGGGGCGTGGCGGACGGTCCTCGCCGAACAGCGCGTGACGCGTCTGGGCGAGGGCTTTCGCACGACGGGGACCCTCGGTGAGGCGGCGACCACACGCACAGCGGCGGCGGTCCAGGACTACGTCGCTCGGTCGCGCGCGGCTGGGGCGGAGCGCGTGGTCATCGCGGCCACGAGCGCGGTTCGTGACGCCGCGAACGGCCAGGCGTTCGTGCGCGATCTCGAGCGCGCTACCGGTGTCGGCGTTCGAGTCATTTCCGGTGAAGAGGAGGCACGACTCACGCTGGGCGGGATCGTCGCCGGACTCGGCGCATTGCCGGGCATCGTGCTGGCGTTCGACATCGGCGGCGGGTCGACCGAATACATCCTCGCGCGAGGCCGCACCCTGATCGAAGCCGTCAGTCTGCGACTCGGCGTCGTGCCCCTCGCCGAGCGGTTTCCATTCCCGGAGCCGGTCGAGCCGGCGCGCTACGCCGCCTTGCGGGCCGACGTCGACGCGCAGCTGGCGCGCGAGCTGCCGTCGACGATCGCGAGAGCGCGCGTCGACACACTGGTCGGCACGGCCGGCACCGTGACCACGCTGGCGGCACTCGACCTCCGTCTCGAGGAGTACGACGCTGGACGCGTGCAGGGACACCCGCTCACGCGGGCCGCCATCGAACATCAGCGTCGCCGCCTCGCCACGCTCGACGTGGCCGGCCGTGCCGCGCTGCCATGTCTGGAACCGGGGCGGGCGGACCTGATCGTGGCGGGTGTCGCGATCGTCGAGGCGACGCTCGACCGCTGGCGCCAGGAACGCCTGATCGTGAGTGATTGGAGCCTGCGCGAAGGGCTGCTGGCGGAGGTGGCGATGCGCGAGGTTTGACAGCCTGTTAGTGCCCGTCTATTCTGATGTCACATGGATGAAGTAGCGGTGCTCGTACTGAATCATACTTTCGAGCCGCTGCATTTCACCAACGCCCGTCGTGCCATCACGCTTCTCCTCGCTGGCAAGGCCGAGTCCGTCGAAGGCTCTCCACGCGTTATTCGATCGCCGTCGCGCGCGTTCCCGCTGCCGGCAGTGATCCGCCTTGCCGTCTACATCCGAAAGCCGTTTCTCGATCGCGTCGCGTTCAACAAGAAGAACATCCTGCGCCGCGACGGATATACCTGCCAGTACTGCAACCGTCGCGGCGAGCGGCTCACAGTGGATCACGTCCTGCCGCGGTCACGCGGGGGCGACACCACGTGGACAAACGTGGTGGCGGCCTGCCTGCGCTGCAATCTGAAGAAGGGCAACCGGTTGCCGGACGAGAGCGGGATGCGTCTCATCCGTGAGCCGATTCACCCAAAATTCGTCTTCTCGACACACATGCTCCGACACCCGCACGCGCATTCGCTGCTGGACTCGTGGCGCAAGTATCTCGTCGCGGTTCCGACGCCGTCCTGACCGGCCGCGCCCCGTTCAGGCTGTCCGCCGAATACGAGCCGCGCGGCGATCAGCCGCGCGCCATCGAGGACCTGACCGGGTTCGTCGCGGACGGCCGCCGCCACAGCGTGCTGCGCGGCGTCACCGGATCCGGCAAGACGTACACGATGGCGAACCTCATCGCCAACAGCGGCCGGCCAACGCTCGTGCTGTCACCGAACAAGACGCTGGCGGCGCAGCTGTTCAGCGAGTTCAAGGCGTTCTTCCCCGACAACGCCGTCGAGTACTTCGTGTCGTACTACGACTACTATCAGCCCGAGGCGTACATCCCGCAGTCGGACACGTACATCGAAAAGGACGCGCTGATCAACGACGAGATCGATCGCATGCGCCATTCCGCGACGCGCTCGCTGCTCGAGCGCCGCGACGTGGTGGTCGTGGCGTCGGTGTCCTGCATCTACGGCATCGGAGCCCCCGAGACGTACAAGGAGATGCACCTGTCGCTGCGGGAAGGGGACACGCTGGATCGGGACGAGATCGTGCGACGGCTCGTCGCCGTGCAGTACGAGCGCAACGACTACGACTTCCACCGCGGCACCTTCCGCGTCCGCGGCGACGTCGTCGAGATCTTCCCCGCCAACGAGGAATCGCACGCGCTGCGCGTGGAGCTGTGGGGCGACGTGGTCGATGCCATCCATCGGATCGATCCGCTCAAAGGTGCCGTCCTCGAGCGCCTGCCCGAGGTGCACGTGTACCCGGCGAGCCACTACGTGACGCCGGCGGAGCAGCTCGACCGCGCGATGGTGACGGTCCAGGAAGAGCTCGGCGAGCGTCTGGCCTTCCTGAAGGCGCGCAACCGCTTGCTCGAGGCGCAGCGCCTGGAGCAGCGGACGTTGTTCGACCTCGAGATGCTGCGCGAGCTCGGCTATTGCCACGGCATCGAGAACTATTCACGACACCTCACGGGACGGCGCCCAGGCGAGCCGCCTCCGGTCCTCATCGAGTATCTACCGTCCGATGCGCTGGTGATCATCGACGAGAGTCACGTCGCGGTCCCGCAGATACGCGGCATGTATTACGGCGATCGCTCGCGCAAGGAAGCGCTGGTGGAGTACGGGTTCCGGCTGCCCTCGGCCTTCGACAACCGACCGCTGACCTTCGAGGAGTTCACGCGGCTGGTGAAGCAGACGGTGTATGTCTCGGCCACCCCGGGCGACTACGAGCTGCGGCTGGCGGACGACGCCCTCGCCGAGCAGGTCATCCGCCCGACCGGCCTCACCGATCCGAAGATCACCGTACGCCCGGCCGGCGACCAGGTCGATGATCTCCTCCACGAAGTTCGCGCACGCGCCGACCGGGAGGAGCGTGTGCTGGTCACGACGCTCACCAAGCGGATGGCCGAGGATCTCACCGAGTATTACCAGCAGCTCGGCCTGCGCGTGCGGTACCTGCACTCCGATATCGACACGCTCGACCGTGTCGCCCTCATCCGCGACCTGCGCCTGGGCAAGTTCGACTGCCTGATCGGGATCAACCTGCTGCGCGAGGGTCTCGATATCCCCGAGGTGTCGCTGGTGGCCATTCTCGACGCGGACAAGGAAGGCTACTTGCGCTCCGGCACCTCGCTGATCCAGACGGCGGGCCGCGCGGCGCGCAACCTCAACGGCGAAGTCATCATGTACGCCGATCACGTGACCGACTCGATGGCCCAGACGATCAAAGAGACGGACCGCCGGCGCACGCTGCAGGCGGCGTACAACGCCGAGCACGGGATCACGCCGGAGACGATCCGCTCCTCGATCCGCGAGCTGCTGCAGACCGTCTACGAGCGCGATTACTACACGGTGGAGGTCGAGACGCCGGCGAAGGAAACGTTCGAGTCGCCGGCCGACCTGGAGCGCCGGATCGGCGAGCTCGACGCCCAGATGAAGGACGC
>DAIRVP010000066.1:0-26344 GCA_036802765.1 Candidatus Rokuibacteriota bacterium
GAGATCGGCGGCGAGCGCCATCGCCTCGCCGCCGGCGGCGCGCACGTCGGCCTCGGTGCGGGTGAGCTCCGGCTCACGCACGTCGACGAGCGCCACCCGCGCCCCCGCACGCGCGAACAGCAGCGCGCTGGCGCGGCCGATGCCGGTGGCGGCGCCGGTGATGATGGCGACTCTGCCCCTGAGCGCACCGCTGTCGGCGAGACTCATGGCGCGGAGTATACTGGCGCTCGCCAACAGGTGCGGTGTGTCGTCCACTGAAAGCGCCACGGCGCAGGAGCATTGGCGATGATCCAGGCCCGCAAGCTCGGCCACCTCGTCCTCAAAGTCAGAGACGCCCGCACATCCCGCGACTTCTACACGCGCGCGCTCGGTCTCAAGGTGGCGTACGAAGATCTGGAACACGGCGCCGTGTTCCTCAGCTTCGGCACGCAGCACCACGATCTGGCCTTGTTCCAGCTGGCCACGGGTGAGACGCCGGACGTCAAGCAGCCGGGGCTACACCACACGGCATGGCAGCTCGGCAGCTTCGCCGAGCTGCAGGCGGCGCATCGTGAGCTGCGCGAGCTCGGCATAGCGGTGGAATCGACGGTCGAGCACAACGTGTCCCGCAGCGTCTACTTCCACGATCCCGACGGCAATCGCGTCGAGCTCTACTGCGACATGGTCGAGGACGGCTTCGCCGCCATGCAGACAATGGGCCCTCGGCGCGACCAGCTCGACATCGAAACCGGCCAGATCGTCAGCCGCGGAAAGGAGTACGTGCGATGAGCGAGCCCAAGCAGCTGTTCAGCGTCAGCCGCGCCGAGGACGCCGTGTACGCCACCGGGCTGCGCAGCTTCATGGAGTACCGCGACCTGGGCATCGAGCGCGCGACGCACGGGCGCTTCCGTGCCCACGTGATTCGCATCAAAGCCGACGCGGGCGGCGCCCACGATCTGCACACGACCGGCCTGCATCAGCACCAGTGCGATTTCCAGATGTTCTACGTGCTCAAGGGCTGGATCCGGTTCGTCTACGAGGGACAGGGCGAGCACACGTTCCGTGCCGGCGACTGCGTGCTGCAGCCGCCCGGCATCGTGCACAACGAGCTCGAATGCTCCGACGACATCGAGGTGCTGGAGATCTACTCGCCGGCCGTGCACCCGACCGTCGTCCTCGACTCGATGCCCGAGGCGGCCGCGGCGCACTGACCGCCGGCGCATGACGCTCGTTCGCGGTGACGGCACCTTCCCGTCCGCCGCCTACGAGCGCGAGGACGAGTCGCCTGACGGCCAGTTCTATACCGTCGCGCGCAAGGTCGTGCACATCGACGACGGCGCCATCGCCGCGCTCGGCCGCGTGTATGGCGAGATGCTTCCGCTGCACGGCCGGCTGCTCGATCTCATGAGCAGCTGGCGCAGTCATCTGCCGAGCGACCGCACGAACGAGGTCGTCGGCGTGGGGCTGAACGCCGAGGAGATGGCGGACAATCCGCAGCTGACCTCGCATGTGGTTCACGACGTCAATCGCGACCCGCGGCTGCCGCTCGAGGACGCGGCGTTCGATGGCGCCATGTGCGCGGTGTCGATTCAGTACGTGCTGCATCCGCTGCTGCTGTTCCGCGAGGTCCGCCGCGTGCTGCGGCCGGGCGCGCCGTTCGTCGTGTCGTTCTCCAATCGCTGCTTTCCCACGAAGGCGGTGGCCGTCTGGCTCGCCACCAGCGACGCGCAGCACGTCATGCTCGTGCGCTCCTACTTCGACGCCGCCGGCGGCTGGACCGGCATCCGCGCGGAGGACCGCTCGCCGGCCGACGGCGATCCGCTCTACGCCGTCTCCGCGCGAACCGTGGTCTGAGCTCAGAGTCCCCGCTCCAGCCGCGGATCGAGAACGTCGCGCAGCCAGTCGCCCACGAGGTTGATCCCGAGCACGAGCAGCAGGATCGCCAGGCCCGGGAAGAGCGCGAGCCACCATCCCGTCGTGATGTAGTTGCGTCCCTCGTCGAGCATCGCGCCCCAGCTGGGCTCAGGCGCGGGGATGCCGAGACCCAGAAAGCTGAGCGAGGCCTCCGCGATGATGGTGCGCGCCACGGAGAACGTGGCGACCACGGTGATGGGCGGCAACACGTTCGGCAGCAGGTGCCGCGCGACGATCCAGGCGTCGCTCGCGCCGAGCGCGCGCGCCGCGGCGACGAAATCCCGCTCGCGCAGCGTGAGCACCTCGCCGCGGACGATGCGCGCGTAAGTGATCCATCCCGTGACGCCGAGCACGACGATGAGATTGAGCAGGCTCGCGCCGAGAACTGCCAGCACGCCGACGGCCAGCACGAGCACGGGAAACGCGAGCTGCACGTCGCCGACGCGCATCAGCAGGTCGTCGATCCAGCCGCGATACCAGCCGCTCACGAGCCCGAGGCCGACGCCCACCACGCCCGCGAGCAGCACCGCGGAGAATCCGACGACGAGCGACACACGCGCGCCGTGGAGCATCCGGCTCGCGACATCGCGCCCGAGCGTGTCGGTGCCCAGCGGATGCTCGCGACCCCACGTCGGCGGCGAGAGCCGCTCGAGTAGCGAGTTCCTGATGGGGTCGGCCGGCGCCAGCGCCGGGGCGGCGGCGGCGAGCACGATCGTCACGACGACGACCAGCGCGCCCGCGACGGCGAGCGCGTCGATGCGTCTCACGTCAGGCGCACCCGCGGATCGGCGACGGTGTAGAGCACGTCCACGACGACGTTGAGAACGACGAACACCAGCGCGAAGACGAACACGCCGGCCTGGATCACGGGGAAGTCACGCCCCGGGACCGCCTGCACGATGAGCCGTCCCATGCCCGGCCACGCGAACACCGTCTCGATGATCAAGGCGCCGCTGAGCATGAATCCCAGCGACAGTCCGGTGACGGTGATGACGGGCAGTGCGGCATTGCGTAGCGCGTGACGATAGATCACGCCGCGCTCGCCCAATCCCTTCGCCCGCGCCGTGCGGACGTAATCCTGTCCGAGCACCTCGAGCATCCCCGCGCGAACGAGCCGCACGTTCTGGGCGAGCGGTGCGGCCGCCAGCGCGATCGACGGCAAGACGAGATGCCGCCAGGTTCCGGTGCCGTACGCGGGGAGCAGGCCGCCCAACGCCACCGCGAAGAGCAGGATCAGCATGATGCCGAGCCAGAAGCTCGGCATCGACTGCAAGAACAATGAGGCGAGGCGACTGGCGTGGTCGGCCAGCCGCCCGCGGTGCGTCGCCGAAACGACGCCGAGCGGGACCGCGAGTACCGTCGAAAGCGCGAGCGCCGCGGCCGCCAGCTCCACGGTCGCCGGCCAGAAATGCTCGATCACCATGGTCATCGCCGGACGCTTCTCGCGGATCGACACACCGAAGTCGCCGCGCACCGCCGCGCTGAGAAAATCGGCGTACTGCACCATCAGCGGCCGGTCGAGGCCGAGCATCGCGCGCGTGTGGGCGATCTCCTCTTGCGTGGCGCTCTGGTCCACCAGGAACAACGTCGGATCGCCGGTGAGGCGTACGAGAAAGAACACGACAGTCACGACGCCCCAGGTCACGAAGACTGCATGAAGGAGCCGTCGCAGAAGGAACGCACGCATTCGCGGCAGCCATTCTACTGCCGGGATTCACCGATGGGAGACAGCTGTACAAGAGGGGCGCCCGATGGCTAGGCAGGACTAAAGGACCGGTGCGCCGCGGAACGGCAGTGTGCGACGCTGGTCGCGCCGTTGCCTTCTCTGCGTCGTTGCCTTCTCCGGACCGATCGTCGTGTCGTCACCGTGTTTGAAGGAGACTTTGTGCCGAAGTCGTTCGCGCGCACTCGCGGGAAGCTCGTACTTGGACATCACCTCGTGCTCCTCGTCGCCATCGCCATCGTGCCGTTGCTGGCGTTTGCCGGGTGGATCATTCACGATATCGGACGCGAGCATCGGAGCCGCGTCGAGTACGGATTGCGCACGACGGCCCGGGCGCTCGCGATCGCCGTCGAGCGCGAGATCCTGGCCACGCAGCGGACGCTCGAAGTTCTGGCGACCTCGGAGCTGCTACGCCACGACGATCTGCCGGCGTTTCATGCCGAAGCGCTGCGCATGATCCGCGTTAACGACATGTGGTACGTCGTCGGCTTGACTGACCCGCGAGGCCAGATTCTTCTCTCGACGCTGCGTCCGTTCGGCACCGCCCTGCCCGACATCGGGGATCGCGACTACTTTCGCAAGGTCGCCAGCGGACGACCCTCGGTGTCCGATCTGATCTCCGGGCGCACGACGGGTACGAAGAACATCACCGTGGCGGTGCCGGTGACACACGATGGCGTGCTGCGGTACGTCCTCTTCGTGGGCCTCAACGTCGAGGCGATCGGCCGGATCTTGAATGCGGAGAATATCCCCGGCGACTGGATCTCTGGCGTCGCTGACACGCACCAGATCTTGATCGCGTGGAACCGTGATCCTGAGCGCTTCATCGGCCGCGAGCTCATCAGCCCACTGGCGCGGGCCGTACGCGCCGCTCCCGAGGGAGCCGGCCGATTTCCGGTCTACGACAGTCCCGACGTCTATTCAGCCTGGTACCGCTTGCCCTCGCTCGGCTGGACCGTGACGCTCGGCGCTCCGATAACGTTCGTCGAGGCCCCGCTCCAACGGTCACTGTGGCGCATCACGATGGTCGGCGTCGTCCTTGCGGCCGGCGGCGGAGCTATTGCGCTGGTCTGGGGACGAAGGATTTCGGCATCGATGGGCGCGCTCGTCTCGACCGCCGGCAGCCTCGGGCGAGGCGAGCCGGTCACGTGCCCGTCATCACCGGTCGCGGAGGTTGAGGCCGTCGGGCACGCGATCAGGGTCGCCGGCGCGACCATCGCGGAACGCACCGAAGAGCTGATCGCCAGCCAGCGCCGGCTCAAACGGCTCGTCGATTCGAGCCTCATCGGCATTCTGGTCGGGGAGGGAGATCGGATCGTCGACGTCAACGACGCGCTCCTGCGCACAATCGGCGTCACCCGCGCCGACCTCCGCGACGGACGGGTGAACTGGCCCGCCGTGGCGCCGCTTGGCCAACCGTACGAGACGGAGTACGTGCGCCCCGACGGGACGCGCGTCCCAGTGCTTGTCGGCTCGGTCTTTCTCGACGAGGCACGACGGGAATGGGCGTCGTTCGTCCTCGATCTCGCCGAGCGCAAGCGCGCGGAAATCGAGCGGCAGCGCCGGGCGGAGGCAGAAGCCGCGGGGCGTGCGAAGGACGAATTCCTCGCGATGGTTTCTCACGAGCTTCGCACGCCGTTCGGGGCGGTGCTGAGCTCGGTGCATGCGCTGCGCACAGGGCGCGTGAAGCGCGAGGACATCGCACCGGCGCTGGAGCGTATCGAACGGAATACGCGATTGCAGGCCAGGCTCATCGACGACTTGCTCGACCTGTCCCGCATTGTCGCTGGGAAGCTGCGCCTTCGCCGGGAACGGGTTCTGCTCGAGTGCGTCGTCAGCGATGCCGTGGCGTCACTCCAGCACTCGGCCGACGTCAAAGGCGTCGCGCTTCACACATCACCGTCGGTCTCCACGCATCACGTCCTCGGCGATTCCGAACGGCTGCAGCAGATCGCGCTCAATCTGATCGAGAACGCGATCAAGTTCACGCCGTCCGGCGGACACATCATGGTGAGCCTTGCGCACGACGCCTCCAGAACGGTGTTGTCCGTGCGCGATACCGGGCGCGGCATTGAACCGGAGCTCTTGTCTCACGTCTTCGATCGCTTTCACCAGGGGAGCGGCGTGGGGCACCGCGACGGACTCGGGCTCGGTCTCGCCATCGTGCGCCACCTCGTCGAGGCACACGGCGGCACGGTGCGCGCGGAAAGCCCGGGGCGAGGCGGCGGAGCGGTCTTCACTGTCGCGCTGCCGTCGGCGCCCATCGAGCTCGCGGCGAGCTCGATTTCCATTTGACGCGACCGCCTCAGCCGACGGAGGCCGTGAAGATGCGCAGATAGTTGCCGCCGATGATCTTCACGACCTCAGCTCGGTTGAATCCGCCGCGCAGCATGGCGTCGACGAGCTGTGGAAAATAGTCGTACTCGGTCATGAGTCCCGGATTCGCCGACGCGTCGGTGCCGATGCTCACGTGGTCCGCGCCCACCACGTCGACCATCTCCTTGAGGCCGTCGACGTATCGGGCGAAGCTCGGGAAGAAGTGCCAGACGCCGATGGCGCCGCCGGTCTGGGCAATCGCGCGCGCGTGCTCTCGCGTGATCTGGCGCTCGGTGAGCGGCGTCGGCCCCTGTGCCTTGGAACCGCTCAGCGCGGTGTGGGAGAGCAGCAGCGGTTTCGTCGCGACGCCGACCGCATGATCCACCGTCTTCGCGGTCGCATGCGCGACATCGACGACGATGCCGAGCCGATGACATGCGCGGATGACGTCCGCGCCGAAGGGCGTCAGGCCGTTGTGAACCACGGCGCCGGTCTGAAAATCGCCGATGTCGTTCGGCGTGTAGTGCACGAGCTGCATGGTGCGGACGCCGCGGCGGTACGATTCTTCCAGCCGCTCGACCTTCTTTTCGAGAAAGTCGAGCCCCTCGATGTCCAGGATGATCGCCGGCTGTCCGGCCGCGTGGGCTGTTTTCAAATCCGCGGCGGTCAGCGCGCGGCGGATCCCGTGCTGCGCGACGAGCTCGTCGGCCCACGCGAGCCGGTCCAGATGATACGCGTAGAGAAAGCCCGGTTCGGGCGTGCGCAGGGCGACGAGCACGTTGTTGGCGTTCCGGCCGAGGATCGGGCCATCCGGCACCTCGGCGAGACACAGCACGGCGATGCGGCCGGTCCGCATCTGGCGCGCGATCTCATCGCTCGGTCGCGCTGTACGCGACGTGATGCCGTTCGCCCCTGCATGCGTGTGGACGTCGACGGAGATGTTGTCGCGCAGCAGGCTGGTGGCGTCGGCCAACGACGCGTCGGCTGCCGGCGCGCTGCTTTGCGTGCCGGCACAGCCGGCGACCACCGCGCCGACGGAGCTCAGCGCCGTCGACCACATCCAGGCCCGACGTGTCAGCACGTGACCGCAACAGTGCATAGCGTGGCTCCGCGTGGCTACTTCCGGACGGTGACGCCCCGGAAGTCCATGTGCAGCTCGGTGAGCGGCGTGAAGCCCGCGACGCGGGCTCCGTGGGCGTAGACCTTGACCTCCTGGTAGAGCGGCACCACCGGCGCCCATTCGTGGATCTGTCGCTGCAAGTCGGCGAGCATCCGCACACGCTTGGCGGGATCGAGCTCGCGCCGCTGCGCCGAATAGGCGGCCATCAGGTCGGGTGGATATGGCGACCAGTTGATGAGGGTGAGCGCCGTCCAATCGCGCAGGAAATCGTCCGCGTCGAGATTGTTGCTGGTGCGGCACGCGGTGAAGCCGCCGTTGTACGGCAGCGTTCCCTTCTGCGAGATCTGCAGCATGGTCCCGAAGTCGATCGGCTTGAGCGTCACCTGCACGCCGATGTCTTTGAGCATCTCGGCGACCGCTGCCGTCGTCTCGTCGAAGGCCTGGCCATAGTGCTTCGCCGCATAGTGCAGGTTCAGCACGAGCGGCTCGCCGTTGCGCTCCCAGCCACGCCCCGCGGCCTTCCAGCCGGCCTCGGTCAAGAGCGCCTTCGCCCGCTGCGGGTCGTAGGCGTACGGCTCTTGCGCGGCATAGCCGGACGACACCGTGGCCACCGGTGACGCGTTGGCGAGGGCGTATCCCTGAAAGATCTTCTTGATGATCGCCTCGCGGTTCACCGCGAGGGTGAAAGCCAGGCGCGTCTTCGTGTCGGCGTACAACCCATCCTTGCCGCCGGAGTCGAACTGGCTCTTCAGCCGCCCGTTGAGATAGAGACGGCAGTTGAGCTTTTGCGGGCCCGAGACGATCTTCACGTTCGGCTCGCGCGCCAGCACCCCGGCGTCCACCGGCGGCACCGCATCGACGAGCGACACCTGGCCGGCGCGCAGCGCGGCCAGCCGCGCCGACGCCTCCGGAATGACCTGCAGGCGCAATCGCTTGAGCTGCGGCGCGCCGGCCCAGTAGGCGTCGTTGCGCTCGAGAACCATCGACGTCTTGCGCTTCCACTCCACGAGCTTCCACGCGCCGGTGCCGATCGGGCGCTCGTTGAGCGCATCGACGCCGTTCTTGATCGTCCACGCCTTCGGCACCAGCGGCTCGCGTCCGAGCGCATCCCAGAGCGTGGGCGCGGGCTCGCTGGTGTGCACGCGCACCGTATAGTCGTCGACCTTCTCCCAGCGGCTCACATACGGCAGCGTCTTGTCGAACTGCGTGCCGGCGGCAACGTCCTTGATCCCGTGCTTGTCCAGATTCCGTCGGAACATGCGGTCGAGGTTGAACAGCACGGTGTCGGCGTTGAATACCTCGCCGTCGTGAAACTTCACGCCGCGCCGCAGCGCGAACTCCCACGTGGTATCGCCCACCGGCTTCCACGACAGCGCCAGCCCGGGCACCGGCTTGCCTTGCGTATCGACGTCGACCAGGCTCTCGAACACCTGGCGGATGTACGTGGAGCGGATCGACCCCATCCCGATGCGCGGGTCCATGTTGGTCGTGTCGTCGGGCATGGCGACGACGAGCTCGGCGTCGGGATCGATCGTCGGCTGCGCCATCGCCGAGGCGGCCATGGCCGCGACAAGCAGCCAGGCGGTGAGCGTCTTCCTCATCGCGTCCCCTCCGGGGGGCACACTATACACGCTCCGTCGCTTGACTAACGCGCACGCCGCGCGCACGATCGCCCCGGCAGCTGCAGTGATAGCCGCAGGACGTCGGGAGGCGTGAGATGGCCTACGTGAAAGACTCGAAGTCCGCCAAGGTCCGCCGGCAGCTCGACCATCCCGTCATCGACGGCGACGGTCACTGGCTCGAGCCGATGCCCATCTTCCTCGACTACTTGAAGCAGGTCGGCGGGCCGTCGCTCGTCGAGCACTTCAAGTCCAAGGACATCGAGCGGGGCTGGTACGCGATGAGCCGCGAAGAGCGGCTGGACAAGCGGCCGTTTCGGCCGACCTGGTGGGGCGAGCCCGCCAACACGCTCGATCGCGCCACGGCCATGGTGCCGAAGCTCTTTTACGAACGCCTGGACGACTTCGGCGTCGACTTCTGCCTGCTCTACACCTCACTCGGCCTGTTTCACATCAACAACGCCGACGAGCAGATCCGCCGCGGAGTCTCGCGCGCCGTGAATCGCATGAACGCCGAGATGTTCGCGCCGTACAAGGATCGCATCGCGCCGGCGGCGGTCGTGCCGGTTTACACCCCGCAAGAAGCGATCGAGGACGCGACGTACGCGGTGCGCGAGCTCGGCTTCAAAGTGATCATGATCTCCAACCACGTGAAGCGGCCGATCCCGGCACTCGCACGCGAGGTGTCGGATCCGACCACCGTGCGGTACTACATCGACTCGCTCGGCTACGAGAGCCCGCACGACTATGACGCCTTTTGGAAGGCCTGCGTCGATCTGAAGGTCGCGGTCACCGCCCACTCGGGCAGCATGGGCTGGCACGGGCGGGAGTCGATCAACAACTTCAGCCTCAACCATATCGGCCACTTCGCCGCCGCCAGCCACGCCTTCGCGCGCGCGCTCATCTTCGGCGGCGTGGTCAAGCGCTTCCCGATGCTGCGCTTTGGCATGCTCGAGGGCGGCGTGGGCTGGGCGTGCAACCTCTTCACCGATCTCATTGCGCACTGGGAGAAGCGGAGCCGCGGACCGATGGAGAAGCACCTGCGGCCGACCAACCTCGACAAGAATCTGCTCAAAGATTTGTTCACGCGGTATGGCGGCCGCGCCTTCGAAGACAAGATGGACGAGCTGCTCGCGAGCACGAGCATCGTGCCGCCGTTCAAGAGCAACGACGAGCTGACCGAGCGGGAGTACGCGCTCGGCCAGATCGACGACTTCGAGGCCGCCGGCGTGTCGTCGGCCGACGAGCTGCGTCGGCAGTTCGTCGACCACTTCTACTTCGGCGCCGAGGCCGACGATCCGATGACGGCCTGGGCGTTTCGCGATCCGCACAAGCTGCATCCCCTGTTCAGCAGCGACGTGAGCCACTTCGACGTCACCGACATGAGCGAAGTCCTCGAAGAAGCGTGGGAGCTCGTCGAGCACGGGATGATCACGGAGGCGGACTTCCGCGAGTTCACCTTCGAGAACGCCGCGCGTCTGCACACCGCGCTCAATCCCGACTTCTTCAAGGGCACCGCCGTGGAGGGCGCCGTCGCGAAGCTCGCGTGATCTTCACTTCACCGTGACGCTCTTGGCGAGGTTGCGCGGCTTGTCGGGATCGTGGCCGCGCAGCAGCGCCAGGTAATAGCCGAGCAGCTGCGCCGGCGGTGCGTTGACGATCGCGGTCGCCGGCCCGAGGTCGGCCACGGGGATGTGGTGATCGAACGCCTCGTGGGACGAGGGCGACACGCCGATCACGAGCGCGCCACGCGCTCTGACCTGCATGGCCCCGCCCATGATGTCGTCGTAGGTCTCGTCGTTCGGCGCCAGCACCAGACAAGGCGTGCCGGGCTCGATGAGGGCGATCACGCCGTGCTTGAGATCGCCACCCGCGAAGCCCTCGGCGTGGATGTAGCTCACCTCTTTCACCTTCAGCGCCGCCTCGAGCGCGAGCGGATAGCTGGGCCCGCGGCCGATCACGAACAGGTGCTCGCCCGTGTACATCGTCTCGGCGATCCGTCGAATCAGATCGCGCCGGTCGTCGGCCAGCAGTCGCTCGATCTCGTCTGCGGCGCGCTCGATCAGCGCCGCGGCGGCGCCGACGTCGCCGGCGAGCTCATAGGCCGTCAGCAGCATCATCGCGAGCTTCGCAGTGAAGCTCTTGGTCGCGAGCACGCAGCGCTCCGGGCCGGCGCCGAGCGGGACGGTGAGATCGGCCAGACGCCAGAGCGTCGAGCCCTCGACATTGACGAGGGCGGCGACGCGAGCGCCGCGCTGTCGGGCGGCGCGCGCCGCATCGATGACATCAATCGTCTCGCCGCTCTGGGACAACGCGATGACGAGCGCGCCCTCGCCGACGAAGTCCATGAGATACGGGAACTCAGAGCCGGTGGCGACGGTCACACGGCGGCCGGCGATCCGCGCGAGCAGGTACTGGCCGGCGAGTGCGGCGTGTCCGGCGGTTCCGCAGCCGATCACGAACACGTCCGCAGCCGCGCGGATCATGGCGGCCAGGCGTTGCGCATGCTCGCGTCCAGCGATGGCGAGATGCCGTAAGACCGAAGGCTGCTCGTGGATCTCCTTCGTCATGTAATCGGGATAACCGCACAGCTCGGTGGCGGCCGCCTCCCAGCCGACCTCTGTTATCGTCGGCGTGAGCTCTCCGCCGGTGCCGGCGTCGAAGACGCGGCAGCGTTCGCGCGACAGCAGCACCGCCTGACCGTCGTCGACGAACGTCACGCGGCGCGTGTGCTCCAGCAGCGCGCTGAAATCTGACGCCAGCAGACGCCCATGCTCGGTCCAGCCGAGCACGAGTGGCGAGCCGCTCTTGGCGGCGGCGATCTGCCCGGCGCCGACGTCCGCGACCGCAATCGCGTTGAGACCCTGCAGGCGGCGGAACGCCGCTATCGTCGCCCTCACCAGCTGCTCGGGGCCGGCCGGTGTGTTCTTCAAGCAGTCTTCGATCAAGTGCGTGATGACCTCGGTGTCGGTCTCGGAGCGGAAACGATGCCCGGCGCGCGCGAGCGGATCACGGAGCTCCCGGTAGTTCGACACGATGCCGTTGTGAATGAGGGCGAGGCGCCCGGTGCAGTCAACGTGCGGGTGCGCGTTCGTCTCGGTCACGCCACCGTGGGTGGCCCAGCGCGTATGGCCGATGCCGATCGTGCTGGGCGGCAGATCGGGCGCCGCGTCGCCGATCTTGCCGATGCGTCGTTCGAGCGCGACGCGCGCATCGTCGCCGACGGCGATGCCCCAGGAATCGTAGCCACGATACTCGAGCTTCTTGAGTCCGCGCAGGACCAGGTCCGCCGCGTTGGGATTACGACCGACGTAGCCGAAGATGCCGCACATGGTGCGCCTCCTGGCCGTGGATGGGATGCGCAGACCAAGAGAGCAAGGAGGGCGGCACCTTGAGTGGCCTTTGTCGGCGCGTCACCACGCCGGTTTGCTCCACTCATCACGACCGTGCCCGCCGAGGGACCATCCGCCGAATGGTTCGATCGGTCCCTACCTCGTCATCCGCCCTGTCGGGCGGACCTGGCGCTCATCGAATGCGACTGCCGTCCTGCTCAGCGTCTGTCCGCGCGCCCTCCTTCCGGCATATGGGTTGAGGAAACGACGTCTATGACCTTATACCGCCGGGCAACGCGTGTGCCAAGCCTTCGCGCCGACCGCCCTCAGGCGAATCGGGGCGCGCGCAGCGCAGATCACCGCGCCGCCCCGATCCCTTCATTGTTGTCGGTTCCCGGCGACGTCGAAGGTCGTCGTCACGTTCGTCGCGAGCTCGGTCAGCTGGATCTGCGCGTATGACAGGGTCACGATCTCCTGAATCGACGTGGGGTTACCGGTATTCAGCTCGGGCGCCGTCGGGTTTTGAATGTTGCGCAGGTCGTCGGTCCCGTTCCCGGCTACCGTCGTCGTCTCGACCGAGCTGACCGTGACGTGCGTCAGCTTGATCTTGAAGAACGGCTCTTCCTTGCCCGACGGGCTCGTTCGCGTGAAGAGGATCGTCACGGTCTGCAACGTGTGTCCGCTGACGACATCGAGGAAGAGGTGTGGGCTGCACTTGTCGAGATCCTTGAGGACCTGAATGGGTGAGAACACGGCCCTGCCCACCCCGGCGGCGCCGGTGGCGGTCATATTGGCGACCTTCGACGTGAAGCCATTGAGCTGGATGGCGCCCTGCAAGCCGGCGACGGTCACCGTCCCAGTGCAATCGGGAAGCTGGAGATAGGCGTTGAGCGCCGCCCAAGATGCTGAAGGCAGCGTGACGACGAGACCGGCCACGAGCAGGCAAACAACGGCCAGGGATCGAAATCTTGCGGCCATGGACATTACTCCGAAGGGTTGCGAGCGCGACGCGTCGGTGCGCGAGGCCACGCGCCCAAACAGACTACCGTAGAGCCGCGACCGAGAGCTAGCCGATTATTCGGCCGCCCATCACGCGGATGGTGTCCCCCGTCACGTACGCCGATGCGTCGGAGGCGAGAAAGACGCACGCATCAGCAATATCTTCTGGGCGCCCGAGTCGCCGCAGCGGGATCTCCTTGAGCTGCGCGGGATCGCCCGGCGGCGTCTGCTTGAACTCCGGATACCACTCGGCGTAGCGGCGCTCGGTGTCGATGAAGCCGGGCACGACCATGTTGGCGCGGATGCCAAACGGACCGAGCTCCGCGGCCAGCGCGCGGATCAGCCCGAGCAGGCCCGACTTCGCCGCAGTGACCGCCGCGGTGTTGGGCCGACCGGTGATCGCCGACTGCCCGCCGAGCGCGATGATGCTGCCTCGCCCGCGCGTCTTCATACCGGGGACCACCGCGCGTGCGAGATAGAACGCAGAGTGCAGGTCCACCGCCATGACGCGATGCCAGTCGTCCAGCGAGGTCTCGGTGATCGGCGTGTGCGGCCGGATCGCCGCATTGCAAACGAGGATGTCGATCGCGCCGAGCTCGGAGAGTGCGCGCGCGACCATCGTCTCGACGGCGGCCGCATCCGCGATGTCCGCGAGAGCCGACACGACGCGCACGCCAGCCTTGCGGCAGTCCGCCGCCACCGCGTCGAGCTCGTCGGCATTGATCCGTGTGTTCAGCACGAGATCCGCGCCCTCGGCGGCAAACGCCAGCGCGACCGCGCGGCCGATGTTGCGGCTGGCGCCGGTGATCAGCGCTCGCTTGCCCTCGAGCCTCATGGTTGGCGCTAGTGTAGCCGATGCGGCTTGAACTCGTTCGGTGTGCAGCGTAGCGTACCGATGCTCGGGATGGCCATCGTGCAGATCGGGTTTCACCTCACTCCATTCTGGAGTCCGACCGATCGGACGCCGACCGCGATCATCGATGAGGCCATCGAAGTCGTTCGCGCGGCGTCGACGATGGGGTTTGCCTGGGTATCGATCGGGCATCACTGGATCTCGCATCCCACCGTGTGGCCCCAGCCGTTCCCGCTGCTCGCGCGACTGGCGGCCGAGACCGGCGAGCTGCGTTTGAAGACCTCGATGTTGCTCCTGCCGCTGCTCAGCGCCGTCGACGTGGCGGAGAACGTCGCGACGCTCGACCACATCACGCACGGACGTCTCGACGTCGGCGTCGCGATCGGGTATCGCGAGCGCGAGCTCGAGGCGGCGAAACTCACCCGTAAGGATCGCGTGGCGAAGCTCGAGGAGTCGCTCGACGTCATGAAGCGACTCTGGCGCGGCGATGACGTGACCGTCGAGGGCCGATACACGACGCTGACGGCGGCGAGGATGGGCTTCACGCCGCATCAGAAGCCACACCCCCCGCTCGAGATGGGGGCGCAGAGCGTCGGCGCCACGCGGCGGGCCGCGCGGCTCGTCGACGCTGTGTTCTTCGGGCCGCAAATCGCGTGGGACGACATCGCCAGGCTCGTCGGCGTGTATCGTGACGCGCGAATGTCCGAGGGGCCGCGGACGCCGGGACGCGCGCTCGCCTCGCGCAGCCTGATCGTCGGCGCCAGCAAGGAAGCGGCGCGCGCCGCGGCGCACGCCTATCTCGAGCGTACGTTCGCGATGTACCGCGGCTGGCAGATGCAAGAGCCGACGATGGTGCCGCTGCAGCTCGGATTCGACACCGATCTGGACGCGTGGACGATCAACGGCACTGCCGCGCAGTGCGTCGAGTCCCTCGTGCACGCCCGCGCGCTCGGGCTCGACGGCGTGGGTCTGAGCATCTACAGCCTGCCGCGCGACGTCGACGCGCGCGTCGAGTATCTGCAGATGATCGACGAGGAGATCGTGCGGCCCGCGGCAAAGCTCGGCGCCTGACGGGCGTTATCGATCAGCGCGCGGCGCTCGGCGTCGCGAGCGCCATCGGCGCACGGACCGGCGCGCGGAACGTGACCGCGATCGCCACCGCCGCGAGACCGATGCCGAACGAGCCGAGGAACAGCCAGAAGTAGCCGCCGAAGTTGTCGTACAGCCAGCCGCCCGCCCACGGTCCCAGCGCCATGCCGAGCGTGGAGACGAAGGCGACGGCGCCGAAGGCCGCACCCATGATGCGCTCGCCGAAGTACTCGCGCACGAGGATCGCATAGAGCGGCATGATGCCTCCGTACGCGAATCCGAAGATCAGCGCGACCGCATAGAAGCCGGCGAGCTCGCGGGTAAAGAGATAGAGGCTGACGGCGGCCGCCTGCAGCGCAAGCCCCGCCACCAGCGTGCGCTTGGCGCCCACGCGATCCGCTACGAGACCGCAGATGATCTTGCCGCTGAGCGAGGCCAGGCTCGCCACGCTGAGCACGGTGGTCGCCGTCATGGCGCTGATGCCGTGATCGATCACGTTGGTGACCATGTGGAAGATCGGGCCCGAATGCGCCGCGCAGCAGGCGAAGTAGGCCACCGCGAGCGCCGCGAACTGTGGCGTGCGGAGCGCCTGGGCCACCGTCAGGTCGACGTCGCCGTGGTCGTCCGACGCCGCGGCGCGAGCGGTTGCGATCGACGGCGGATTGCGCACGAGCAGCGCCGCCGGAATGATGACGAGCCAGACGAGATCACCGATCACGAGCATGGCCGAGCGCCAGTCGTAATTTGTGATGAGCCAGCGCGCGAGTGGCGCCAGGACGGCGGATCCGACGCTGACGCCCGCCGAGACGAGGGCGACGGCGAGGCTGCGATGGCGGGTGAACCACCGCGCCGTCGTCGCGGTCATCGGCGTATAAAAGCTGCCGGCCGCCAGTCCGACGAGGACGCCGAACAGCAGCTGAAACTGGACGAGCGTGGTCGCGCGGCTCGCCGTCACCAGCCCGAGGCCGAGCAGGATGCCGCCGCTCAGCACGACCGCGCGCGTGCCGAACCGATCGGACAACGCGCCCCACAGGAACGCGCCTGCGCCCATGCAGAGCCAGTTCACCAGCGCGGCGGTCGAGATTCCGGTGCGGGACCAACCCATGGCGTCGGCGATCGGCGCCAGGAACACCGTGAGCGTGGTCATCGCACCGAAGCCGACACACGTCACGACGATGCCGACGACGACAATGACCCAGCCGTAGAAGATCTTCATCAGACGCCTCGCGTGCCGACCGTCTGCTGGATGCTGCGCAGATGCTCGTCGGTGTGCTCGATGAGGGCACGAGTGATGAGCTGCTCGGCTGTCATCGGCGGTACATCGTCGAAGACGATACCGCTCTTGGCAAGCTCGGCGTCGTCAAGTCCGCGGACGACGCTGGCCGCCGCGGCCGCAGTCTTGCGCATGAGCGCGAGCGTCTCCGTCTTGGTGCAGGCGGCGTGCTCGACCGCATGTCTGGCGTTGAGCTCGTCGAGCATCGCTCTCGTGAAGTGTCCACGCGACCCACCCGAGGCGATGGTCGTGGCGATGCGCGGGACAGCCTCGTAGGCGCTCGCCAGATGGTGGGCAGTGACCCCGACCGTCCATTTCTCCGCCGACGTCGTCTTCTTCCAGTCCGCGTCGCTCAATCGCTCGAGCGTGGCCGCCGTCTCCCGAACCTTCGTTTCGAATCGTGTCGCGAGCGCATCGCCCTTGGTGGCCATGACAATCCTCCCTCTGGACAGGCGCCGTCAACCGGCGCCGTCATTACTACGTCGAACGGGAGGACCCGCGATCGACAGGCAGACCAGGGATTTCGACGACCGGCCGCACTTCGACCGTGCCGAGACGGGCCAGGGGAATGCGGGCGGCGACGGCAACCGCCTCGTCGATGTTTTTCGCATCGATGAGGAAGTAGCCGCCGAGCTGCTCCCTGGTCTCGGCGAACGGCCCATCGGTCACGAGTGGCTTGCCGTTGCGGACTCGTACGCTGGCCGCCGTCGAGGTGGGATGAAGCGGCGCGGCGGCCAGGTATTGCCCCGCGGCGTGGAGCTGGTGCGCGAGCTCGGTGGATTCCCGATAGCATTGCTGACGCTCGGCATCGTTGAGCGCGTGCTCGTCTCCGTAGATCAGCAGCATGTATTTCACGATCTGTCTCCGTCGTGCCGTCCGCCCTCCGCGAAGCGCGGCGAGCGGAACGAGATTTCCATTACGATCAGGGATGGCGTGGGCGCGCGATGAGATTCAGAGTCTGGCTTGCGAAGCGAAACGTCAAGGAGGAGTGAATGCGAGGGGGCCCTCAGCCGAGGGCCCCCTCGCGAGCGAGCTAGACCTTCAGCTGCAGCTCGTTGCGGACGGCACGCACGCCGGGGGTCTTGCGCGCGAGCTCGGCGGCGCGGTCCTTGACCTTGACGGTCGGGACCGTGCCCATCAGCGTCACCATCCCGTTGTCGGCGCGGACGCGGATGCTCGTCGACTTGAGCTGCTCGTCGGCGGCCATGCGGTCGCGGATCGACTTCGCGATCTCATCGTCCTTCGCGTCCGCGGCCTTGCGCTTCATGTCGGGAACGATCTCGAGCGTGTTCCGGACCGACTTCACGCCATCGACACCTTTCGTGATCTCTTCCGCGGCGGCTCGCTCCTCGGGCGAAGCGACCTTACCGCGCAGGGTGACGACGCCGCTCTGCGTCTCCACCTTGATCTGGCGCGCCTTGGTCCGCTTGTCCGCGACCAGCTTCATCTTCGCCTTGGAGGTGATCCAGGAGTCTTTGACCCCCATCCCACCGCCCTGCGAATCGGCGGCCGGCGCGGGCGTCGTGGCCGGTGTCGTGGCCGACTGCGCGGCGCTGACAACCGGATACGCGAACAGCGCGGTCAACAGCAAAAGAAGAGCGATTCTCATGGATGGCCCTCCCGGGGGTCAGATTCCAAAGGGTGTGCCAATCCCGGCCGCCGGTCACCCATGAGTACTGGCAGCGCCACGCGTTTGATGTGTCGCGGACTTCCAGAGCGCTGTCTGGCCGGGACCCGGATGAGAGGGGCGCCGCCCCAGTCGGGACTGTCAGCTGGCTGCCACGAAAAAGACGGGTTGGCACAGCTGCAGTGCGCGCGGACGCTCCCGCTAGCCGCCCGCCATCGCGCCGATCACGAGGAACGGCTCAGCGCCGGTCGCCACCGCGTCGGGCAACGGAGCGTCGGGCGACTCGTGCGACAAATCTTCCTCGCAAGCGAAGAACCGCACGAACGCTCGGCGCTGCTGCGTGACCTGATCGCGAATCGTCCCTCGCAGCATGGGATAGCGGGCCTCGAGCGCATCGAGAATCGATCGCTGCGTCACCGTCTCCGCGATGTCGAGCTTGAGCTCGTGGTCGACCTTCGCGAGCGTGCGCAAATGCGACGGCAGAACCACGCGGACGGTCATGGCAGCGTTTGCACCTCGACCGCGACGACGGCCGGCAGATGCTGCACGATCGGCGTCCAGTTGTCGCCGGCGTCGGGCGAGACGTACACCTGTCCCCCGGTGGTGCCGAAGTACACGCCGCAGGGGTCGAGTGCGTCGACGGCCATCGCGTCCCGCAGGACGTTGACGTAGCAATCGCGCTGCGGCAGGCCACGCGCGAGCGCCTCCCACTCGTTGCCGCCGGTTCGACTGCGGTACACGCGCAGCTTGCCGTCGGGCGGATAGTGCTCCGAATCGCTCTTGATCGGCACGACGTAGATGGTCTCGGGCTCGTGCGCGTGGACGTCGATCGGAAATCCAAAATCGGTCGGCAGATTGCCGCTGACCTCGCGCCACGACTCACCGGCGTCGTCGCTGCGCATGACGTCCCAGTGCTTCTGCATGAACAAGACATTCGGGCGCGAGCGATGCATCGCGATCCGATGAACGCAGTGGCCGACTTCGGCGGTCGGGTTCGGAATCTGCTCCGACCGCAGGCCGCGGTTGATCGGCCGCCACGTCTTGGCGTCGTCGTCGCTGCGGAAGACGCCGGCGGCGGAGATTGCGATGAAGAGCCGTCCGGGATGGACGGGATCGAGGACGATCGTGTGCAGGCACATCCCGCCGGCGCCCGGCTGCCAGGACTGCGCCGACGCGTGGGTACGTAGCCCGGGCAGCTCGTGCCAGGTCTGCCCGCCATCGCGCGACTTGAACAGCGCGGCGTCCTCGACGCCGGCGTAGATGGTGTCGGGATCGGCCGCGGACGGCTCCAGATGCCACACGCGCGCGAAGTCCCACGGGTGCGGCGTGCCGTCGTACCAGAGATGCGTGCCCGTGGGGCCGTCGTAGACGAACTTGTTGCCGACCGGCTCCCACGTCTTGCCGCCGTCGTTCGAGCGCTGGATCAGCTGACCGAACCAGCTGCTGGATTGCGAGGCGTAGAGCCGATTCGGGTCGGCGGGCGAGCCCTTGAGATGATACATCTCCCAGCCGCCGAAGTGCGGGCCGCTCACGTCCCAGCGCTCCCGCTTGCCGTCCGACGTTAGAACGAACGCGCCCTTGCGCGTGCCGACCAGCACCCGTATCCGGCTCATCGTTGGCTTCCTCCCGCTTCCACGATCGATTTCATGTCCGTCAGTCCACGCTCGAAGTTTCCGCCGATCATCTTGTCCATGTCGATGAACAGGTGGAAGATCTTCGCGACGAAATTCGCCTCTCCCACCATACTCCACGTCACGGCGGTTCGATCACCGTCCGGCCGGAACGTGAACTCCGCCGTGCTCGTCGCGGCGAATGGCTTCAGGAACTGCAGACTGATCCGCACCAGCTCGTCGGGGCGGCTCTCGGTGACCGTCATTCGTCCTTCGCCGACTTCTTTGTTGCCGGCCCAGGTGTAGACCGCGCCCGGCCCCGCCGGCGCACCCTCGAACGATTGCTTCATCGCCGGATCGAGCTTCGCCCACGGATTCCACTCGCCCCATCGATGAAAGTCGTTGACCTGTGCGAACACCATCGAGGCGGGCGCGGCCATGGTCACCGTGCGGACGACGCGGTAGTGCGATGGCCGCGCGGCGACGAAGGCCGCGAGACCGATGACGATCACGGCCAGCGCCGCGACGATTTTCACGACGGGTCTCCTTCCCGAACCGGCCGCACTTCGACTGTGCTGGTTCTAGCCAGGGGAATGCGCGCGGCGATCGCCAGCGCTTCGTCCAGATCCTTGACGTCGATGATCAGGTAGCCGCCGAGTTGCTCGCGGGTTTCCGCGAACGGCCCGTCTGTGACGAGGCGCTTGCCGTCGCGCACGCGCACGCAGGTCGCCGACGACGACGGATGCAGTGGAAGGCCGCCTAGATACTGCCCGCGCGCGGTGAGCTCTTGCGAGAGGTCAACCATCTCTCGGTGGACCTTCTGTCGCTCGCTGAGGCTGAGCTTCTCCCATGTCGGCTCATCGCGGCAGATCATGAGCATGTATTTCACGCGTCCCTCCATCCATCAGTCGAACGGCGGGGCCCCGAATCGACACGCGCATTGCTCAGGTCCTTCTCGTCGCCGGATGAAGCGAGCCGTCCGATCCGCCGAGCGGTACCAGCCGCCAGCGGCCGTACGCGACGAACACCGCCAGCACGCCGACGATCAGCGAGATCACCGCCGCGCCGACGACGCCGGCGCTGAGCGTGAGCGCCGTGGCGCCGATCATGATGATGACGAGCCCGAACGCGGCCAGCGGCGTCAGCCCCGGTCGAATGCGCAATACCGACGGCAGGATCAGGCCAAGGGCACCGAGCACCTCACACACCCCGACGAAGCGCAGGAGCCAGCCGGGAAGCTCGATGGGGCCCGCCATCTTCTCCAGCGGCAGCACCAGCTTCATTCCGCCGGCGAACAGGAACACCAGGGCGAGCAATGCCTGAACGATCCACAGCGCGTACGTCATGAACGCTCCTTTCGACGTGCCCAGCATTGGGTCTAACGGCGGGCGCCGCAATCGACACCGGCAGTAAATTATCTCTCGTGGCGCACGTTTCGGACGTCGGCGCGGCGGTCGACGCGGTCTATCGCTCCGATTGGGGTCGAATCGTGGCCACCCTGATCCGGCTCGTGGGCGATTTCGACGTCGCCGAAGACGCCGCTCAGGAGGCGTTTACAACCGCCGTCGATCAGTGGCCCGTCTCCGGCGTACCCGACTTCCCGCGCGCCTGGATCATCCAGACGGCGCGGCACAAGGCCATCGACCGCATCCGCCGCCGCGTGCGCTTCGCCGAAAAGATGGACCAGTACGCCCCGGACGCATCGCTCGACATCGTCGAGCCGCCGGAGTTCGACCCGAATGAGATTCCCGACGATCGCCTGCGGCTGATCTTCACCTGCTGTCATCCAGCGCTGGCGCTCGAAGCGCAGGTGGCGCTGACGCTCCGCACGCTCGGCGGCCTAGGGACCGACGAGATCGCCCGCGCGTTTCTGGTGCCGACCGCGACGATGGCTCAGCGTCTGGTCCGAGCCAAATCGAAGATCCGCGACGCACACATTCCGTACGTCGTGCCCGAGACGACGGATATGCCGGCGCGGCTCGAGGCCGTGCTCACGGTCATCTATCTCATCTTCACCGAAGGCTATGCCGCGACACGTGGCGAGTCGCTCGTGAGAACCGACCTCTGCGCCGAGGCCATTCGCCTCGCGCGTCTGGTGCGGGCGCTGATGTCCCCGCCGCCCGCGGAGGCCAGCGCGCTGCTGGCGCTGATGCTGCTGCACGATTCGCGGCGCGAGACGCGGCTGGATGAGGCAGGCGATCTCGTCCTGCTGGAGCAGCAGGATCGCAGCCGCTGGAATCGCGCGCTGATCGCCGAAGCGCTGCCGCTCGTCGAGGAGGCGCTGCGTGACGGCCCGGCGCCATTCGCCCTGCAGGCGGCCATCGCGGCGCTGCACTGCCAGGCGGCGCGCGCCGAAGACACCGATTGGCGCCAGATCGTGCGGCTCTACACCCTGTTGGAGCGGCTGCAGCCATCGCCGATCGTGTCGCTGAACCGCGCAGCGGCCGTCGCGATGGTCGACGGTCCACGCGCGGGGCTGGACCTGATCGACGCGCTCGCGCCCGAGCTGGACCGCTACTACTTGCTACACGCCGCGCGCGCCGATCTGCTACGGCGGCTTGGTGCCTGGCAGGCCGCCGGCGAGAGCTACGCTCGCGCGCTGACGCTGGTCACCAACGACGCCGAGCGCCGCTTTCTCGAGCGACGGCTGCGAGAGGTCGAGCGCCACGCGACTTGACGCCGCGCGCCAAGGCCGGCGTGCGGTCAGAGTTGCCCTGTGTGGCAGGCTGGTGTCGAAGGAGGCACCGTTATGAAGCGACTGCTTGCTGTGCTCATCGTCTGTGGCGTGACGAGCTTGCTGCTCTCGGCGTGCGCGACGAAGAAGTACGTGCGTGAGCAGGTTGGCTCGACGGAGACCAAGCTAAGCCAGACGGAGTCCAAGCTGAGCCAGAGGGTCGACACGCAGGAGACCCAGCTGCGCGACACTTCGAGCCGCACCGCGGCGCTGGATGCTCGCGTCGGCGAAGCGGCAGGGATGGCGGCGGACGCCAAGCGCGACGCGGCCGCGACAGCGACGGCCCAGCGCGAAGCGGAGTCGAGCTTCAACCAGCGCTTCGCGAATCGCAACAAGTTCTCCGTGATCGACACGAAGGTGGTGTACTTCGACTTCAACAAGACCGACCTCCGCGATGAGACCATCAATGAGCTCGCGGAGATCGCCAAGGCGCTCAAGGCGGACCCGAACGCCGTCCTCGAGCTTCAAGGCTTCGCGGATCCGCGCGGCAGCGACCAGTACAACTATCAGCTGACGCGCGAGCGCGTGGACGCAGTCGTGCGATATCTCGTGGACAACCAGGGCATCGATCTGCGTCGACTTTACGGCGTCGGCATGGGCAAGGTCGCACCCGCGCCCGGCGAGAAGCAGACCAAGGACACACTCGCGAAGAGCCGAAAGGTCGAGCTGCGTCTGGTCGCACCCCAAAGCTGACGAGCCGGCTGCGCCTCGGAGCGCGGCACATCGCGCTCCGAGGCCAGCCGCGACCCTGACTCTCCTACGTCCGACGTTGCGCCGCCTCATCCTCCAGCGCCGCGAGCCGCGCTGCGGCATGCGAGCGCACGAACGCGACGTGGACGCGCCAGTTGTAGACATCGTGCTGGCGTCCCGCGGGCAGCTTGTTGCACAGAGGTCGAGCCTCCAGCGCGAGCCGATCGAGCTCGGCGAGCCTCGCTCGCAGCTCGTGGGCGTCGTGCGCGGCCTCGAGGCGCACCTCGGCCTGTCGAAGCGCGTCATAGAGCCGGCTGAAGCGACGGTTGACCCTCCAGCCGAGCAACGCGGGAAGAAAACGAACCGCCGGAACCCACAAAATGAGCGAGACGAGCAGCACGCGCAGAAGCGGCGTCCAACGCAGCAGCGCGTACGGCAGCGTCCGCGACAGGAATGATTCGCCCTGAGTGAGGTAGATCTGCGCGGCCTCGTGCAGAGGCAGGTCGACGCCGTCCCGGGTCGGGAAGCGGAGCGGCGGGTCGATCAGGCTTCCCGAGCTATGGATGGACTGAGCGGCCTTCAAGATTTGCTCCACGACCCGCGGGTGCAGGTCGGCCCGGCACGCGAGCAGCGCGGCCGGAGCCAGGAGCGTCGTATCGGCCGGGGGCAGGTTGCGACGCAGGTCGAGTAGCCCTTCGGGGATTTTGACCGGAGTGAAGGCCGGGAATTTTCGGGTGTACACCGTCTCGCGCTGGAAGCTGAGAAGCCTGAGGTCCGGCCGCCCGAGCAGATCCATCACCAGCGCATCACGGTACGACGTCACGAAGAACGCCGCCTGCAGCGTTCCGCGCTCGAGCTGCTCCTCGGCAGCCGGATTCGCCAGTCGCACGATCGCCGGATTCTCGGGATCGATGCCGTGCTCGCGCAGCAGCATCGTCGCCACCGCCTCGGTGCCGCTGCCAGGAAGGCCGACCGACACGCGGCGGCCGCCGAGATCCGACAGCGAGCGCACCGCGATGCGTTCGTGATGGAAGACCCACAGCGGCTCCAGATAGAGCGCGGCGATTCCGCGCAGGCGGGATTCGGGATCGGCGACGAGCGACGATGTTCCGCCCTGGGCGAACGCCACGTCGACCTCGCCGCGGAGCAGTCGTTGCAAGTTGTCGAGTGAGCCGCTGCTCCGCACGACTTCGGTCCGAAGGCCGACGCGTCCGAGGCGGGCCGCGTAGAGTCCGCCGAAGGTGTCGTACGAGCCGCCGCGCTGGCCGGTCGCCAGCGTGATCCGCCGCGGCGGCGACGGGCCGCCGAGGAGGGCGGCAACGATGACGGTGACCGCGATCAGTATCGCCGCGATGACCCAGAGTCGTCGACGCCGCAATCACCGACCCTCGTGCGCCTTCTTCAAGCCCTCGATACTCAGCTTCTTCATCTGCAACCTCCTGCGCTCGAGAGTGTACGTCTCTATCAGGAGGTCGAGCGGCGAGAGGTCAGATCGACAGGCGGTTCAGCTGCGTCGAGATCGCGCGCGCGACGGCCGGCGCCGAGCCGTGATCCTCAAAACACTCCAGACGCCGACGCCCAGGAGCATGAGCAGCAGGACCGCCCACATGACCATGAGCACCGACGCGGCGATCGGTGTCATCAGTCCTTCCTCACCCAGCCGCTCGCGAGATGGTCGCCGACGCACGCCTCCTGCTGCGACCACGGGTTGAAGCCATGCAGGCTCGCCGTGCACGTGTCCGTCTCTCCCGTTCGCGGATTGATCAGGATGACATCGCTCACGCATCCGCCCGACATGGCGGCGAGGACAACGACGACGATCGCGGCCAGATAGCGAAGCAGTGTGGTCATCGATTCCACCAGCCTCCGCCGAGCGCCTGGAACAGCGCGGCCGTATCGGCGAACCGACTCGCCTGGGACTGCACGCGCGTGATCAGCGCCTGCTGGTATCCTTGGCGCGCACTCAGGAGCGCCAGGTAGCTGACGGCTCCGAGCTCCTGCTGCTTGAGCGTAATGTCGAGCGTGCGCTTGGACGCCTGCTCGAAGGCGACCGCCGCCTGGAGACTCTCTGCATCCGCCTGCAGCGCGTACAGCACGTCCGCCACGTTCTGGAAGCCGGTGAGCACGGTGCTGCGGTATTGCGCCGCCGCCTGCTCGAACGTGGCCTCGGCGGCGCGTTGCCGATGAAACAACGTGCCTCCGTCGAAGATGCTCTGCGCGAGGTTGGCGGCCATCGTCCAGAACGGATTGCCACTGGCGAACATCTGGGTGAAGGCGGTCGACGTTCCTCCGTACGCGGCCGTGATCGTGATCTGCGGCACCCGCGCCGCGACGGCGACGCCGATTTGCGCGCTCGCGGCGTGCATCTGAGCCTCGGCGGCGCGCACGTCGGGACGCTGCTGAACGAGCCGCGCGGGCAGGCTGATGGGCAGATCCGTCGGGAGATGCAGCGACGCGAGCTCGATTTGCTCGGCTGAGTCGTCGCTCGGAAGCCGGCCGGTGAGCACCATCAAGAGATTGCGGTTTTGCTCGAGCTGCTTGCGCAGCCCAGGCAGCGTCTGCTGCAGCTGCGCGAGCGCCGCTTCTTGGGCTGCGAGGTCGATGCCGGCCACGGCGCCCAGCTCGAACTGTCGACGCACAATCTCGAGCGACGAGCGACTGATCCCGATGATTTCCTGCGTCGCCGCGATCTGCGCGCGCAGCGAGGCTTCGGCGATGGCCGCCGCCACGACATTCGACGTCAGCGTCACGTAGGCTGCCTCGCGCTGAAAGCGCTGGACCTCGGCCTGTCCGATCAGCGACTCCACTTGCCGCCGAGCGCCGCCGAACACGTCGGGCGTGTAGCTCACCGCGACCTGCGCGGTAAAGAGGCTGTACGTGAACTGATCGGGGTTGGCCAGCGGGGGTGACAACGTGCGCGATACCCGCTGATAGCTCGGCGCAAAGCTGCCCTGCACGGTCGGATAGAAGCTGCCGCGCTGCGCGGCGACGAGCTCGAGCGCCTGCCGTAGCGACAGGTGCGCCGCTAAGAGCGTGGGACTGGCCACCAGCGCTCGTTCGACGAGCGCGTTCAGGGGCGGCGATTCGAACAGCATCCACCAGGCGGCCGGGATGTCTCGACCGGCGAGCAGACGCTGCGCTTCGCCGCCCGGCATGTCCGCCGCCGCGCCCGTGCCCGCGATCGGCGAGCGTGTATAGCTGTCGACGGCCGGCGCCGCTGGCTTGCGGAAATTCGGACCCACGGCGCAGCCGGAGACGGATGTGACGAGCGCGAGCAGCACGACGATCGCTATCGTTCGTGAAGGAGCGTGAGATGTCATGGCGCCTCGGTGACGCGGCTGGCTGGACGGAAGCGGTCCGTCAACCAGTACACCGCGGGAAGGGCGAACAGGGTCAGGAACAGTGTCGAAAACAGACCGCCGATGACGACGGTCGCCAGTGGCTTCTGCACTTCCGCACCGGTGCC
>DAIRVP010000067.1:0-25836 GCA_036802765.1 Candidatus Rokuibacteriota bacterium
CGCGGACGATTCCGCCGGCGCTACGGCGCGCGCTTCAGCATCGCGACAAGGGCTGCCGCTTCCCGGGCTGTGGGCTGCCGTTCGGACAGGGCCATCACATCAAGCACTGGGCGCACGGCGGCCCGACGAAGCTGTCGAATCTCGCGATGCTATGCCGACGACACCACCGCGCGGTGCACGAGGAAGGCTTTCAAGTCGAACGACAGGCTAACGGGGATCTTCTCTTTCGGCGGCCGGATGGAAGGCCGCTGGCCGATGTTCCGGCGGCGTCTGCAGTGCCGGAGAATCCCAGCGACACGGTACGTGCGCAGAACGATGCGCACGGCGTTCAGATCGACGCGCGTACCGCGATACCGGCCTGGCAGGGCGAGCGCCTCGATGTGGGATACGCGATCAGCGTGCTGCATCCACGGGCGATCGGCGGTTGATGCGATTTATCCCGCACCACCGCGCGGCGCGACAGTCGCGCCCACGCCGGCCCGGCCTCAACCCCAGTCGGCGTTCCCTAATACCCCGGATCCCCCGGCATCAAAACGCGCCGGGCGCCATCCGGCCCGACGATCACCCGCGGCGCGATCGTCATCACCGTGCGGCCGCGCAGTCGCGACAGCGCATCGGCGGAAGACGTCGCCTCGGTGAAGAGCATAAGATTGCGAACGGTCGGGTTGCGCAGTGAGATCTCGCCACGCTTGTGCGCGTCGAGCGCCTCGGCCGGGGCGAGCCACCGAAGATCGGTAACCTCCTTGTCGTCGCCCGTCGGCGTCTGATCGGACGGCATCGGCGCGGCGAAGAAGCGCGTGTCGAAGCGCAGCGGGTTGCCCTCGGGGGTGATCCAGTGCGCGAAATATACGAGGCGGTCGGTCGCCAGGCGCAGATCCTCCTGCTTCACGAGCTCCCAGAAGGCGCGGTTATCGGCCTGGCAGGCGCGTCGGCACGCGCTGAGCGTCGCGGCCGGTATCCGTGCGGGGCCGCCGTCGGCGGACGCGGCGAGCAGCACGCCCACCTCCTCGAACGTCTCACGGATGACGCCGATCCAGTGAGCGACGGCGAGGTCGGTGTCGTCGAGCGCGAGCGTCTTCGCCGCGTTCGCAGCATCGAGGCCGGTGCACCAGCGGATCGCGTCGGGAGGATTGTCCTCGCGCGTGAGCTTGCCGCCCGGGAACACGAAATCCCCCGCGGCGAACTTGCTCTTCGCGTGACGCTGCATCAACAAGATGTCGAAGCCGCCGGCGCGGCGATCGCGAAGCAGAACGAGTGTGGCGGCGGGCACCGGAATGACGGTCGGAGGTTTGACGGACACGGCGTAGTGTGACACGATGGCGCGCGGTTGTCAGTTCTCGTGAAGGAGGCTTCCCCGCTCATGGGCGCAGAAGCGAATCTGAAAGCGAAGAACATCGCGCTCCCCACGCCTCCAAGTCCGATGGCGAACTACGTCGGGGCCGTGCGCGTCGGCAATCTCCTCTTCGTCTCCGGTCATGGTCCGATGCGCGACGGCAAACCGGTCGCGCGAGGCAAGGTCGGCAAGGATCTCTCCACCGAGCAGGGCGCCCAGGTCGCGCGTGAAGTCGGCTTGAATCTCCTGGCCACGGTGCGCGCGCAGCTCGGCAGCCTGGACAAGGTCAAGCGCATCGTGAAGGTCCTCGGCATGGTGAACGCGACCGACGATTTCGGCGAGCAACCGAAGGTCATCAACGGCTTCTCGGACCTGATGGTCGAGGTCTTCGGCGAGGCCATCGGGAAGCATGCGCGCTCGGCGGTCGGCATGGGCTCGCTGCCGATGCAAATTCCCGTCGAGATCGAGATGGTCGTGGAGGTCGAGTAGATGACCGTCGTGCTCGACCTCGCCGTCACCGCGATCTCGCTCGCGTTCCTCTCGATTCTCGGGATCATCAGCGGCGTCGCGCTCCCCGGCCTGTTCCTCGCCGCGGCCGCGCCGTGGCTCGACTGGATCATTCCCCTCCGCGACAGCCGCGCCTGAGCACGGCAGCGTCCGCCTAGATGGGCGCCAAGTACTTCGGCGCCGCCGTGCTGCGCCGCGAGGATCCGCGCTTTCTGCGCGGCGAGGGCCGCTTCGTCGATGACGTGACGCTGCCCGGTCAGCTGCACGCCGCCTTTCTTCGGTCGCCGCACGCGCATGCGAGGATCACGCGCATTCGAACCGACGCCGCCCAGGCCATGCCGGGCGTCGTCGCCGTCTTCATCCATGCCGACCTCGCGCGTTGGATGAAGCCGCTGCCGCTGTTCGGCACCGCGCCGCCCGGGCTCGCGGCGGCCGTGAAGTTCGAAATCCGCCAGGCACCGCAGTACGCGCTGGCCAAGGACCGTGTGCGCTACGTCGGCGAGATCGTCGCGATGGTCGTCGCGACTGACCGGGGCCGCGCGGAAGACGCGGTCGAGGCGATCGAGGTCGAGTACGCGCCGCTGCCGGCCGTGGTCGACATGCTGACAGCCGGTGAGAGCGGCGCGCCCCTCGTCCATCTCGACTGGGGCACGAATGTCGCCGTCGCCTTCCGCCACGCCATCGGAGACGCCGACCGCGCGCTGGCGTCGGCCGACGTCGTGGTGGAGGAAACGTTCCGCATCCAGCGCTACGTCGGCATGCCCCTCGAGGGTCGCGGCGTCGTTGCCGTCTGGGATCGTCGGGACGGAACGCTGACCACCTGGAACAGCACACAAGTCTCACACTTCGTGCAGCAGGGCCTCGTCACGGCGCTCGAGCTTCCGCCGCACCGCATCCGCGTGATCGCACCCGATCTCGGCGGCGGCTTTGGCACCAAGGCCTCGGGCTATGCGGAAGACGCGCTGATCCCGATCGCCGCGCGCGTGCTGGGACGACCCGTCAAGTGGGTCGAGGATCGGCGCGAGCACATGATGGGCGCCGCTCATGCGCGGCATCAGACGCACACCATCCGGCTGGGTGCCCGGCGCGACGGCACGATCGTCGGTCTCGCCGATCGCATCTGGCTGGACCTGGGGGCCTACAACGTCTGGGGCATCGTCCTGCCCTACAACACGGTGGCGCATCTGATCGGGCCACATCGAATACGCGATATGAGTGTCGACGTGAAAGGCGTCATCACGAACAAGACGCCGAACGCTCCTTATCGAGGGGCCGGACGTCCTGAGGCGGTGTTCGCGATGGATCGCGCCGTCGATTGTGTAGCGCGGGCGCTGCGCCTCGATCCTGCCGATGTGAGGCGCCGGAACTACATCCGCCCCGACGAGCTGCCGTTCGATTTCGGCATGCCCTACCGGGACGGCAACCCGCTCGTCTACGACAGCGGCGACTTTCCCGCCGCGCTGGAGTCCGCGCTCAGCGCCGCGGAGTACGACCGCGTCCGTAAGGAGCAGGACGCGCTGCGCGCGCGCGGCGTCTGGCGCGGCGTCGGCATCTCGGGCTACGTCGAGGGCACGGCCATCGGTCCGTTCGAGGGCGCGCGCGTCACGCTCGACGCCGCGGGACGCGTGCAGGTGGCCACCGGCGCCGTGTCCTCGGGCCAGGGCCACGAGACGTCGTTTGCGCAGGTCGCGGCCGACACGCTCGGCGTGCCGCTCGATTGGGTCACCGTCACGGGCGGTGATACTGCCGGCGTACCGTTCGGCATCGGCACGTTCGCAAGCCGCAGCGGCGTGACCGCCGGCAACTCCATCGCCGATGCCGCGCGCCAGGTGCGCGCCAAGGTGCTGGCGGCGGCTGGCGCGCTGCTGGAGGCGTCGCCGGAGGATCTCGAGATCGACGACGGACGCGTCTTCGTCCGGGGCGCGCCGTCCTCGGCGGTGGACTTCGCGCGGATCGTGCAGGCGGCCATCCCGACGTTCGCGAAGCCCGGCGTCGTTACGCCGGATTTCGACGCCACCGCCTACCACCACGTGCCCACGGTCACCTTCGCCAGCGCGGTACACGTCGCGGTCGTGGACGTCGATCGTGACACAGGCGCCGTGAAGCTGGTGCGCTACGTCGTCGCGCACGACTGCGGCAAGGTGATCAATCCGATCATCGTCGATGGCCAGGTGCACGGCGGCGTCGCCCAGGGAGTGGGCGGCGCGCTCTTCGAGGACATGGCCTACGACGCCTCGGGTCAGCTGCTGGCCGGCAGCCTCATGGACTACGCGGTGCCCGTGGCGAGCGATCTGCCGCAGATCGAGACCGTGCACCTCGAGTTCCCTTCACCGCGGAATCCTCTGGGCATGAAGGGACTCGGCGAGGGCGGGGCGATCTCACCTCCGGCCGCCATCGCGAACGCCATCGATGATGCCCTGGCGCCTCTCGGTGTGCGGCTGACGGAAACGCCGGCGTTGGCGTGGCGGGTGCGCGTCCTCATCGCCGCGGCGAGCGCGCGTCCGCCGGCAGCTCCCCGCAGAGATTCTTGACGCCGTCCCACTCGTCGTCGGGCAGCAGACGGCCCGACGGCCTCGCTCCCGCCGCCGCGAGCGCGCGCAGCGTCGCGATCCGCTCTGTCGTCGTCGGGTGCGTGCGCAGGTACCGCGGCACGATGTCGCCGCCGCTGCGCTCGCGCGCCAAGAGCTTCTCGAAGAACGTGATCATGCCGGCGGTGTCGATGCCGGCCTCCTGCAGCAGGCGGATCCCGTCGCGGTCGGCTTCGCTCTCCGCAGTGCGGCTCATCTGCAAGCTGCCGAGCGTGCGGGCACCCTCGAGGCCATAGGCCACCACGCCCGAGACGTCGCCGACGAGCGCGGCCATCAGAATGCCGGTCGAGGCGTGCTGGAAGATCGCCCGAGTGACGTGACGATGAAGCACGTGCTCGATCTCGTGGGCGAGGACGCCCGCGAGCTCCTCCGCGTTGTCGGTGCGCTCGAGCAAACCCCGGAACAGGATGATGTTCCCACCGGGAGCGGCGACGGCATTGACGATGGCGCTGTTCACGACGGTCACACGGAAGGTGTACGGCTGCGGCCGCACCTTCGCGGTGAGCTGCGTCACGATCGCGTCGATCCGGGCCTGACGCACGGGGTCTTCACAGCGTCGCGCGGTGGGTGCGAAGTGATCGACGATGGCGCTGCCGAGACTCTCTTCCCACGACACCGGCACCCGCGCGGCGGCCACCTGGGCAAAGGCCGGAATGCCGACGTAGTAGATTCCGAGGGCCAGCGCCACCGCCGTTACCAGCGCGCCGAACGTGAGGCCAACGCGGAAGCGACGGCGTGCGGGGTCGTGCAGATGGCTGGCCTCCGGCGAGGCCGCACGCGCGGCGGAGAGAAAGTCGACGTCGCCGATCAGCAGCGCCTCGGGCAGATCCCGGCCGCGCTCGAGCCGCACCTGCTCGCCGGCGTAGGTGCCCTGCGTCTGGCGGATCTCGCGGAACGGCCAGAAGAAGCGCGTGCCGCCTTCGATCAGGGCCACGTCGAGACCCGTGCGGGTGATGTGCACCGTCGCGCGGCGCCGCGCCGCCGTGCGGCCGTCGAGATAGGCCGCGTCCCAGTCGAGACGCATCGTTTAGGTGAAGCCGAGGTCGGCGTCGAAGAAGCCGGCGAGCCCCTCGCCCGTCGCATTCACCTGCTGCGCCTGCTGGGTGATGTTGTCGAGCGCGAGCGGCCCGTCGAGCGACAGCCACTCAAAGGTGCGGCGCGTCCGGCGCACCGTCAGCCACGGCCACGCGAGGCCGATCGTGCAGATGAGGCCGACCCACGTCGAGATCGTGAGCCATGCCAGCTTCGCCCCGGTCACCGTCGAGCGGAACCGCGCGCCGGCCACACGCGTGTGCTCGGCGTAATAGCGCTGGCGCTTGGCGGCGAACCAGAACCACGACAGACCGAGCGTCGGCACGAACAGCACGACGGCGCCGAACCAGGCCGGCAGCAGGTCGCGTCCACGCCCCTCGAAGCTGAAGCGTTCGGAGCCGAACCACGAGTGGCTCGTGAGGAAGCGGTGCTGATTGACGATGAAGCTCGGATAGTAGAGTCCCAGCGTGAGCGGAATGAGGAGCCAGCCGCGGATCCACAGCCGCGCAAATTCGCCGGTCGATGCGCGCAGCGAGAAGCGGATGCCCCGCCACGACGTGCGGCTGAGTCGGTAGCGACGCGCGCCGACGATCGCGATGGGGATGAAGATGGCCGCGAAGATCGAGACCAGCATGCGCGTCACGATGATCACCACCGGGGAGGCGCCGAGCAGCTCGGGCAGCATGTTCAGCAGCGTTGCGGGCAGGAAGAAGAACAGGGCCGCTTTCACGAATCCGATGAGCAGCTCGCGGCCGGTGCCGTGATAGGCAAAGCGATCGCTCTCGAACTCGCTCTGACTCCACAGGTAATTGCGCACGCGGACCTTTGCCCAGAAGTAGTAGATGCCGAAGGTCGCGAGGATCAGCAGCACGTTGACGACGTGGATACCGAAGAGCGAGCCGCCCGAGCCGCGGAAGATCACCCGACGGGAGCCACTGCTGGCCGGTGCCGGCGGCCGCGGCGTCGTCGGGGGTGCTGACGCCGGTCTGATCGTCGTCGTCGGAACGGTGGGCCGGGGCGCGGGGCCGCGCGCGAACGGTGAGACGGCGCCGGGCTGCGAGTCAGCCATTGTTCCGATCTTGGCATACCGCGGCCCGCGGAGCCGAGAGGAATCAGTCAGCCGCCAGCAAATCCGGCAACTTGGTCAGCGCCTCGGCCAGTCGGGGGCCGTGCCAGGAGAACGGTTTGCCGTCCACCAGATGGATCCGGCGCTCCCGTACCGCGGGCACTGCGGGGTACGGATCGAAATCGGCGAGATGCGCGCGCCGAAACCGGAACGGCTCGTCGGGCAGCAGGATCACCTCGGGGCTTCTGGCCGCCATCTCCTCGAGCGTCACGGTCGGATATCGCGCGCGATCGCCGAACACGTTGGCGCCGCCGCACGTCGCCAGCACATCGTGCACGTAGCTGTCCGCGCCGATCGTCATCCACGGCTGGCGCCAGATCGGATAGAAGACGGAGACGGGACGCCGCGCGGCGGCGCGCGCGCGGGCGCGCGCATAGAGCGGCTCGAGTGTCGCCAGCAGCGCCCGCGCGCGCTCAGGGGCGCCGGTCACCTCGCCGAGATCGCCGATCATGATGAGCGCTTCGGCCACCGTGCGCGGATACGTCACCCAGACGCGCAGGCCCGCGGCACGCAGCGCCGCGACGTCCTCCACGCGGTTCTCCTCGATGTTGGCCACGACGAGATCCGGCGCGAGCGCGCGGATCACCGAGAGATCGGGATTCTTTTCGCCGCCCACTCGGGTCTTGGCGCGTACGACATCCCGCGGCTCGATGCAATAGACCGTGACACCGACGAGCGCATCGGCCAGACCGAGCGCGCACAGCAGCTCGGTGGTGCTGGGGATGAGCGAGACGATGCGCCGCGGCGGCGCGGCGAGCTCCAGCGCCACGCCGGAGGCGTCCACCTTGGCCGGCGACGTCACCCGATGCGGCGGCTGCGCAGCCGGTCCACCAGCGACAGCACCTCGCGGGTGCGCTCGGCCAGCTCGGTGTCCCACTTCATGATCTCCGGCAGCGGCAGCTTGCGGTCGATCGCGTCTTCCAGATTCGTCACCGCCACGCCGAACACCTTGAGCACCCGCCGCGTCTCGTCGCTCGGCATTCAGGCCTCCAGATCCAGCGCGGGAACCTCGGCCCAGCGCGGCTCACCCGCGGGCTTGAAGTTCTTCGTGTTCACAAAGTGCAGACCATGGTGCAGGTTCATCTTGAATTTGCCGCCGCCCCAGCGCGCGGCGATCCAGCCCTCGGGGTCGTCGAAGAAGGGCTGCGCCTCAGTCGACGGCAGGCGGACGAGCCATTTGAAGCGAATCGTGCCGGCGTACGGCTCCTGCACGCCGAGCGTAGCGGTGACGTCCGGCCAGACGCGGCCGAATTCCTCAAGCACTTGCTTGCGCGTCGGTCGATCGACCCCGCGATTGATGAGGTTACGCCGGAGGTACGGCTCGATGAGGTCCCAGCACCACGTCGCGATCACTGGCGAGCGAGTGTATCACGCGCCCCGGCGGCACCTCGGCGACGAAGTTGGTCGCGCGCGCGTCGGCGAAGTCGGCTCGCGTGAGCGGTCTCGGCATGGAGCCATCGACGGCGGCGATCGCGTAGCCGTGCTTGTCGAGCATGTCCCACAGCGCACGGCGCGCCTGGGCCACGCGCCAGCTCTCGAAGACGAGCGTGGGATGCGCGGCGCGCAGCAGATCTGCGGCCCCGCGCAGCACCGCCAGCTCCGCGCCCTCGGTGTCGATTTTCACGAGGTCGGGCACGAGCCCACGCTCGGCCACGACGTCGTCGAGCGCGACCTGACGAACGGTGACCGTGTGCATCGTGGCGTCGCCCCACCGGGCGCGCGCGTCCGGAACGATGCTCGCCATACACGTGTTGCGCTCAGGGACGGCGAGCTCGACGATCGCGGGGCCATCGCCCAGCGCGACCGGCTCGAGCTCGCATGCGACGCCGTTCGCCGTGCACCACTCGTGCAGCCAGCGATGACAGTATGGATTGGGCTCGAACGCCAGCACACGGGCGCCGTGGACGAGAAAGCGCAGCGCGTGCAGCCCGTAGTGCGCGCCGACGTCGAAGACCACGCGTGGGGGCCGCGGCCCGCGCAGCAAGCGCTCGTAGAGCGCGTGGAGCTCGGCGTCGTAGCCGTGGAAAGCGATCGCGCTCACCCATGCGTCGGGAAAATCACGCGTCAGCGGCAGGATGATCGGCCGGCCGGCGACATCGACGGTCCAGCGACCGCTCACGCGCCAGGTCGAGTCGCAGCACAGATAGTAGAAGCGCTGCCGCCAGGCCGGCGACAGGCGACGATGCATCACGTTGACCAGTCGGAGACCCGTGGGCCTGGTCACGAGCGTCCGTACGACCGTCCGGATCGGACCGCGTATCAGCTTGCGCATCATGACAAGCACGTCAGGCAAGCGCTGTGCCCGGACGTAACCCTGCGACATTCGCGGGGGGTGAGTGCAACGCACTGGGAGTAGCTGAGAAAACGAATGGTAAATTGCAGAGGTGAAGAATTTCGAGGTGGCGCGGATCTTCTATGAGATCGCCAGCCTGCTCGAGGTACGTGACGAGTCGCGCTTCCGCATCCGAGCCTGGCAACGCGCCGCCCAGACCCTGGAGACGCTGAGCGAGGACGTCACCGCGGTCGCTGCGCGCGGCGCGCTGCGCTCGCTGCCCGGCATCGGCAAGGAGATCGCCGCCCGCATCGAGGAGTACCTGGCGACGGGGCGCCTCGAGCTCCTCGATCGTCTGCGCGAAAACCTGCCGCCCGACTTCCTGAGCCTGCTGGAGGTGCGCGGCCTCGGCCCGCGCACCGCGCGCGCCCTGTGGGAGCTGCTCGGCATCGACACCGTCGAGCGACTCGAGGAGGCCTGCCGCAGCGGCCGCGTGATCGGCGTGGCCGGCATCCAGAAAAAGACGTGCGAGAACCTCCTGAAGGCGATCGCGCAGCACAAGGCCGGACGGTCGCGCGCACTGCTGACGACGGCACGCGCCATCGCGAACCAGGTCGCCACCGCCCTGCGCGCGCACGGCGGCGTCGACCGGCTGGAGATCGCGGGATCGCTGCGCCGGATGCGCGAGACGGTGAAGGACATCGACATCCTGGTGACCTCCACCGAGCCGGCGCACGTGATCGAAACGCTCGTGAGCCTTCCCTCGGTGGCCGAAATCACCGCGCGCGGCGAGACGAAGGTTTCCGTGCGTCATCAGGACGGCCTCGCGATCGATCTGCGCGTCGTCGCCCCCGACGCGTTCGGGGCTGCGCTGCAGTATTTCACCGGGTCGAAGGCCCACAACGTGCGGCTACGTGAGATGGCCGTGCGGCGGGGGCTGAAGATCAGCGAGTACGGCGTCTTCGACGAAGCGACGGGCGCCCGCGTGGCCGGCGAGACCGAGCACGACGTCTACGCGGCGGTGGGGCTTCCGTGGATCCCGCCCGAGCTGCGCGAGGACGGCGGCGAAATCGATGCCGCGCGCGAGGGGCGTCTTCCCGAGCTGGTCGCAATCGCCGATCTGAAAGGCGACCTGCACGATCACACGGAGTGGTCCGACGGCCACCATTCGCTCGAGCGCCTGGTCGAGGCGGCGGAGGCGCGCGGGTACGAGTACGTGATCGTGTCAGATCACTCGCGCTCGCTCACGATTGCGCAAGGCCTCAGCATCGAGCGTCTGCGCCAGCAGCGAGCCGAGATCCGCGCGGTCCAGGCGCGCCACCGGATCCGCATCCTCGCGGGAACCGAGTGCGACATCCTGGAGGACGGCGCCCTCGACTTCCCCGACGAGGTGCTGGCGGAGCTGGACGTCGTGGTCGCGTCCGTGCACTCGCGCTTCAAGCAGGACCGCGCGACGATGACCGCGCGGATCGTGCGGGCGCTGGGCAACCCGCACATGGACATCCTCGGCCATCCGACGGGACGACGGCTCGGCTCGCGCGAGCCCTACGACGTCGATCTCGACGCCGTGTTCGCCGCCGCACGGACGCACGGCAAGGCCGTCGAGATCAATGCCTCGCCCGAGCGGCTCGATCTCAACGACGCTCACGCGCGCCGCGCCGCCGAGGCCGGCGTGCTGCTGTCGATCAGCACGGACACGCACTATCTCGCGGAGCTCGACAACCTCGACCTCGGCGTGGCCGTCGCGCGCCGCGCCTGGGTCACGCGCGACGGGATCCTCAATACCCGCCCGCTCGACGCGCTGCTGTCCTGGACGCGGCGCGGCTGACGGGTGCCGAGCAAGCAAGCGCTGCGCGAGCGAATCTGGGCGGAGCTCACGCGCCGCCGGCTCGGCCGCTTTCCGTTCCCCCTGACCGATCGGATCCCCAACTTTCGCGGCGCCGAGGCCGCGGCCGAACGGCTCGCCACGCTGCCGGAGTGGGTCGCCGCACGGCGGCTGAAATGCAATCCCGACGCGGCGCAGCTGCCGGTCCGCCGCGCCGCGCTCACCGCCGGCAAGCATGTCTTCATGGCGGTCCCGCGCCTGAGCGCGGCGAAGTGCTTCGTGCATCTCGACCCCGCCCGCCTACGCGGTCGGCTCGCGCAGGCCGCGACGATCGGCGGCGCGGCGAAATTCGGCGAGCCGGTCGGCCCCGAGATGCTGGGACACATCGATCTCATCGTCGCCGGCTCCGTCGCCGTCGATCAGCGCGGCGCGCGACTCGGCAAGGGCGGCGGCTACAGCGACCTGGAGTTCGCGCTCGCCGTCGCGCAGGATGCGGTCGACGAGCGCACGCTCGTCGTGACGACGGTGCATGACGCGCAGGTCGTGCGCAGCCGAATCCCGATGACGTCGCATGATGTGCCGGTCGACGTCGTGGCGACGCCGACACGGCTGATTCGGACGCGGCGCGCATTCGCGCGGCCCGCCGGAATCGATTGGACCGAGTTGAGCGACGAGCAGATCTCGGCGATGCCGCCGCTGGCCTCGCTCATACGACGCGCTTCCCGCGGGCGGTAGACTTGTCCCATGGACATCCGCCAGCGCACGTGCCCGGCGTGCGGCGCCGTCATCGAAGACGACGACGCCAGCGTGTTCTTCGACGGCGAGATGTACCACGTCGGCTGCGCGCCGGGCGCCCCGCCGTGGCCTCCGCCGCCGCGACAGCCGCGCTGGGATTGAGGGCGTAGAATCGGGGTCGTTCAGTGTGAGGGTCGATCGGACCCAGGAAGGAGCCGATCATGACCGCTCGTTCGACCCCGACCGTCGATACCCTCGCCGATCCTGCCCGTGACGCAGCGCGCCTCTATCAGGAAGGCATGATCGCCGGCGTCATCGGCGCGGTCACCGTGGCGCTGTGGTTCCTACTTCTCGACAGCGCCGCAGGCCGCCCGTTCTATACCCCGACCGTGCTCGGCACCGCGATCTTCCGTCACTCGGCCCTCGCCTCGCCCGAGACGCTGCCGGTCTCGATGGAGATGGTGGGGATGTTCACGTGGATCCACGTGCTCGTCTTCGCTGCGCTGGGTGGGATCGCGTCGCGCCTGCTCGCCACGGTCGAGCGCAACCCGTCGTGGGGCTTCGGGTTGCTGCTGCTGTTCGTGGTCTTCGAGTTCGGGTTCGTGGCGGCGGCGGCGCTGCTCGCCGCACCGGTGCTCCGCGTGATTCCGTGGCCGTCGGTGCTCGCCGCCAATTTGCTGGCGGCGGCGACGATGAGCGCCTACTTCTGGCGGCGCCACCCGAATCTCGTCGTGAGACCGTAGCTCCTGCCGGGGAGTCCGGTTGTCGAGGCGCGTCACGGCTCCGCCGGGGCGCGACGAGCGTTGGCCGGGGAGTCCGAGGGGGCGTAGCCCCTTCGCTCGGTGAATGTGGGGGGCCATCTCGGGGCCCCCCACCTTCTATGTCTGCTTCGGCGTCATCCACGCGCGCCGGCCCAGCGGCGGTGTCCACGCGGCGAAGCGATCGAGCAGCTCGGTCGGCGCCGCAGCGAACAGCAACAACGCCAGGTGCTCGCGGCGCACGAGGCCCTGGCGGACCGTGTGCGAAAGCCACTGGAGCAGCCCGTCGTAGTAGCCCTCGACATTGAGAACGCCGACCGGCTTGTCGTGAATCCCGAGCTGCGCCCATGTCAGCACTTCGAACGTTTCCTCCAGCGTGCCGAGCCCGCCCGGCAGCGCGATGAAGCCGTCGGCCAGCGCGTTCATCGTCGCCTTGCGCTCGTGCATGCTCTCGACAACGCGCAGCTCACTCAGGCCGGCGTGCGCAAACTCCTTGGTGGCCAGCCCCTGCGGGATCACGCCGATGACCTCGACGCGCGCCGCGACCGCGGCCTCGGCGAGCTCGCCCATCAGCCCCACCGAGCCGCCGCCATAGACGATGCCGAGGCCACGCTCGGCGCACGCGACGGCGAGCGCGCGCGCGGTCGCCGCGTAGGCCGGAAGCACGCCGACGTTGGCGCCGGCGAACACGCACACCCGCTTCACGCCCCGCCCAGCCAGTCGCGCGCGAACTCCGGGGTCAGCGCGCCGGTGTACACCTCTTCCACCGGGCCCTCGAGCCGCAGCGACCAGTCGGCCCGCACCTCGATCACGAGCGTGCCGCCCGGCATGCGCACCGTGACCCGGCCGTGGCGGCAGAGGCCCGTCTTCACCGCGGCAGACGCCGCGCCGCACGATGACGAGCCGGACGCGAGCGTCCAGCCGGCGCCGCGCTCCCAGATCAGAATGTCGAGCGTGTCGGGCGCCGCGGCCCGCGCGAACTGCACGTTGGTGCGCTGCGGAAATGCCGAATGGCGCTCGAGCAGCGGACCCACGCGACGAACTTCGGCCTCGTCGAGGCGATCCACGAAGACGACGCAGTGCGGGTTGCCGACGGACACGACCGTCGCCGTGACCTTGCCGCCGTCCGGCAGCTCCAGCGGCACCGCAACCGCGTCGCGGTCCGGCCCGGTCATCGGGATGGCCGACGCGCGGAAGCTCGCGGTGCCCATCTCCACGGTGACGAAGCTCATGCGGCCGTCGCGCACGTGACACGTGCACTCCACCACGCCGCCCTTCGTGTCGACGCGGAAGGTGGAACGGCCGCGCGCGTGGCCGTGATCCCAGAGGTACTTGGCGAAGATGCGCAGGCCATTGCCCGATTTCTCGGCCTCGCTGCCGTCGGGATTGAAGATACGCAGCCCGAAGTCGGCCCGCGTCGACGGCACCCTGAGCAAGATGCCGTCGGAGCCGACACCCCAGTTGCGATCGCACACGCGCTCGATGGCGCGCGTGTCGAGCGGCCGCGGCAGGTCGGCCTCGTCGATGACGATGTAGTCGTTGCCGAGGCCGTGGCCTTTCACGAAGGGAATCATCCGCGCGCGAGATCCACGCGGCGGCCGGCGGCGGCCGACAGGTAACCGGCGTAGATGACCTCAACCGTCTCGCGCGCGAGCGCGCCGCCCGAGAGTGGCTCGCGTCGCTCGGTGATCGCGGCGACGAAGTCATCGAGCTCCTGCGGATAGCCCCGGATCCAGTCTTCCTCCGGGGCCGGATACTGCCAGCCGCCCTTGGTCTCGACCTTCTCGCTGATGTACTCATCCCCCCAGACCGCACCGTCGGGCGCGTACGCGGTCAGCGTCGTATTCGGCGTGATGTTGGCGTTGACGACCGCGTTGGTGAGATACGCGGTCACGGTGTTGCGAACGCCGCCGAGCGTGACGTCGTTGCTGTGCACCGTCGCTTTCGTGCCGTCCTCGAACGTGATCAGCGCGACCGACCAGTCCTCGACGTCTTCGACGGCCGTGCGGTGATACGGCGTCCTGCCGGCGATGGCTGGCAGCTTCGTCAGCTGCGCGACGTCGGCCAGCACCGAGCGCGCGCGAATCGGCCGGCCCGCGCGCTTGAGGCCCTCGTAGTGCTTGAGATGCAGGACGACGCCGACGGGATGACTGCCCATGCGCAGCAGCGCGCCGCCGCCCGCGCTCTGCCAGCGCCGCGCGTATGCCGAGTGCGATCCGGAATGGCTCTCCTCCGCGCGCAACTCCATGATCGCGCCGCCGCTGGCATCCAGCAGTCGGCGCAGCTTCGCCACCGGCGGCGCGTAGACGAAATCTTCCGCGTAGCAAAGCGTGACGCCAGCCTTGGCCACGGCGTCCAGCACCGCGTCAGAGTTGCGCAGCGCAGTGTCCAGCATGCGCTGCCGGTTGACGTCGCCCGGGCCGAAGAAGCCGGTGAGAGGCTTCTCGACGATGACGTGCTTGCCCGCGCGCGCGGCGGCGACGGCGATCTCGTGGTGACTGTCGGTCGTCGAGCACACGTCGACGACGTCGACATCCGGGCAGTCCACGAGCTGGCGCATGTCGGTGAATGCGCGCGGAATGTCGTGGTGCTTGGCGAATTTCTCCACATCGGCGCGCGTGCGTGAGCAGACGGCGGCCAGACGGACACGCGTCGGAACGAGGGGACGATAGTTGACGGCGTGCAGGTCAGCGGCGAAGCGTGCGCCGACGATGCCGACGCCCAGGGCCGGCACGGCGTCCCGTTCCTAGCGTTGCGAGATCGGGACGTACGTTGCGCGCGTGAGGCCTGTGTACTCCGCGCGCGGTCGAATCAACCGATTGTTGCCGTGCTGCTCCAGAACGTGCGCGGCCCAACCGGCCACGCGGCTCATCGCGAAGATGGGCGTGAACTGATCGGTCGGGATTCCCATGGCGGCGTAGCCGGCGCCCGAGAAGAGGTCGACGTTCGGGTAGATGTGCTTTTGTTCGGTCACCACGCGCGCGACCGTGTTGAGGATCTGCACCTTGCTCTCATCGCCGACCTGGCGGCCAAGCTCGGCCGCGAGGCGGCGCAGGTGCTTGGCCCGCGGATCCTCGACGCGATACACACGGTGCCCGAAGCCCATGATGCGCGCCTTGTCCGCGATGGCCTTGCGGATCCACGCCTCGGCCTTCGCGGGATCCTTGATCTTGTCGACCATGAGCATGACCTGCTCGTTGGCGCCGCCGTGCAGCGGCCCCTTGAGCGCGCCGATGGCGGAGGTGATGGCCGAGTACATGTCCGACAGCGTCGCGGCGGTGACGCGCGCCGCGAACGTCGAGGCGTTGAACTCGTGATCGGCGTGCAGGATGAGCGCGACGTCGAACGTCTTCGCGGCGAGCTCCGTCGGCTTCTTGCCGGACATCATGTAGAGGAAGTTCGCCGCGAGGTTCAGCTTCGGATTCGGCGCGATCGGCGCCTTGCCCCGACGGATCCGCTCCCACGCCGCCACCAGCGTCGGCATCTGGGCGGTCAGCCGCATCGCCTTGCGGATCTCGGCCTCGCGCGAGTTGTCAGGATCGTCGGGATCGAACGCGGACAACGCGGAGACACCTGTACGCAGGACTTCCATCGGCGTCGTCTTCTTCGGCAGTCCGCGTAGCAGGGCGACGAGCTTGGGCGGCAGCCGCCGCGTGGCGGTGGCGCTGAGATTCTTGTAGAACGCGTCGTACTCTTTCTTCGTCGGCAGCGCGCCGTACCACAGCAGATAGACGACTTCTTCGAACGTGGACTGCGCCGCGAGGTCGTCGACGTCGTAACCACGATAGACCAGGCGCCCTTCGCGCCCGTCGATGAAACAGATGTCCGACGTCGAGACGACGACGTCCTCGAGGCCGGCTTTGTTGACGGTGCTCATGGCGTCCATCTCCTCGCGGGTGTGATCGAAACGAGTGGTTTGTATCATGGAAGGCCGGACGCTTCAACCAAGCCGGCATGAAGATCATCGACTTTTACGACCATCATCCGATCAGCGAGGGCCAGGTCCTCGATGCCGTGCGCCGAGCACGCGGCGGTCTCGACGCGACACTCAGCGCCGACGACCTCTTTCCCTTCGACCAGGACCACTACGGCGGCCTGGGCGCTGTCGAGGTGCTGGCGCGGCGCGCGGGGATCACCGCGCGCTCCCGTGTCCTTGACATCTGTGCCGGCCTGGGAGGTCCTGCTCGGTTCCTTGCGTCGCGCCGCGGCTGCCGAGTCGTCGGCGTCGAGCTGAATCCGGGACGCGCGGCGGGCATGGCGCGGCTCACGCGCCGCGTCGGGCTGCATCGTGTCGTCGTCACCGTGCGGGGCGACGCCACGGCGCTGCCCTTCGGCGCCGAGCGCTTCGACGCGTGTGTCAGCCAGGAGGGCCTGCTGCATGTCGCGGACAAGGCCGCGGTGCTGGCGGAGGCGCGGCGGGTGCTCGTCCCCGGGGGCCGCGTCGCCTTCTCGGACTGGATCGCGCACGCGACGCTAGGCGATCTCGAGCGCACGCGACTCGACGAATGGATGGCCGCGGTCACCCTGCAGTCCCTGCATGGCTACCGCGCGCTGCTCGGGCGAGCGGGCTTTCACGCCGTTCACGCCGAGGATCTGACCGATGAGTGGCGCGCGATCTTGAAGGAGCGACTGATGATGTACCGCGCGCTGCGAGAAGACACCGTGCGTCGCCTCGGTGAGACGCGCTGGCGCGAGTACGACGCGCTCTACACGTTCTTCGTCGGGCTGGTGGACGCCGGCAAGCTTGGCGGCGGACGCTTCAGCGCAACGCGATAACGACGCATCACCGGGATAACGACGCATCGCTCAGAGCGACGCGTCGTACACTGCGAGCATGACGCGGCGTCGAACGCTCGGCCTCGCCGCGCTCGCAGTGCTGGCGGTCGTCGCGGTGATCGCGATCGGCCGCGGCGGCCTGCCATGGCGGCGCCCGACGCCGATCACCCGTGGTGATGCGTCGCGCGGCGCCAAGCTCTACGAGACGCTGCCGTGTGGCTCGTGCCACGACATCAGTCATCCGTGGCCCGGCGGCGACATCTGCCCTAACCTCGGCAACATCGCCACCGAGGCTGCTCGCATCGTGCGCGAGCGCGACTATCAGGGCCGCGCGACCGATGCGGCCGGCTACATCCGCGAGTCGATCATCGATCCCAATGCCTACATCGTCCCCGGCCCCACCTATCGACAGGCCGACGGTCAGAGTGTCATGCCGAAGACGTTCGGCCAAACGCTCAGCCCGACAGACCTGGATGACCTGGTCGCCTTCCTCCTCACTCACCGCTGAGGAACCTTTACCGCGGAGGTACGGTTTATAGGAGCGCCTCAGTGTCGAGGCGTGCCGTTCAACTCTCGCTGTGGAGGGTCACGCAATGTTTGCTGGAAGGAAGCTCTTCGCTCTCGCGCTCGCTCTCCTCGTCCTCGGCGTGACGTCTGTCGCCCTCGCGGCCGAAGTCAAGCTCGAGCCTCAGAACAGCTCGGGCGAGTCCGGCACCGCGACGTTGACCAAGGCCGGTGAAAACCAGACGAAGGTGGTTCTCGAAGTCAAGGGCGCGCCAGCCGGCGTGTCTCAGCCGGTGCACATCCACAAGGGCACGTGCGCCAACCTCGATCCCAAGCCCGCCTATCCGCTGTCGCCGGTGGTGAACGGCAAGTCGGAGACGACCGTCAACGCGTCGCTCGACAGTCTCGAGAAGGGTGGCTACGCGATCAACGGGCACAAGTCGGCGCAAGAAGCGAAGACCTACGTCTTCTGCGGTCCGATCAGCAGCATGTAACTTTTACCGCCGCCGGGCGGCTGAGGAAAGGGCTCATGGCGATGCCGTGAGCCCTTTCTTGGTCGCCGCGGCCGCCGATCACTTGATCTTCTTGAGCAGGTCTCCGAGGCCCTTCTGCACCTGGCCCTTGTCCACGTCCCGCAGGAGCGTGGCGGGATTGACGCGGACCGACGGCGACGAGGCGTTGCCCGTCACCTTCGCTTTCAGGTCGCCGCGTCCGTGCGAGATCGTCATGTCGAGGTCCATGTCGCGCGTCGCCAGGCCGAACGAGCCGGCGATCGCGACCTTCATCGGCTTGCTCGTATAGAGCAAATCGCGCGTCGTGACGACGCCGTTGACGATCTGGTACGTGCCGGTGATCGAGTCGAACTCCAGCGGCGAGTCGCCGAGATTCGGAATGTCCGCGTTCAACACGGACGAGAGCGCGCCGCCGACGCGCACGATGCTGGAGAACAGCGCGAGCGCCTGCCGGCCGACGACGCGGCCGTGACCGATCTTGAGCGTGCCTGGCCCCGAGATCGAGTGCCACACGTCCTGCGCGCTGAACGTCGCGCCGCCCGTGAGATCGAGCGGTCCGGTGATGGCGTAGCCCTCGCAGAGGTAATCGACCAGCACCTTCTCCATCGGCACGCCCTTGATCGCGAGATCCGAGACCTGCACGCGCATCCCCGGCGCGAGCGAGAGCGATAGCTGTCCGGTGATCGGCGCATCCGCGAGCGAGGTCGTCATCGGGCGGGCGGCGAGCAGCTCGTCTCGATAACTGGCATTGAGCTTCAGCGTGCCGAGGGTCAGCGTGCGCTGCTTGGGCTCGGAACACGTGGGCTGCAGCTGCGAGACCGACGGCTTGGAGACCTCGATGTCGCCCGCGACGGCCGGCGCGCCGACCGTTCCGGACAACGTCAGCTTGCCCTTGAGCGCGCCGCCAAACGCGGGCGACGGCCCGAGCGCGTTCTTCGCGAGCTCGCCGATGTCCTTGCCGTCGATGGTGACGGTCCCGCGCAGCTGCGCCTCGGTCAGCGGCTTGCCGCCATTCGTCGCGACCTGGCCGTCCGAAACCTTCACCGCGAGATCGCCGGGCTTGACCTTGAAGTCGCTCTTGAAGCTCAGCTGAGGGCCGCCGCCGGTCAGCGTCAGCGAGAGATTCTCCACGCGATACTGTGACATCGCGCCGCCTTTGCTGCGCGCCACGTAGGACACGATGCCGTCGTCGATCGAGACCTTCGACGCGAGCGCGGCTCCTGCGCCCGTGCCGCCGCCGCCACCGCCCCGCGACGGACGCTCCCCAGGCTTCGGCGGCTCCTTGCCACCGGTGCCGAGAGTCGAGATGTTCATACGCCCGTCAGGCGCCTGGATGACGGTGATCACAGGCTTGGAGAGCTTGATGTCACCGAGCTCGACCCGGCCGCCGAGAAGCGGCGCGAGCTTGAGGCGGACCTTGCCCGTCTCCAGACGCAGAAACGGTTCGGTGCCGAACTGCGGATCCTCGGCGATCTCCAGACCGTGCAGCGCGACGGCCGGCAACGGCAGCACGGAGATCGACATCGAGCGGAATTTCACCGGGCGCCCGAGCGCCTGCGAGGCATTGGACGCGATGAGCGCCTGCACGCGCGGCGTGTCGACGAGATACGGCACGGCGATCACGGCCGCGACAACGAGCACGACCAGCGCCGCGACGGCGCCGATCAACCACTTCACCGCCCGGCTCACGAGCTCGTCCCGCTCAGGCGCCCTGGATGGCCGAGAGCCTCCACGGATTGGGCCCGACCGAACGGGTGAACGTCCAGTACTCCTCGAACTCCTGCGGCGTCTTGTTCCCGACGACGACGGCGCCCGTGGTGTCGTCTACCGTGTAGTCCACGAGTGAGCCCGCGAGATAGACGGTGACGAAGTCCTGACCGGACTCCTGCCAAGCCTCGGTGACCTCCGCCCGGCGAAGGTTCATCGCCTCCATGCGGTTGGTCTGGCGCGCCGCGCGTAGCTGATCGCACTGCGCGGAGAGCTCGCTGTACATCCGCGAGGTCAGTTTCGCGCTCACCGGGTTCATGTCGCGAGCGGTCACCGCGCGCTGCACGTCGCCGAAGAGACCGCGCGCGGCATCGGCAACGAATCCGGGATCGAATGAGGGATCCATGGCGCGGATGTGACTGAGGCCACGGTCGAGATCGCTTTCGACCGCCGGCATCTCCGGTGTAGCCGTCCCGGCGCCGCCGCCGGTGTAGCCGCCGCCGTAGGGCGCGCCAGCCGTGGCGTAGGACGGCTGCTGCTGCGCGTCCCGCCGCGCGCTCATGAAGCGGAACAGCAGGAACAAGCCGCCGCCGATCAACAGGATCTCGAGCAGCCCAATACCACCGCCGAAGCCGCCACCGAACAGCATGCTGCCGAGCAGCCCGCCGAGTGCGAAGCCGGCGAGGCCCCCCATCAGCCCGCCGAACCAGCCGCGGGAGGGCTGCGGCGCAGGCGTCGGCGTTGTTGGGGTCGTCGGGGAGGTCAGCGAGCGCGACGGGCTCGAGGGAGTCGTCGGCGAGGCAGGCGTGGACGACGAGCGTGAGCCGCGGCTGCCGCCACTGCCCGCCCGCGCGAATGCCTCCCCTGCCTGCAGGGTCAGTAGCGCCGCGAGCATCAGCGCCGCGATTGCAAGGGTCGACCGTCTCATGGCGCACCTCCTCGTGTCATTCTATCTGCTGTCCACGCGTGCGTAGGTCTTTCTTCAGGATTTTACCGGAGGCAGCAGCTCCTCTGTGCCGACGCGCGCGCCCTCGGCGAGCACCACAACGCCTTCACGGCCGCGCGTCGCCGACGATGTACTCGATCTCGTCGGCCTTGTAGGTGACGTTCAGCGACAGCGGCACCAGCCCGCACTTCTGCGCCGCGTAGTACGCCAGCGCGAACTCCGGCCAGGTGGGCAGGTGCGGGCCGAGGCGCTCGCCCGGTTTCAGGCCGAGCGCGGCGAGGCCGCCCGCGAGCGCGGAGACGTCGTCGTCCAGCTCGCGATACGTCCATCGCCGGTTGCCGGCCACCAGCGCCGTGCGATCGGCGTGATAGAGCGCCGAGCGCTCGAGCAGCTGCGCGACCTTCACGGAATCAACAGCACCTTGCCCGTCGTCTTGCGCCCCTCGAGCGCGCGGTGCGCTTCGGCCGCGTCCTTGAGCGGAAATTCGAACTCCATGCGGAGCTTCAGCTTGCCGTCACGGACCCAGCCGAACAGGTCTGCCGCTCGCTGCTGCAGCTCCTCGCGCGTCGCGATGTAGACGTTGAGGCTTGGGCGCGTGAGGAACAGCGAGCCCTTGGTGTTGAGAATCTGCGGGTCGATCTGGCCGATCGGGCCGCTGGACTGGCCGTAGAGCGCGATGAGACCGCGCGGCGCCAGGCAGTTCAGGCTGCCTTCCCACGTGTCCTTGCCGACGGAGTCGTAGACCACCTGCAGGCCTTTGCCGCCCGTGATGCGCTTGACCTCCGCCGCGAAGTCCTGCTTCGTGTAGAGAATCGTCTCGTCGGCGCCCGCTTCGCGCGCGAGCTTCGCCTTTTCCTCGGTGGACACCGTGCCGATCACCTTGGCCCCGCGCAGCCGCGCGATCTGGCAGAGGATGAGGCCCACACCGCCGGCCGCGGCGTGCACCAGACACGCATCGCCCTTCTTAAGCGGATACGTCGAGCAGGCGAGATAGTGAGCCGTGATGCCCTGCAGCATGATTGCCGCGCCCTGCTTGGTCGACACGCCTTGCGGCAGCACGACGAGCCGCGCCGCCGGCACCGCCGCGTATTGCGCATACGCACCCGGCACGCCGGTGTATGCGACCTTGTCACCGACCTTCACCTCGGTCACGCCTGGGCCTGTCGCGGTGACCGTTCCGCCCGCCTCGAGGCCGAGCGTGAGCGGCATCTCGAGCTTGTAGAGGCCGCTGCGCTGATAGACGTCGATATAGTTCAGCCCGGCGGCGTCGACCTTGACCACAGCCTCGCCAGCTTTCGGCTGGGGCTCGGGCACATCCTCGAACTTCATGGCGTCGGCGGCGCCGGGCGCGTGAACACGGATCGCTTTCATCGGAAAGAACCTCCTGGTGACATTCGGCGTGGAGCGCGGGCGGATTATAGCACCGGCGTGACAGCGTCCTCGGCAGTGCGGCGGCGCATCGCCTTGCGCGCGATGCCCCAGTGGGCGACCCACGACGGCGCCAGCGTGCGGAGCGTGCGAACCACGCTGACGAGGCGCTCGAAGCGCCGCTGCTCCCGGGCATTCCACGAGAAGCCATAGGCCTCGCGGATCGTCGGCGGCAGCAGCGCGACCGTGGACAGTCGGACGGCGCCGACCATCGGCCAGCCGAACCACCGGGGTTGCGGATGAAGAACGGCGCGCGCGAGCGTTCGCGCCGTATCGGTCACCCGCAACGCTCCGCTCTCGCTCATGGCAGCCATACACTCTTGCAGCGCCGGAATATCGTGTGGCAGCCATCGCGGGTCGAGCCCGAGCAGTGATGCGCCCTCGGCCGACTCGGCGCAATAGGCATCACGGTCCGCGGCGGTGAGCGGCTCGACGTAGACCTCATATGCTTTCAGAAACGAGTCGACGCACGTGACGTGGACCCATCGCATCAAATCGGGATCGGTGGCCGAATACGGCAGGCCCTCCGCTCGCCCGTTCACGCGCGCGTGAATGGCGTTGATCCGGCCCGCGGCGGCCGCCGCCTGCGGCTCCGAGCCGAAGGTGAGAAAAAGCATCGCCAACACGGTGCGATGCAAGCGGCGCCATCCGCCAAGCGGGTCATCGCGGAAGCCGCTGTGCTCGAAGACGGCGCTTGCGACGAGCGGGTGGGCGAATTGAAGCAGAATGGCCCGCCCCCAGCCCAGCAACAACAGCCGTTCCCGGTGTACGACCCAGGAAACCGGCGGTCTCAGCGCATCTTCCCCAGATCGATCGCGAAGCGGCTGACGTCGCGGCCGTTGCCGTCGGCGACGATCAACGCAGCCTTGGCGCGCCCGTCGAGATCGCGATTGGGAAATCCGTATACGCAGCGCGCCAGGTACCGGCCATCCGCCTGACGACTCGCGGTGCGCTCGTTCTGCACGAAGGCGGCTTGGATCTCACGGTCGGCCACCACGAGGCGGGGAAGATAGTAGCGCGCGAAATTCTCGGAGGCGCCCTGCAGCTCCACCAACACCACGAGGCGGTCGCGGTTCTCCTTGAGAATTTTTTCGGGATCGCCCGGCCTGAGAGGCTTGCCGTTGAAGGTAGCGTGACGGGCCGCGACGACCAGACGATGGAATGGCGTGAGAACGCTGACCGACTCTCCGCGGTCGTTGCTCACCCGCCACTCCGTGTCGAAGGCGTCGTTACTGACGCTCTTCTCGCCCGTGCGGACGGCCTCGCGGAGGCCGTCGTCGTCGAGCGTGAGCGCGGCGCCCGCGGCCAGCGCCGGTGTCAGCGCCAGAGCCACCGCGGCGAGCGCGATCTTCATGGCTTGGGCGCGCCGACCACCACGCGGTTGAACGAATCCGGCGCGAAGTACTTCGCGGCCACTCGCTGCACGTCGGCGGGGGTGACCTTCGCCACGCGCTCTTTGTAACGGTCGGCATAGTCGAGGCCGAGCCCCTGCTCTTCGACGGCCACTACGAAGTCGGCGACCTTCGACGACGTGTCCAGGCGCAACGGAAAGCTGCCGATCAAATATTCCTTGGCCAGCTTCAGCTCGCGCTCGGTCACGGGCTCGCGGGTCATGCGCGTCAGCTCCTCGCGGATGATCTCGATGACCTTCGGCACCTCGGCCGTGCGTGTCTGCGCCGACACCGCGAACGAGGCGCCGTAGCGCGCGGGAGTGACGTACGAAAAGACGGCGTACGCGAGCCCGCCCTCGTCGCGCACGCGCGAGTAGAGCCGCGATGCGGAGCCACCGCCGAGGACGTAGGAGGCCACCGTCAGCGGGAAGTAATCGGGATCCGTCTGGCGGATCGCCTGGCGGCCCAACATGATGGTCGCCTGGGTCAGCTCCTTTTGGATCGTCTCCGTTTTCGGCGAACCGCTCGGGCTCGCCGGCGGCGTCGTCGCCGGCGGCTCGGCCGGCGACTTCCAGCCGCCGAAGCGCGCCTCGATCTCCCGGCGCGCATCGTCGACGGTGATGGCGCCGACAACGGCGATGATCGTCGTATCCGGCCGCACGTTCGTCTCGTGGAAGCGCACGACGTCGTCGCGCGTGAGCTTGCCCACGGACTCCACGGTACCTTCCACCGGCATGCCATAGGGATGATTGGGAAACACGAGCCTGGCCAGCGCGCGGGCGGCCACGGTGCCGGGATCCTCTTCGGATCGCTTGATGGCCGCCTGGATCTGCGCGGTTTTCCGCTTCACTTCCTCCGCTGGGAACGTCGGCGTCAGAAGCACTTCGCTGAACAGATCGAGTCCGAGGCCGAGATCTTTTTTCAGCACGGCCAACGAAGCGGTGAGGCCGTCGCGGCCCGCGGCCGCGGAGAGGCTGCCACCCACGAACTCGATCGCGCTATCGAGCTGCGGGGCGGTGTGTTTCGCGGTGCCACGCGTCAGCAGCGCCCCGGTGAGATTGGCGAGCCCGGCACGGTCGGGCGGGTCGAGCACGGCGCCGGCGCGCGCGAACGCGCGCACGAAGACGATGGGGACCGCGGGCCGCTCAGCGACGAGGAGAACGATGCCGTTAGGCAACACCTCGCGATGCGCGATCGGCTTGGCCGCCGCTGTGGGCGTCGTCGGCAGCAGGGTGAGCACTAGAACCAGCGCGCAGAAGCGTCGCAGGCACATCATGGCCGCGGCAGCAGGATTCCGACGTTCTTCTTGTCGTCGGCGAAGTAGGTGCGCGCCACGCGCTGGATGTCGGCGGCCGTCACCGCGCGCAGGCCCTCGACGAACCGATCCTTGTCGGCGTAGCTGCCGATCAGCTCGAAGCGCGCGAGCAGCCCGGCGCGGCGGTGGATCGAATCTTCCTGGAACACGAAGGTCGCCTCGACCTGATTCCGCGCCCGCTGCAACTCCTCCTCCGTGACCGGCTCGGACTTGAGCGCCTCCATTTCGGCGAGGAGCGCTTTTTCCATGGTCTCGGGTGTCTGACCCGGCATCGGCGTGCCCCAGAACCAGAACAGGCTCGGGTCGTGGGAGAAGTAGTTGTAGTCGCCCCCCGCCTCGAGCGCGAGCTGGCGCTCGTAGACGAGCCGCTTGTAGAGCCGCGAAGCGCGACCCTCCGACAGGATCGTGGAGAGCATCTCCAACGCGAACGCATCCGGCGATTTCCGATTCGGCACGTGATAGCCGAGATAGACGATCGGCAGCTGCGCATGCTTCTTGACGATGACCCGGCGCTCACCGTTCTGCGGCGGCTCCACCGCCAGCACCGGCGGCGGCGGCGGGCCCTTCGGGATGCGACGGAACTTTGCGCGGATCTTGGTCAGCACCTCCGGTGCCTTGAAATCACCGACGGCGACCAGGATCGCGTTGTTGGGCACGTAGTAGGTCTTGTAGAACGCGCGGATCTGCGCGGGTGTGATCTGCTTGATCTCCTCCATCCAGCCGATGATCGGCGCGCCGTATGGATGGTTTTTGAACGCGATCGATGACACTTCCTCGCCCAGGAAACCGCCGGGATCGTCCTCGGTGCGCGTGCGGCGCTCCTCGATGACGACCTCGCGCTCGGACGCGATGTCCTTGGGATCGAGCCTGAGGTTGTGCATGCGGTCGGCCTCGAGATCGATCACGAGGTCGATGCGATCGGCGGCGATGTTGACGTAGTACGACGTCACGTCCTGCGACGTGAACGCGTTGTCCTGGCCGCCGTTCTGCTCCACGAGGCGCGCGAATTCCCCCGGCCCGTGCGTGGGCGTGCCCTTGAACATCAGGTGCTCGAGAAAGTGCGCGATGCCGGTGGTGCCCC
>DAIRVP010000068.1:0-25797 GCA_036802765.1 Candidatus Rokuibacteriota bacterium
CAGCGTGAAGCCGCGCTGACCGCCCAGCGTGAGGCGCTTACGGAACATCATCATGATTCTGTCCCCCGTGAGACGTTCGCGCTTTTGCGCGTGTCGTGTAGCACAGAGTTGTGCAGCGCGCGTGCCACGCCACGAACCGCGGTATTTGCGGGCAATCCGAGTGTCGTGACGCTTCCCAAATAGCCGCGTCGTGCCAGCGTTCTGCCAAAAAATGTTGACGACGAATGCGTGATAGGCGCGCACCGTCCAAGGGCGCGCAAGTTCGCGACTGCACGATATCGGCGAAGCGCGGTATTGTTCGTTCATGTCGCGGCTGAAGCCCCGAAAGCGAGCCCGCCTTCCCGATCGCGCGTTCGCCTACATCGACTCGCGCGGGCGCCGGCGGCTGCCGATTCACGACAAGGCGCACGTGCGCAACGCGCTCGCCCGCTTCAATCAGGTCGCCTTCGAAGACGACGACGCTCGGGAGCGCGCGCGCAAGCGGCTGCTGAACGCGGCGAAGCGGTATCGGATCGTCCCGGTCGGGTTCATCACCGGTCAGCTGCGATCGGAGCAGCGTCACGCGACGGCCGGCCGCCTCGTGATCGAGCTCGGTCGCAACGCGGCGCCGGGGGAGCTGGAGTCTCGGCTCCGGACCGTCCTCCGTGATCCGACGCTCGCGGTGCTGCACTGGTCCGACGCAGCCGGCGCATATCTCGACGCACGCGGCAAACCGGTCTCGCTGCCCGCGGAAGAAAGCCGGCGCGGCGTGACGTATCTCGAGCGTCACGGCCGGCCGATGACTGCGCTCGTGCACGATCCGAGGGTCCTGAAGGACGCGGATCTCACATCCACGGTGCTGGACGCGGTCCGCTTCGTGGTCGAGAAGGACCGTCTGCGCGGCCGAATCGAGGCGACGTCGATCGATGCCGCCCGGCTGCCCACGGGGTTCGTCACGCTGCTCATGACCGACATCGAGGCGTCCACCGTGCTGCTGCAGAGGATCGGCGACCGTTATGGCCGCCTGCTCAACGACGTCCGCGGCGTCCTGCGCGCCGCGCTGTCGCGTGCGAACGGCCGCGAGATCGACGCGCGCGCGGACGAATGCTTCGCGGTGTTCGAGACGCCGGCCGCCGCGATCGAGGCCGCCGTCTCGATGCAGCGGCAGCTGGTCAAGCTCGCGCTCGGATCATCCGACGGTGTCGACGTCCGCGTGCGGGTCGGGATCCACAGCGGCCGACCGACGCTGACCGACGTCGGCTACATCGGTCTCGCCGTTCACACCGCCGCGCGCGTTTGCTCAGTGGCTCACGGCGGGCAGGTCATCGTTTCCGCCGCCACTCGAGCCGCGGTCGCGGCGTCGACGCCGAGCGGCGTGCGGTTTCGAAGTCTCGGTCGTCATCGCCTGGCGGGTCTACCGGAGCCCGAAATGCTGTTCCAGGTGCTCGCGCATGGGCTGCGCGCGACGTTTCCGCGACCGCGCACGGGCCGGCAGCCGGTCCGCCGGCCCGAGCGCGAGCCGCGCGGCAGCACGCGTCCCAACGACCAGCTGGAGCTTCCTCATCCGCCTTAGGGAAGCCCCGCGCGACTGCGAAAGAGCAGCGGTCCGATGAAACCCTCGGACGGCGACTGCGTGTCGTTCGTATCGATCGACAGCGCGACCGCGCCCGGCGCATCGGGCTCGGCGCCGTAGACGAGCCGAAAATCGTCGGCGACGTTTCGTCGCTCGGTGTACCACTGGCCGAGCTGCGATGTCCCCGAGCGGACGATCAGGAACGTCACCGTGCGCGTCTTCGCGCTCGGCTGTACGGTTCCTACCGGCAGCGTCGGGTCCCAGACATAGCCGATCAGCTGCGAGCGCAGCAGCGCGGGTGTGCGCGGCCACACCACGAGCACGTGTGGCGCGGCATCCGACGTCGCGCGCTGCCGGAGATCGGCGCCCGCGGGAAGCTGCGTCAGCTTCCACTGCCACTCGAGAATCGGCGTCGTCTCGAGATTGATGCGGAGCTTGCGCGCGATCGTCGAGTGATCGCCGCGACTGCGCAGCTGGAGCGCACGGCGCCCTTCGTCTTCGACGATGGTGAAGTCGTAGACCGGATGTCCGCCGAACGTCTCGTACGTCCTCCATCCCTCGGGGACCCCGCGGGACTGCAGCGGATGGTGCGTCCAGTTCTCGATGGGTGAGATCTCGATCGGCTCGGCGGCCGCCGCGGGAGGATGCCTGGGCGTCGCGGCCAGGGTTGCGAGCAGGCCGCAGAGCAGCCGCCGGCGGGTGGGGCCGGACCCTGAAATTTTCTTCATGCGGTTTCGGATTGCTCGATGATGGTCCCGGTCCTACTCTACGTCTGGCTGTGAGCACACGCACCGCCCATCATCCCCCCGGGGGCGCCGTCCTGCCCGTGCGGCGAGCGTCGTGAAGCTGCTCCTCGTCGAAGATGACGCGCGGACGGCGCGCGCCCTGGCCCGCGGCCTGAGCGAAGAGGGGTACGTCGTCGATGTGGCGGGCTCGGGAGAGGAGGGCGAGCGGCTCGTCCAGGCGGGCGATTACCGCGTGCTGATCGTCGATTGGTATCTTCCCGCGAAAGATGGTCTTGCCATGTGCCGCGATCTCCGACGCCGCGGGCTCGCGGTTCCGATTCTCATGCTCACGGCGCGCGACGCGCTGGCCGACCGCGTGGAGGCGCTCGACACCGGCGTGGACGACTATCTCGTCAAGCCCTTCGCGTTCGCCGAGCTGCTCGCGCGGCTGCGCGCGCTCCTGCGTCGCTCGGGTCTGAGTCGTCCGACTCTGTTGTCCGTGGATGATCTGTGCATCGATCCCGTCAAACATCGCGTGACGCGCGAGGGCGTGCCGATTCCGTTGACCCTCAAGGAGTACCAGATCCTCGAGGTGTTGATGCGGCGTCCGGGTGAGGTGGTGCTGCGCTCCGAGATCGAGCAGGAGCTGTGGGGTGAGGTCAACGACGTGACGAGCAATGCGGTCGACGTTCACGTGAGTCACCTTCGGCGCAAGGTCGACGCTCCGGGACGCCGCCGGCTCTTGCACACGGTCCGTGGCCGTGGGTTCTTTGTCGGAGCCGGCTCCGCGTGATGCGATTCGGCTATCGGGCGCGCCTGGCCGGCTGGCACGCGATCGTCCTGGGCTTGATCCTCGGTCTCTCGGTCGTCATCCTCGACTGGACCGTCCGTCGCATCATCCTCGACCAGGTCGACGCGACTCTCCTTCACGCCGCGCAGACCATTGGTGCCGAGATCGGAGAAGAGGGGCCGACGAGTCCCGTCGATGTGCTGTCCACGATCAAGCCTGTGCGGCGTTTGCTGTGGCGCTTTCAGCCCATCATTCAGGTCGTCGATCGCAGCGGTCGTGTCGTGACCGTGCTCGGTGCACAGGCGCCGCTGCCGATCGACGCGGCTCAGATCAACAAGGTGATCGGTCGGGGGAAGATCGTGTTCACGACGATTGCGGCGGCAGAGTCTCGCGCGCTTCGCGTCGTTACGTTGCGCGCCGCCCACGACGAAGCGGTCTACGCCGTCCAGGTCGCGCATCCGCTCGACGATGTGCATCACGTCCTCGCGCGGATTCGTTGGCTGCTCGTCGCGGCCGCGCTCGCGATTCTCCTCGCGATTCTGGCCACGGACTTCGTGTTGACGCGTCAAGTGCTGCGGCCGATCGACGCGATCGTGCAGCGCGCGCGGCGACTCACCGCCGCGAGTCTCACCGAGCCGCTGCCCCACCCGGGCGAGCCCGGCGAAGTGGCCCGGCTGGTGGAAACTCTGAACGCGATGCTCGGACGCATCCGCGAGAGCGTGGAGATCCAGCGCCGCTTCACGACCGACGCCGCGCACGAGCTTCGGTCACCGCTCACGCGCCTGCGCACCGAGATCGAAGTCACGATGCGCCGCCCGCGCGTCGTCGACGAATACCGCGCGACACTCGCGGCCGCCCTCGAAGAAATCGAGCGGCTCGGCGCGCTGGTGGAGAGCCTGCTCACGCTGGCTCGCCTGGACGCAGGGGAGGGCCATCACGCGGTGACCGGCCGCACGCAGCTGGCCCCGATGCTCGAGGCCGTCGTCGGTCGCGTGACGCCGATCGCCGCGCGGCGAGGCGTTCTGCTGCGCATCGCTCCGGACGTGACCGATGTCGTGGTCGACGTCGCGCCCGGCATTCTGGATGTGGCGATCGGCAACATGGTCGACAACGCCGTCAAGTTTTCGAGCGCGGGCGGCACGGTCGAGCTGAACACCGCCATCACCGCGGCCGAGGTTTTCGTGACGGTGGCGGACACGGGCCCTGGAATTCCGGCCGATGAGCTGCCGCACGTCTTCGAACGATTCTTTCGCGGCAAGAGCGCCAGGGCTATGGGCACGTCCGGCGTGGGGCTCGGCCTCGCCATCGCGCAGACGCTCGTGCAACGGCAGGGCGGCACGGTGGACATCGACAGTAAGCCGGGCGCGGGCACGGCGGTGACGATCCGACTGCCGCTCACCGGCGCGGGCAATTGATGAACGGCACGGGGGGCTGAGTATGTGCGGCATTTCGGGCTTCGTGGGTCCTGGCCACGAGCGGGCCGACGCCGGCATCGTGCGGCGCATGACGGCGACCTTGCGGCATCGCGGCCCGGACGACGAAGGCTATTACGTCAGCGGGCCGGTGGCGTTCGGGCACCGGAGGCTCTGCATCATCGATCTCGAAACCGGGCACCAGCCGCTGTCGAACGAGGACGGCACGGTGTGGGCGATGCTCAATGGCGAGATCTATAACTACGTCGAGCTGCGCGAGGCGCTCATCGAGCGCGGCCATCGCTTCAAGACCCGCTCCGACACCGAAGTGGTCGTCCATGCGTGGGAGGAGTTCGGCGAGGACTGCGTCGGCCATTTCAACGGCATGTTCGCGCTCGCGCTGTGGGACGAGCGTCGCCAGATCCTGCTCCTGGCCCGGGACCGCATGGGCGAGAAGCCGCTCTACTACGCGCAGCTCGGCGGCTCGCTCATCTTCGGATCCGAGCTGAGAGCTGTCCTCGCGCATCCGTACGTCGGCCGCGAGCTCGACGTGCATAGCCTGTCTCGCTATCTCGGCAGCGGCTACGTCCCTGATCCGCACACGATCGTGCGCGGCGTGAGCAAGCTGCCTCCCGGCCACCTGTTGACGGTGTCGGCGACGAAGACGTGCCTCACGCGGTACTGGGACATGCGCTTTCCTCACACGGAGCGATGCGACGAACCCGAATGGGCGGTGCGCGCCTGGGAGACCCTGTGCGCGTCGGTCCGCCGTCGGCTCGTCGCCGACGTTCCCATCGGCGTGTTTCTCAGCGGCGGTCTCGATTCGAGCGCGGTGGTCGCGGCGGCCGCGAGCGTCGCGCCGTCGCAGAAGCTCGCGACGTTCTCGGTCGGCTTCGCCGAGGCCACGTACGACGAGACGGCGTTCGCCCGTGACGTCGCCCGGCGGTTCGGCAGCGACCATCAGAACGTCGTCTTCACGGCGGCGCACGCGCGCTCGCTGCTGCCGGCGGTGGGCCATCTGCTGGACGAGCCGCTGGCGGATCCCGCGTTCCTTCCGACGCTCGAGCTCGCCCGCCACACGCGCAAGACGGCCACCGTCGTGCTGTCGGGCGACGGCGGCGACGAGCTCTTCTGCGGCTATCCGACCGCGCTCGCGGTGTCGAAAACTCGGCTGCTGGACCGGCTGCCTGATTCGGCGCGCGCCGCGCTGGCGACGGGCCTGCGCGCGCTGCCGACGTCCACGCGCTACGCCAGCGTGCAGTCGCTCCTTCGGCAGCTCTTGCGGGCGGCGCCGTATCCGCCCGACGCCCGCATTCAGCTGTTCATGGGGGGATTCACGCCGGTCGAGCAGCAGACGCTGCTCAGCGAGCCGGTGCGCGTGGCGTGCGCCGGCTTCGATCCGTATCGAGACGTCGCGGACGTGATGATCGACGCACCGTCGGAGGACGCGCTGGAGCGTCTGATCTATCATCACGCGAAGCTGTATCTGGCTGGCCAGACGCTGGTCAAGATGGATCGGGCGACGATGGCGTTCGGTCTCGAGGTCCGCGCCTCGTATCTCGATCACGAGTTCGTCGAGCTGGCGGGTTCCATCCCGACCACGCTCAAGCTGAAGGGGTGGACGACGAAGTACCTGCTCAAGCGGATGATGGTCGGGCGGCTGCCTGCGTCGATCGTGCACCGGCGCAAGCACGGCTTCGGCGTGCCGCTCGCGCCGTGGTTCCGGGGCCCGCTGCGGGCCTTGCTCGAAGAGACGCTGCACCCCGAGCGACTGAAGCAGGCGGGACTCTTCGCGCCGCACGCCGTGGCGCGCATGGTGGACGAGCACGTCGCGGGCCGGGAAAATCACGCGCGGGCCTTGTGGACGCTCATGAGCTTCGAATTGTGGCGCGAGGCCTACCTGCCGGGCTGCACGTGGGCGTAGAGCGCGCGCACTGGATCGTCGTGCCGATCGTCGTTGCGGCGGCGCTGTTCCTGCCGGCCGTCGGACAGCGAACCATTTTCATCTCCGACGAGGCGCGCTACGCGCTGCTCGCGCGAAATATGGTCGAGCAGGGGCACTGGCTGGTCCCGCACATCGATCGCGAAGTGCACATGGAAAAGCCGCCCCTGTTCATGTGGGCGATCGCGCTCCTGTCGCTGCCGACGCGCGACGTGAGCGAGCTGACCGCGACGCTGCCCGCGGCGCTGAGCGCCATCGGCGGCGTGGCGGTGACGTTCCTGCTGGGACGCCGTCTGTTCGGCGGCGTGGGCGGCTTGCTCGCCGCGCTGATCCTCGCGACGACGCCGGGATACTTCTCGCTCGCGACGGTGGTCCTCGCCGACATGACCGTGGCCTTCTTCATCGTGTGCGGCGTCTGGTTCTTCTGGAAGGCGATGGAGACGCCCGATTCGGAACGCTCGGCGATGATCATGTGCTACGTCTGCCTCGGCCTCGCGCTCTCGGCCAAAGGCCCCGCGGGGTTGGCGCCGATCGTCGCGTTCGCCGCGTTTCTGGTGTGGGACAGCGGATGGCGTGGTCTCAGGCGCCTGAGGCCGCTCATGGGACTCGGCATCATCGCGGTGATCGCGAGCCCGTGGGCCATCGCGTTCGCGATGCAGCGGGACACCAGCTATCTGCAGAGCGTCCTGATGGAAGACTATCTCGGCCCCCACGCCAGCCGGTGGGAGCGCTTCGGTGAGATCTTCTTCGTCGCGGGACCGCTCGGAGTGAAATTCCTTCCGTGGAGTCTGTTTCTTCCCGCCGCCGTCTGGCATGGCTGGCGGAAGAGCGACGCCGCGGCCCGACGGAAGTTCGCGCTGCTCCTCTGCTGGGTGCTGACGTACGTCGTCCTGATGACCGCCATGTCGCACAAGCGCGAGCGCTATCTGCTGCCGGTGTATCCGGCGGTCGCTCTCATGGTCGCCTGGCTCTGGCAGGACTGGATGTCCTCTCCGGCTCCGCGCGCGCTTCGCGCGCATGGCTGGCTGTGGGGCGTGCTCGCGGTGGCTGGCGCCGTCGCCCTCCTGCTGCCGCTGCCGCTCCGGACGGAAGAGGCCGTGCTGCTGCCGCCTCAGCTCGCCGTGAAAATTCTCGCGGCCATCGGCCTCGTCGCTGCGGGCGCGGTGGGACTCAGGGCCGCCACGACGGGAAACGTGCGCGCGGCGTTTTCCGTGATCGCGCTCACGACGATCGTGATGCTGGGCTACGAGGCGTGGACGTTCGCGCCACGCTACAACGCCCGTTACGACGTCCGCGGATTCGCCAAGCGGGTCGCCAGCCACGTTGGTCCGGACGATACGCTGTTCGCGTTCGAGAACAGCCGATTATCCTACGACTTCTATCTCCGTCGTCAGGTGCGCGAGACCGGCGACGTTGAGGAGATCGCCGCGTCGCTGGCGAGCGCACGTCCGACGTACGTCATCGCGGACGAGCGCGCCCGGCGGACCCTCGACGCCGCGGGGATCCGGCTGCGCATCCTCGAAGAGACGCGGCTCGCGGGTCGAACCGTCGTCCTCGCGACGCGCGCCGAGGAACGCGCCGACCTCAGGCTCCGCGAGTAACGTTACTCGGCGGCGACCGATTCGAACAGGATCCCGGGCCCGCCTGCCGCGTCCACGGCGTGATAGCGGATCCACTGGATCTGCGGGCTGGTGATCTGTCGCGCCGCGCTCTGCACCAGGACCGAAAACTGCGGCGCCAGGAGAACCAGCCGCGGCTGGAGCGAGAAGTTCACCGCGTGCTCGCGGTACATGCGCCGCAAGTTCGGCATGTTGCGCACCACCCAGTCGAAGTGGCCCATGCCGCGTAGCAGCAGGCTGTCGTTGGCTGTCGTGTCCGCGTCGATGATGGTCAGCTGGCTCGAGCGACTCGTCGCGAGCAAGTCGATCTCGCCGCACGGATGGCAGGGAATGTTCGCGTCGATCGGCTTCAGGCCGTCCTCGAGGGCGCCGGCAAATTCTCTCAAGACGCCGGCGAGCCGCTCCTTGGAGACCGACGCGGCCCGCAGCAGCGTCACGCCGCCGCGCGGCGTGGGCGGCGGAGACGAGCGCTCGGGCTCCGGCACGCGCTGAGACAGGAAGAGATGCGACACGTCCTCGAGTCCTCGACCCAAGGGACGATCGCTACGACCATGGCCGTCCGCGTTTCCCGCGCCGCTCGTCTTGTGCTCGTCCATGTCCGCCATACCGTGCGTGCTAGGTGGTCAGCTGCTCGTCCACGACGAGAATCGAGTCGTCGCCGCCGTATGCGCTCGGCTCGACGACGGCGTTCGACGGATCGCTCTGCCAGCGCCCGTCGATGACGTACCGATAGCGGTAACGCCCGGGCGGCAGCTTGACGACCTTCTTCCATACGCGGCCGTCGAGCTCCATGTCGCTGCTGCTCGGCGTCCAGTCGTTGAAATCGCCGGCGAGCTGAACCCGCTCGGCGTTCGACGCCTCGATGGTGAAGACGACGCCCTCGGAGGTGAGCGCCGGGGCTGTCGGCTCCAGCACCTCGAGCTCCGGCCAGGCGTCCTCCTGATTCAGGATCTCCGCGGTGAGCGCCTGGTAGTCCTCGTACCCCACGCAGGACCGGCAATAGTCGACGATCGGCACACCGTGGCTCGCGGCTTCCGCGAGCTTGACGCTCCAGCGGATCACGGTCTCGAAGTGGCGGCCGTCCAGGTGACGGTGAATGTCGTCGACCACGGCCTTCACGAAAGCGGAGCGGCCGGGGTAGAGCGTGACGAGCGCCCGAGCGGCGACGTGATGGTTCGCCTCCTTGGCCAGCACGTCGAAGGTCTCGAGCAGCTTGCCGATGCCGTGCAGCGAGAAGAAGCTCGGATCGATCGGGACGATCGCCTCCGAGCACGCCTTCAGCGCGTTGAACGTGAGCAGCCCGACGGTCGGCGGACAATCCACGATCACGTAGTCGTACCGGCCCTTGATGCCGGCGAACGCGTTGGCGAGGATGTTCTCGCGGCCGAACACCCCGGCGAGCATTTCGGGAATCGCGCTCAGTCGAACGTCGGCGGAGGCCACATCGAGGTTGTCACGGACCGGCCGGATGACGTCACGCAGCACGGTGGGGCGGCCGTCGGGTCCTCCAACGAACACTTCGTACATCGTCGGCGGGTCGGGAACGACACCGGCGAGGAGTCCGAGGCCGGCATGGCCCTGCGGATCCATGTCGATGAGCAGCACGCGTCGCTGCTCGCGCGCGAGGAAGGCCGAAAGGTTGATGGATGTAATCGTCTTGCCACACCCACCCTTTTGGTTCACGACCGCTATCGTGCGCATAAAGCTCCTTTTGGCTGGTTGTAGTTCCTCCCTCCTTACCTTCCTTACCGGGTCCGACAGTAACAAAGCGGTTGGCGAAACCAGAAACTATTCGTGGGGGGCACGCGCCGAGGGTCCCCCACATTTAGGGGGTCAGACCCGCCGCCGGCGCGTCGCGCCGGCGGCGGGGTGGGCAGCAGCTCGGGTCACTCCTTCGGGACGAGCACGATCTCGATGCGTCGATTCCGGGCGCGGCCTTCCAGCGAATCGTTGTCGGCCACCGGCTTGAATTCCGCGAACGCGATGGCCGAGAGGTTGGCCGGCTCGATGCCCTGCTTTTGCAGGTAGCGCGAGACGGTGATCGCGCGCGCAGCGGACAGCTCCCAGTTGGTCGGATACCGCTGCGTGAGCGGACCGACGATCGGCTTGTTGTCCGTGTGGCCCTCGATGCGGATGGCCTTGTCGTTCACGGTCTTCAGAATCTCGATGACCTTGCCGAGGACCACGAGGCCTTCCGGCTTCACCTCGGCCTTGCCCGAGTCGAAGAGGATCGCCTCGACCATGTTGACGGACAGCTTGCCCTTCAGCTCTGAGATCGTGACCTGGCCTTTGTCGATCTCGCCTTTCATCTTCGCGACGAGCTGCTCGTACGTCGAGCTCACTTCGCGAACCTTCTCTTCGCGCGCCTTCTGCGCGTCGGCAACTTCCTGCGTCAGCCGGCTGTTGTCGGCCTCGAGCGCGTTGATGCGCTGTCGCAGCTCGGTGATCGTCTTGCCGAGCTCGCCGGCCTTCATGGTCAGCGTGCGCTCGAGCTCGGTTCGATCGGCCTTCAGCTCGTCGATGCGCTTGCCGGCATCGGCGAGCTCGCCCTTGAGGCGCGTGTTCTCCGCCTCGAGCGCGTTGTAGCGGGTCTCGGCCGCCTGCACGGTCTTGGTGTATTCGCTCTTCGAGACGCAGCCGGCGGCGACGAGCGGCAGAACCGCGAACGTGGTGAGCATGAACAAAGTCTTGCGCATCCTGGGGGGTCTCCTCCGGTCGCAGGAGCCTGGCGAAGTGCCAGCGATCGATTATGGCAAGAGGCGTGCGCCGGGGTGAAGCATTACTTCGGGGGGCACTCCTCGGCGATGACGGCGTCGGTGCGCGGCGGCCCGTAGCGCCGGCGCCGCCAGAGGCGATAGCCGATCAGCGTCGCGAGCGCCACCGGCACCAGCAGAACGAGGAACCGGGTCGCGCGATGGTGCTCGAGGAACTCGGCCGCGCGCTCGCCGACCAGGTATCCGACGGTCACCCACCCGACGGCATAGACGACCGTGCCGACGAGGTCGAACGCGATGAACTTGCCGTAGCTGATGTGGCCGCAGCCCGACAGCGCCGAGGCGAACAGCCGCACGCTGGTCGAGAAGCGGCTGAGCAGGATGGCGGCCGCACCCCATCGCCGAAAATAGCCGACGGTCTTGTCGATGCAATCTGTGGAGCTCAGCGTGACCCGGCAGTAGAACTCGAGGATGCGCGGACCGGTGACCGCCCCAGCCAGATAGGGCACATGATCGCCGATCAGCGATCCGAGCGTGGTGACGATGACGAGGCCGACGAGCTGTCGCTCGTCACTGGCGAAGGTCGCCGCGACGATCAACAGAATGCGGCTCGGGAACGGCACGCCCGCCGCCTCGACGACGAAGGCGACGAAGACGAGACCGAGCATGTGCCGCAGCAAAAAGTCGAGATGTGACTGTATGAAGTCCACGCGAACCACCATCGGTGCAAGGGCCGTTCCGGCGAACCGTGGGTGGGGTATGCTCGGACGATGATCGCGGTAGGCCGTTGGCTCGCTCCCTGGACGCAGAACCGGCTGTTTCGTCGGTACGTTGTGCCGTTCGCGGCCGTCGTGTCGTTGGCGCTGCTGACCAACGGTCTGGTCGAGATCTATTTCACGTATCGCGAATCGCGCGCGCAGCTCGCGGAGATCCAGCGGGAGAAAGCCAACGCCGCCGCGCTGCGGATCGAGCAGTTCGTGCGTGAGATCGAGCGGCAGATGGGCTGGACCGCGCAGCCCCAGGTCGTGGCGGCGGGGCTCGAGCAGCGCCAGCTCGACTACGTGCGTCTGCTGCGTCAGGTTCCGGCGATCACCGAGGTGGCGTTCATCGACGGCCAGGGCCGCGAGCAGCTGCGGATGTCCCGGCTGGCGATGGACGTGGTGGCCAGCGGCAAAAATCTCTCCGGGGAGCCGGAGTTCGTCGAAACGCGCGGCGGGCGCGTCTGGTATGGGCCCGTGACCTTCCGCAAAGAGTCGGAGCCGTACATGACGCTCGCGGTCCCGCACGGGTCCGCGGCGACCTCGCCGGTCACGGCGGCTGCCGTGAATTTGAAATTCATCTGGGACGTGGTCTCGCAGATCCGTGTCGGCCGTCTCGGCCAGGCATATGTGGTGGACCGCGACGGCCATCTCATCGCGCATCCCGACATCAGCCTGGTGCTGCGCAAGACCGATCTCGCCGCGCAGCCGCACGTGCAGGCAGCGCGCGGCGGCGCCACCGAAACGATGCTGTCGACCGACCTCGCCGGCCGCAGCACGCTCGTGGCGCACACCGTGATCGCCCCGCTCGGCTGGATCGTGTTCGTCGAGCAGCCGCTCGGCGAAGCGTTTGCCGGGCTGCGCGGAGCGATCATGCGCACCGGGCTCCTGATGCTGCTCGGCGTCCTCGTGTCGGTGATCGCCGCTCTGATGCTGGCGCGGAAGATCGGCCGACCGATCCGGGCGCTGCAGGCCGGCGCGGAGCGCATCGGCGGCGGCGACCTCGGGCATCGCATCGACGACGTGCGCACGCGTGACGAGCTGCAGGATCTGGGCGAGCAATTCAATCGCATGGCCGGACAGCTGCAAGACTCGTACGCCACCCTGGAGCGTCGCGTCGAGGATCGCACGCGCGAGTTGAGCGAGGCGCTGGAGCAGCAGACGGCGACCGCGGAGATCCTGCGCGTGATCTCGAGCTCTCCGACGGACGTCCAGCCCGTGCTCGACGCAGTGGCCGAGAGCGCCGCCCGGCTCTGCGGGGCGAATGACGTGCTGATACATCGGGTCGAGGACGGCATGTTGCACCGGGTCACACATTTCGGCGACGTCCCCCTGGGTGCTTCGCCCGTCCGTCCGGTGACGCGCGACACGCCCGCGGGCCGGGCGGTCGTCGAGGGTCGCACGCTGCACATCCACGACATCCTCGAAGAGTTTGCGCGGGGTGAGTACGCGGAAGCCCACGATCTCCAGCGAACCGCCGGATTTCGGACGCTCCTCATCACGCCGCTGGTTCGCGAGGGCGCGGTTCTCGGCGCGATCGTGATTCGCCGCCTCGATGTCCGTCCCTTCACCGACAAGCAGATCGCGCTGCTCCAGACCTTCGCCGACCAGGCCGTGATCGCCATCGAAAACGTGCGCCTGTTCCAGGAGCTCGACGCGCGTACCGGCGATCTCTCGCGGTCGGTCGAGGAGCTCCGCGCCCTCGGCGAGGTCGGCCGCGCGCTGTCGTCAACGCTCGATCTGCCGACCGTGCTCGACACGATCCTGGCGCGCGCGAACGTGCTGGCGGGGACGGATGGCGGCGCCATCTACGAGTTTTCCCCGGACACCCGGCGATTCGAGCTGCTGCGCGCGAGCGACAACGTCGACGCGACCTTCCTGGCGGCGCTCCGCGCGACGCCGCTCGTGTACGGGGAGGGTGCGGTGGGCCGGGCCGCCGAATCACATGAGCCGGTCCAGATCGCGGACATCCGCGATGCGAACGTCTACAGCAGCAGCACCCGCGACGCCGCGCTGGCCGCCGGCTATCGGGCGCTGCTCGCCGTGCCGATGCTCAGCGAGGACGAGGTCGTGGGCGCGCTGGTGGTGAACCGCCGCGTGCCGGGCGAGTTCGAGCCGCGCGTCGTCGACGTGCTGCGGACGTTCGGCACGCAGTCGGCCCTCGCGATCCAGAACGCGCGGCTGTTTCGCGAGATCGAGGACAAGAGCCGTCAGCTCGAGGCGGCCAACCGTCACAAGGACGAGTTCCTCGCTTCCATGTCGCACGAGCTGCGCACGCCGCTCAACGCGGTCATCGGGTTTTCGGAGGTGCTCCTCGAGCGCATGTTCGGCGACGTCAATGCGAAGCAGGAAGAGTACCTGCAAGACATCCTCACGTCGGGACGCCACCTGCTCTCGCTGATCAACGACATCCTCGATCTCGCGAAGATCGAGGCGGGCCGTATGGACCTCGACGTCGAAGAATTCGACGTCGCGCAGGCCATCGACAACGCGGTGGTGCTCGTTCGCGAGCGCGCCACGCGCAAGGGACTCACGCTCGACACGAGGCTGGACCGGGGCCTCGGCTCGCTGCGGGGCGACCAACGCAAGGTCAAGCAGGTGCTGCTGAACCTGTTGTCGAACGCCGTGAAATTCACGCCCGAGGGTGGCCGAGTCGAGATCCGCGCGCAACGTCTGGACGGCCACGTCGAGGTCTCGGTGACCGATACGGGCATCGGCATCGCCGAAGAGGATCTCGACGCCGTGTTCGAGGAATTTCGTCAGGTGGGCACCGACTACGCCAAGAAGCATGAGGGCACGGGCCTCGGCCTCACGCTCTCGCGCAAGTTCGTGGAGCTGCACGGTGGTCGCATCTGGGTCAAGAGTCAGCTGGGGCAGGGGTCGACATTCGCGTTCACGCTGCCGGGGGGACCATGGCCGGAGAGCTGATCCTCGTCGTCGAGGACAACGAGAAGAACCGCAAGCTCGTGCGCGACGTGCTCTCGCATGCGGGCTATCGATTGCTCGAAGCCGAATCGGGTGAAGACGGCGTGCGCCTCGCGCACGAGCACCGGCCCGCGCTGGTGTTGATGGACATCCAGCTCACCGGCATCGACGGCATCGAGGCGCTCCACCGGCTGCGCGCGGCGCCGGAGACGCGCGCCATCCCCGTCATCGCCGTCACCGCCTCGGCCATGACCGCGGACCGCGCCAAGATCATGGCCGCCGGCTTCGACGGCTACCAGTCCAAGCCGATCAGCGTGCGGCCGTTCCTGGCCGCCGTGCGTGAAACCCTCGATCGGGGGCCGCGGCCGTGAGCGCCGCGAAGATCCTCGTCGTCGACGACACGCCGAGCAACGTGAAGCTCTTGGCCGACGTCCTCGGCGCTCGCGGGTATGACGTCGTCACCGCAGTGTCGGGTGTCGACGCCCTCGAGACCGTCGATCGCGAGCGTCCCGACCTCGTGTTGCTCGACGTCATGATGCCGGGGATGAGCGGCTACGACGTGTGCCGCAAGCTGCGCGCGAATCCCGCGACCACGATGCTGCCCGTCGTGATGATCACCGCGCTCGATCCCGGACAGGAGCGTGTCAAAGGCATCGAGGCCGGCGCCGACGATTTTCTGAGCAAGCCGATCAACCAACCCGAGATCCTGGCCCGGGTGCGCTCGCTGCTACGGGTCAAGAGCCTCTACGACGAGCTGACGGAGCTGAACCGGACGCTCGAGCACCGCGTGACCGAGCAGGTGGCGCAGCTCGAGCGGCTGTCGCGTCTCAAGCGATTCTTCTCGCCTGCGGTGGCCGAGGCCATCGTCAGCGGCGGCGCCGACGATCCGCTCAAGAGCCACCGCCGCGAGATCGTCGTCGTCTTCATCGACCTTCGCGGCTTCACCGCGTTCGCCGAGACCTCGGAGCCCGAAGAGGTCATGAGCGTCCTGCGCGAGTATCACGCGGCGATGGGCGAGGTGATCGTGTCGCACGAGGGCACGCTCGAGCGCTTCACCGGCGACGGGATGATGGTGTTCTTCAACGATCCCGCGCCGGTTTCCGATCCCCAGGCGCGCGCGATCCGCATGGCGCTCGCGATGCGCGCCAGCGTCGAGACGCTGACCGGCCGCTGGCGCAAGCTGGGCTTCGACCTGCATGTTGGGATCGGGATCGCCCAGGGCTACGCGACGCTCGGCGCGATTGGTTTCGAAGGGCGCTGGGACTACGGCGCGATCGGGACCGTCACGAACCTCGCCGCGCGGCTCTGTGGCGAGGCGCGGGGCGGCCAGATCCTGGTCTCGCGCCGCCTCTACACCGCGGTCGAGCAGTTCGTCGAAGTCGAGCCGCTCGGCGAGCTGACGCTGCGAGGCTTCGCGCGACCGGTGACCGCGTTCAACGTGCTGAAAGGACGCGGGGCGGAATAGGCGACCCGTCGAGGGTCAGCCCGACTTCCGCTCGGCGAGCACCGTGGCCCGAATCCGGGCCTTCAAGCGCTCCAGATTGCCTCCGGAAAACGACCAGATGATGTCGTTCTGCGGGCCCTCGAAGTAGCGATACGCGCCGTTGCCGTTATCGATGTGGCCCAGCACGCTGCCGTCGATCACCACGTCCAGGCGCCAGCCGTTTGCGCCGGCGCCATTCCGGAATGCGACGATCGCCGACGCGTCGTCCACGACCACGGTGGAGGGTCCCGCCATACCGATCCTTTCGTCGCTCGTCCTAATTGGTCAGGTTTTATTCGGAGAAAGCTGTCTCGGCTTCGAGAGGAGCAACGGATGTGCCACAGGTCTCTCGCGCCGCAAATCGCTGGAAATGCTTTGGCTGCAGGACACCGCCGCCTTCGCGGGGCCGTCCGAGTGGCTGCTAGTCATCCACCCGCGGCGCAGGCTCCGATAAGGAATCCACCGCGCGCGCGGACCGTCATCGGCTCATGATCCAATCCCAGTGCTGCCCGGCCCGCTCGACGACTGCCTGAACGTCTTCCGGTAGCAATAAGCCCGCGGCCGTCAGCGAGTCAGCCGCGCGCCGGGCCGCGGCCAGGTAGGCGGGCTTGTCGGCGTAGCGCCGCGCGATGCTCGGCCGGCCGTCGCCCCAGCGCTGGCGTTCGGCATCCGTCCGCGGCAGCGGCACGTACGTGCCGAGGTAGTCCACCAGCTCAGCCGCGTCGCTGCCCTGGCCTCCGCGAAGCTGCCACGGCAGATACGTGGCGAGCGGCGCCAGCAGCTCCACGCCACGGACCCCCGCGATCTCGTTGCCATCGGCGTCGACCTGGGAGACCCGCGTCGGGAACGGCGCGCCGATGCCCGGCGGCTCGCGCGTGATGATGCCGGCGGACCAGCGTGGTCCGTAGTCCACTCGATAGGCTTCATGGATCACAGACGGGGCTGTCACGTCGACAATCGCGGGCAGCTTCAGCGCGCTCACCGGCACGAGCGTGCCGGCAGCCAGCGTCGGATACGCGCTCGGAGGCGGCGTGCGGTCGTCGCCCACCCACTCGACGAGACGCACCAGCAGCGCGCGCAGCGTGAACAGAAAGTCGAGTGGATTGCCCCGCCAGATCTGTCCCGCGCGCTCGGACGCCGGAGGCGGAAAACTGCCGATGAAGTGCTGTCCGCCGGCGAGATGGTAGATACGTTCGTTGGGCAGGGGCGGAACGTCGGACCGTGCGTCGGGCGACGTGTGAATGAGCGACGCGGCCCGGCCCCAGTACTCGTAGCCGGTGTTCGTGAAGAAGATCTTGGGCCGCTGCTCCGGGTGCTCGGCGGACCGCGCGAGCAATCCGTCGGCGATCCCGGTCTCGGGATCCGTTTGCGTGCGTGTCGTGAACGGAAAGAGATCCGTCGGATAGAAGAACGCGGAGAACCGGTGCGCGTCGCGCGAGGGCTGCGCGAAACGATGGTTGAAGCTGCCGCGTCCCGCGCCGGCCGTGTGCACCAGCATGCCATCGAAGACGTTGCGGCCCGCCTCGTCGGTGTTGAAGCCCTGATAGAGGAAGTGGCGCAGAAAGCGGCCGCTCTGCGAGATGCCGGCGGCGATGGCCGCGCTGACAGGAAACTCCGACCGCGCATCGTAGCGGGCCCACGAGACGACGTCGCGCACCGCCGCGAGGCCGATCCCCACCACGACCGGGTCGCGCGCGCGATAGACGAGCTCGTAGATCTTGCCACGCTGGAAGCCGCCGTCGACGGTGATATGCGTCGGATCGGCGAACCGCCAACGCTCGCGCGGCACGATCTCTCTCGCCCCGAGCCGCGACGCGCGCACGGTCAGCACGTTGTCGGGGTGAGCCGGATCGGCGACCGGATACGCGACGTGATCACGGTGTGCCAGCGGCAGCGTCGTCGTCGCGCGCTCGACGGTCCAGTCGCTGCGGACGAGTCCCTCGATCGGGCCGTCGGCGTCCCGTGCGATCGGCGCCCGGAGTCGGAGCAATCCCGGCTGGCGCGGGACGTCGAACTGCCAGCCGACCCAGATCAGCGTGAGATTGAGGCGCATCAGCAGCCGATCGCCGAACGCGTCCGCGGTCGACGGGTCCAGGCTCCACGTCGCGCGATTGAAATACGGCAGCAAGGCTTTGCCGCCGCGGTTGCTCACCTCGAGCAGGGCGATCGAGGCGCGCGGCGGCGGACGCCGCGGGCGCAGGACCATGAAATCCGCGGACGCTTCGACGCGTCCGCGCGCGTTGCGCGGCGCGCGGTCGAGATCCACGATCACCGCATTCGCGGGATGCGCAGGGTCGAGCTCCAGCTCCACCGTTCCCTTCAGTTTTTCGTACTCGCCGCCCAGCATGGCTTCCCGCGTGTCGATGACGACGCGCCGGACTTCCGCCGCCGCCGGCGCGGCGGTGAGGATGAGGGCGACGAGTGCCACCGCTAGGCGTGATCTCATCGCGGCGTGTACGTCACGCGATGAATACGATCGCCGTGATCGTCGGACACGTAAAGGCTACCGTCGCGGCCGACGGCGAGATCCACGGGGCGGCCGACGATGCGCTCGCCGTCGCGCCAGCCGGTCGAGAAGTCCTCGACGGCCGTGGGACGGCCGTCACGAAAGCGCACGCGCGCGATCGCATAGCCCGACGGCACCAGACCCAGCCGCGAGCCGTGCAGAGCCACGAACAGATCACCGACGTACTCGGCGGGAAACTGCGCGCGTGTATAGAAGGCGAGCCCGAGCGGCGCCGCGTGCGGCGTCAGCTCGACGCTCGGCAGCGTGATGCCGCGGCAGTCGGGGTCGCCGTCGAACGTCGGATCGCGCCGCAGCGCGCCGCGCTCGGCGAAGCAGTCTGGCCACCCGTAGGTGGCGCCGCGCTGCACCTCGGTCACGTAGTCGGGCGGAGCGGCACCGCCGGGCCAGTCTCGCTCGTTGACGGCCGTCCACAGCGACCGCGTCGTGGGATGAAACGCCAGGCCGACGGGGTTACGCAGGCCGGCAGCGAAGCGCTCCTCGCCCGAGCCGTCGGCGTTGTAGCGGACGATCGCGGCGCGACGGCGATCGCGCTCGCGGCAGATATCGCACGACGAGCCGACGGCGACGTAGAGCTTGCCGTCACGGCCGAATGTGATCGCGCGCGTCCAGTGATGCGCCCCGTGCGGCAGACCCCCGACGACGACGGTCGGCTCCACCGCCGTCTGCGTCTTCGCGTGATAGCGATAGCGCACGATCCGGCCGGTCTCCGCGACATAGAGGTATCCGCGCCGGAATGCCATCCCGTGCGGCAGATCCAGATCTTTCACGACGGTGACTACATCGCTCGCACGGCCGACACCGCGTGGGTCCGGCAACGCCACGACGCGCCCCTGCGCCGAGATCGACACGAAGAGCACGCCGTTGGGATCGACGGCGAGCGCGCGCGCGCCGCCGAGCTTCTCCGCGAAGACGTCGATGCGGAAGCCGGCAGGCACGGTGATCTCCTGGGCGTCGGCCAGGCCGAAACTCAGCAGCACGAGGAGCGCGGCGACTCGCCACGTGGTGATGCTCGACACCGTACCACGACCGCCTTGACATCGTGAGCCCGACGGGCCGATTCTTCCGGCCACGCTGATGGAGCCGGTCCGTTCACCCGGACGTCGTAGCCTCCTGACGCTGGCGCTCGGCGTTGGCATGGGCTTGCCGCTGGCGCGTGCCGCTCACGCGCAGGACGACGCTGCGCGGCGGGCACGGCCGCAGCCGAACGACCGCTTCACGTACGCGGCGGGCGAACGCAAGGGCCGGGTCATCACGCTCGCCGACCTTCCGGCCGGCGGCGCGCCGCTCACCGCCTATCCGATGGACGCCGCCACCGGCACGATCCGCGACGACTCGCGGCTCAACCAGCTCATGATCGTCCGGCTCGACCCGCGAGCGCTGGACAGCGACACGAGCGGACGCGCAGCGGACGGGATCGTCGCGTACTCGGCGATCTGCACGCACACGGGATGCGACGCGTGGGACTGGCAGCCCGCGTCCGCCACGGTGAAGTGCCCCTGTCACTTCTCGGAATTCGATCTTCGCGCGAGCGCCCGCGTGCTGAATGGACCCGCGCCGCGCCGGCTGCCGGCGCTGCCCGTGAAGATCGCCGACGGTCTGCCGTTGGTCGCCGGGGCGTTCATCGGGCGTCCTGGCTTCGAGTCGGGAGGGGGGTGAGGTCGCGCAGGCGGCATCGCACGTTCGTTCGTCGACCACGCCCACGAGGAGGCCACAACGATGTCGCTGAGAACGCTGGCCATCACCGCCGCCGCGCTCGCCGTGCTTGGGCCGGCGATGCTCACGGCCCAGACCGCCGTCACCTACACCCCGGTCACCGAGCAGCGGCTGCTCAATCCCGAGCCGCAGAACTGGCTGATGTATCGCGGCAACTACAGCGGCTGGGGCTATAGCCCGCTCGAGCAGATCACGCCCGCGAACGTCCGGAAGCTGGTGCCGGTCTGGAGCTATTCCACCGGCGTTACCGAAGGGCATCAGGCGCCGCCGATCGTCAACGACGGCGTGATGTTCATCACGACGCCTCAGCAGCAGGTCATCGCGCTGCGTGCGAAGACCGGCGACCTCATCTGGCGCTGGAAAAAGGAGCTACCCGAGGATCTGCTGCAGCTGCACCCGACCAACCGCGGTGTCGGGCTCTGGGAGGACCGCGTGTTCGTCGCGACGGTGGACGCGCATCTCATCGCGCTCGACGCGAAGACGGGCAAGGTGATCTGGGACACGACCGTCGACGACTACAAGAGCGGCTACTACTTCACGCTGGCGCCGCTCGTGGCCAAGGGCAAGGTCATGGTCGGTACCTCGGGCGGCGAGCTCGGCATTCGCGGCTACATCGCAGCCTTCGACGTGCGTGATGGCAAGCAGGTCTGGAAGACATACACGATTCCCGGACCGGGCGAGCCGGGACACGACACGTGGCAGGGCGACGCGTGGAAGACGGGCGGCGTCTCCGTCTGGCTGACGGCGCACTACGATCCGCAGCTCAATCTCACGTTCTGGGGGACAGGCAACGCGGGGCCGTGGCCGGGCGACATGCATCCCGGCGACAACCTCTACTCGTCGTCGGTCCTCGCGCTGGACGCCGATACCGGAAAGATCCGCGGCCATCACCAGTACCACTGGAACGACTCGTGGGACTGGGACGAAGTCTCGACGCCGCTGCTGATCGATTTCCCAAAGGACGGTCGCACGGTCAAGGGCCTCGTGCATCCGGGCCGCAACGGCTATCTGTGGCGGCTCGAGCGCCGCGCCGACGGCATCGGCTTCGTCGATGCCAAGCCGTTCGTGACGCAGGAAGTGTTCACCAAGATCGATCCGGTCACGGGGCGCCCGAGCTACGATCCCGAGCGCAAACCGCGCAACGGCGCCGCCATCACGTTCTGTCCGGGGCTCTGGGGCGGTAAGGACTGGACGCCGGCCGGCTACAACCCGAAGACGAACTATCTCTACATTCCCGCCAACGAGAACCTGTGCAGCACGCTCGTCGGCCAGTCGGAGCCGTACACGGCGGGCAAGCTCTTCCTCGGCGTCGATCGGCCGAAGACGACGATGAGCTGGCGGCAGGGCGCGACGCACATCGGCGAGCTGCAGGCGTGGGACATGAAGACCGGGCAGCGGGTGTGGACGCACAAGTTCCCGTACCAGAACTGGGGTCCCATCCTCACGACCGGCGGCGGCCTCGTCTTCCTCGGCGGCACCAACGATCGAAACTTCCGCGCGTTCGATGCAAAGACGGGCAAGCAGCTCTGGGAGTTCAAAACCAATTCCGGCGTCACCGGCGTGCCGAGCTCGTTCGCGGTCGACGGCACGCAATACGTGGCGGTGCAGTCCGGCTGGGGTGTCGACGCGCAGCGCATGCAGGCGCGTCTGGACACGTTCCTGGGCACCAAGACGGAGGTGCCTCAGGGCGGCGTGGTGTGGGTGTTCGCGTTGAGAGATTGAGGAGGACGCACCATGGAGTTCAACGTCTTCGAGCACTTCAAGGGTTTCGAGCGCGCGTCGGATGGCCCGCGAACGCCCGAGGAGCAGGGGACGAGGTTCTTCCTCGGCGGACATCTGGGGCCGCGGATCAGCGAGCATCTCGACGCCAGTGCGGCCAAGGCAGGGCTGTCGCGGCGCAACTTCCTCGCCTCGGCATCCGCCCTGCCCGCGGCAATGCTCGCCGTGAACAACATCACCGGAATGCGCTTTTTCGACGTCACGCCCGCCGAGGCGTACGAGCCCGCGGCGGCCAAGGAGATCAAGGTCAGCCGCAAGCCGGGCAGTGACTTCATCGTCGACGCGCACACGCACATCTGCACGCGCAGGGACGGCTATATCCCCGGCGTCAACACCACCGAGCGCGGGATGTGGTTCGTTCAGCTGCTCGACGATCTCGGCAAGGCGATGGGTCTGCCGAACGGCACCAAGGACATGACGGTCGAGAACTTCGGCAAGCTGATCCTCGAGGGCAGCGACACGAGCGTCGCGATCTTCAATCCGTTCGGCTTCCGCGAAGATTACGGCGGCAAAGACATGATCCCGATCGAAGAGCAGGCGGAGGTCAAGCAGCGCTGGCCGACGCGCACCGTCATGCTCGGCGGCGGCCTGACGCCGAACCAGGGACTCTCCGAGACGCTCGAGCGGATGACGATGTTCGTGGAGAAATATCAGATCTCGGGTCTCAAGCTCTATACGTTCGACTCCACGAAGAAGCGCGGCTGGTGGTTCGATGATCAAAAGCTCGCGTATCCGATGTGGGAGAAGGCGCGCAAGCTCGGGCTCAAGAACATCGGCTGCCACAAGGGCATCCCGTTCGGACAGTTCATGGCGCGCTACGCGCATCCCGAGGATCTCGACGCCGTGTGCGACGACTTCACGGATCTCAACTTCATCGCCTATCACTCTGCGTGGCCGTATCAGGGCGAGCTGGCCGCGCTCAAGGGTTTCAAGCCGCAGCGCAAGAACCTCTACGCCGAGGTCGGCTCGACGTTCGCTGCGACGGTGACGAATCGGCCGCTCGAGTGCGCGCACGTGCTCGGCACGCTGCTCCGCGATCTCGGCCCCGATTACGTCATGTGGGGCACGGACTCCTGCCTCTGGGGCAACCCGCAGTGGCAGATCGACGCCTTCCGGAAGTTCCGGATCCCGGACCAGCTCGTCGAGGGCCACGGCTATCCCGCGCTCACCGATGAGATCAAAGCCAAGGTCTTCGGTCTCAACGCGGCGCGGATCTGGAATCTCAAGACCACGACCGCGGCGCTGCCGATGGAGGCGCCGCGGGCTGTCGCCGTGTGACGCCGCGATGCCGACGTACGAATACGAGTGCGCGCCGTGCCGGGTCATCTACGAGACCCGGCACGGTGTCAACGATCGCGCGCCCGCCAGCTGCCCGCGCTGCGGCGCGCCGATCACTCGCCTGATGTCCGCGCCGAACCTGAACCGCGGCAACTACGCGAGTCCGACCGAAGCGAAGTACGCCAAGATGAGCACGAAGGACGAAGTCGCGCGGGAGAAGGTGTTGCAGAAGGACTACGAGCGAATCTGGCTTCCGCCACCGGTCAAGCACAGCCCCTGGGACGAGGGCGCGTGATCTGAGCCGGGCGCGCAGTGTTGTCGGCCTGTGCGTGGCGGCCAGCGTGTTGGCGCTGGCCGCCACGCCGGTCGGGCCCGGACCGCCGCGCGTGCTGATGGTGACGTACTCGGCGGGCTACCAGCACGACGTCGTGCGGCGTCCTGCTCCCGACGAGCTGTCGATCGCCGAGCGCGTGGTCGCGGACCTCGGCCGCCGCTCGGGAAGCTTCGAGGTCACGCACGTCTCCACCCGCGAAGATCTCGGCCGATTGAGCGTCACGTCCGTTCGCGAGCACCGCGCGCTGTTCTTCTTCACGACCGGTGAGCTGCCGCTTCCCGCGGCGGTGCGCGACGCGATGTTTCAGTGGGTTCGTGAGGGCGCGGGCTTCGTAGGTGTCCACAGTGCCACCGACACCTGGTACACGGTGCCCGCGTATCACGAGATGGTCGGCGCAGTCTTCGACGGTCATCCCTGGCATCAGCGCGTGCGGCTGGTCGTCGAGGATCGGACGCATCCCGCCACGCGGCACCTGGGCGAGCGCTTCGAGCTGCTCGACGAGATCTATCAGTTTCGGGCATGGTCGCGTGCCGACGTTCACGTGCTGCTGCGTCTCGATCCTGGCTCCGTCGATGTCCGCCGCGGAAAGCGTGCAGACGGGGACTATGCGCTGGCGTGGACGAAGAGCTGGGGGCGCGGCCGCGTCATCTATACGGCCCTCGGCCACGAGCCGGCCGTGTGGGCGGACAAACGATTCCAGTCACATCTGCTGGGTGCCATCCAGTGGGCGCTGGGCGGAGGCTAAAGCGACGCGGCTTTTGACGCCTGGCACCCGCCGAACAGCTCGCAGCGCGCCGTGCGGCTACGGGGCGATCGGCGGGCGGTAGGCGATGCCGTAGCGCGCGAAGATCTTGGGAATCGTCTGATCCGCGATCAGCGTGTCGAGCGCGCGGTTGACCGCGTCGACGAGCGGCGTGTCGGCGTTGCGGAGCGCGATGGCGACGTTCCACCGAAAATCACGCTCGGGCACGTACGTCTCGGAGATCTTGATCGTGCCGGGCTGCAGCTTGAGGTACCAGCCGGCGTAGGCATCGGAGACCAGGCCCGCGGCGGCCTGTCCCTTCGTAACGGCATCGAGGACATCGAAGGGGCTGCCGTACGTCGACACCGGAATCTTCCGCTGGTCGAGCACGTAGTGCGGCCACGACGTGTGCTCGACGGCGATCTTGCCCTTCACGTCTTCCAGCCGCTCGACGGACGCCGCCTTGGCGGGGACGACGAGCACATAGCCGCTGGTGACATACGGCTTGGTGAGACGCGGGCCGCGGCGAGGGCCGCCGTCGTCGGCTTTGACGATCGAGCCGATCGTGGCGTCGCAATCGGTGCGGCGTGCGTGGCGCGTGAACACGATCCAGTCGACGTGCAGCCGCACGCCGAGCTGCTTGGCGATGGCTTCGGCAATCTCGATCTGAAAGCCCGGCGTCGTCCGATCCTGGCTCGAATAGGGCAGGGCGTCGGGATGCGCGCAGATGCCGAACATTCCGCGCTCGCGTACCGATTCGAGCGGGGCGGCATCCGCCGACGCAATGGCGGATACGAGCGCGATCGCAACGATCCAGCCGAGTCGCTGAGCGCGCATCCTCATTCGTCCTTCACGTTCGACAGCGACATGATGTAGGCAACGACCTTCCAGATTTCTTCGGGCGGCAGCATCGTCCCGAACGCCGGCATCACCAGTCCGGTCGCTCCCCCGGGCGACCCCTGGGAGATCCGCGCATACAGGAAGTTGGGCTCATAGGTCTTGCCGCGCAGCTTGGGCGCGCGCGAGACCCGGCCCTCGCGACCGTGACAGTACCCTGTGCACGAGGCGGAAAATCGATGCGCGCCGGCTTCGATGGCCGCCGGGTCGTCCAGCGGAAACGGCGGCTTGCTCACGTCGGTGGATGGCTGCCGCATGCCCTGTGCGCGCACGACGGCCACGGCGGGCACACCAACCGCGGCGGCGGCGACCATGACGAGAATGACGACAACTCGCATGCTTCTCCAGGCGGCGATGCGTGTGAAGCGGGGAGGGGAGGACGCCGCGTCCTCCCCTCCTCCAGAGACTACTTCAGCGTGAAGACGAAGATCGCTGCGCCGGCGGGGAAGTCCTCGACCTCCGGCCACAGCGCGGGATAGAGACCGAGCACGAGCGAGCCGAGGCCGCTCGGCACCGCGATGTACTGCTTGCCGTTCACCGAGTAGCTGATCGGACCACCGCGGTGGCCGGAGCCAGTGCGGAAGTGCCAGAGCGCCTCGCCGCTGTC
>DAIRVP010000069.1:0-2461 GCA_036802765.1 Candidatus Rokuibacteriota bacterium
GAGCAAGCGCTCGGCGCCGGCGTGGTACTGCGCTTACTGCTCGTCCCTCGATCGAACCTCGAGCCCCGTGACCTGAGCCGGACGTAATCGTCGGCCTCCCACCAGCTCCACCGCGGCGATGCGCAGTCTTCCCTGCTCGGCCAGCATCGACACGACCGACTGCACCGCGCCCTCCGACATCCCAACGTGGCGCGCGATCTGCGCGAGCGTCAACGTCCCACCAGCCGCGACCAGGCAGTCGATGACCGCGTGATCGATCTCGTCCCACGCACTGCCATCGACCTGTCGGCCTTCGATTTCGATGAACACGTGCGATTGCGCCGGTGTCGGGTTCGTCACCCAGATCACCGTGGCGATTGCGCCGGTGCGTCGGTCGAGCCCCTGCCACATGCCGCCCGATGATTCGATGCTGCCCGACGACGCCGGCGTTCGGGCACGCCGCGCGATCTCGCGCCGATACTCATGGAACCCGTCGTCCGTGAGCGCGCGGGCCACGTCGTCGGGATCGGCGATCCACGCGTGATCCTCGGCGCGCCAGCACATCGTGCCGTTGCGCTCGAGCTCGCCGAGGTGGGGCAGGTCGGGCCTCAGGCTCATCGCTCGCGCTCGACGATCATGGCGATGCCCTGTCCGCCGCCGATGCAGAGCGTGGCGAGCCCGATGTTCCGCGACAGACGACGCAGGCCGTGCACGAGGGTCACGAGGATGCGGCAGCCGCTCGCGCCGATGGGGTGGCCGAGCGCGATGGCGCCGCCGGACACGTTGGTCACCTCGGGCGGAAAGCCGAGCGTGCGGGCCACCGCCAGTGCCTGGGCGGCGAAGGCTTCGTTGGACTCGATCAGATCGACATCGTTGATTGTCAGGCCGGCGCGCGCGAGCACTTTGGACACCGCGGCGATCGGCCCTGTGCCCATGAGCTGCGGGTCGACGCCGGCCGAGGCACTGGCGCGGATACGCGCGAGCGGAGTGACGCCGAGGTCGGCGGCGCGCTCGGCGGCCAGCAAGGTCACCGCGGCAGCGCCGTCGTTGATGCCGGACGCGTTGCCGGCGGTCACCGTCCCGTCCTTCTTGAACGCGGGGCGAAGGGTTCGCATCACGTTCTGATCCGGTCGCGCGCGCGGCAGCTCGTCGGTATCGAACACGAACGAGGGCCCCTTGCGCTGCGTGACTTCGATCGGAACGATCTCGTCCCGAAAGTATCCGGCCTCGATGGCGTGCAGGGCGCGACGCACGCTCTCGGACGCGAACGCGTCCTGCTCGGCCCGGCTGACCCCGAAGCGCTCCGCAACGTTCTCCGCGGTGATGCCCATGTGCACACCCGTCCACGGGTCGAGCAGACCGTCCCGCAGCATCGAGTCGACCAACGTCTCATCGCCCATGCGAATGCCCCAGCGGGCCTTGCTCACGAGATACGGCGCGTTCGTCATGCTCTCCATGCCGCCAGCCACGATGACGTCCGCCTCACCGGCAGCGATCGCCTGCGCACCCAGCGCGACGGCCTTCAACCCCGATCCGCACACCTTGTTGACCGTGAATGCAGGAGTCTCGATCGGAACTCCGGCGTTGACCGCGCACTGGCGGGCGGTGTTCTCTCCGAGCCCGGCTTGCAGCACGTGGCCCATGATCGTCTCGTCGACAATCTGGGGCCCGCCGCCGGCGCGCTTGAGTGCCTCGGCGATCACGATGGTACCGAGCTGAACCGCGGAGAAGTCTTTCAGCCCTCCGCCGAACGTCCCGATCGCCGTCCGGCAGGCGCCCGCGATCACGACGTCGCGCATCAGCAGCCGGCAGTCACTTCGACCGTGATCCGTTCGAGCGTCGCGGTTTCGAGGACCTGGACGAACGCGCGCAGCAGATCCGTGTACGTCACGATCCCGACCAGGTGGCCGTCGACGACTGGCAGCGCGCCGAAGCGCCCATCGAGCATGGTTCGCGCGGCGTGCTCGATTCGCGTCTCTGGGGTCACGGTCACGGGCTCCGGGGTCATGATCCGGCTCGCCACGTTGTCAGGCGCACTCCGGATCGCAGACCGAACGTCACGATCGGAGACCATTCCGATCAGCTGCCCGCCCGCCATGACCGGCAGATGTCGGACTCGATACTCATCCATGATCAGGCGGGCCTTGTCGCATGGCGTCTCGGGGCCGATCACCACGAGCCGTCGGGTCATCACGTCGCGCACCATCATGACGATCACGCCGCTGTCCCCCCGCTCGTTGCGAAGCCCAATTCCCCTGCGGATGACGCGAGACGAGCCGAAGCCTAGCGCTGCTGCGGCGGCGCGTGCTATAGGACCATCGTCGAGGAACGCAATCACCGGCCCCCACGCCGTCAACAAGATGTTGCCGATGGCGTAGGGCACCGTGTAGTCGAGGGCAGGGATTTTGCTCTGCGCCTCGTCCTGCAGCGCGCGCAGGGCGGCGGTGAGCGTTCCGGCTCCGGCCACGCGCCCAACAGGACG
>DAIRVP010000069.1:2561-5357 GCA_036802765.1 Candidatus Rokuibacteriota bacterium
ACGGGATCTTCGTCTCGGGAATGTTGGCCCGACCGAAGGAGACGTTGGTCCTACCCGGGCGAATGTCGAGAGACGAAGACCGGCTGGCCCTAGCGGTCGAACGACGCTGCGGGCTCCGTTGAAAAACCGATGAGCGCAATTGCTCCGGATCCGAAGCTCGGGAATCGTCCCGGATCCAGCGGACCAGTGGCTACGCCGCTTCGTACCTCGCGGCCGCTCTCGCCGTTGGCGGAGGCCGAGGCAGAGGTACACGAGCTTTCGCTCGTGGTTGGTGGCCCGGTCTACGACTTCTTGCACCGGGTCGGGCTGATTCGGCTCGACCTGCCCAACGTCGTTCGCCGGGCGGTGGCGGCCGTCGCGCTGACCTGGCTTCCACTGCTGGTGCTGTCGTTCAAAGACGGACTGGCCGTCGGGGACCACGTGGCGATCCCCTTCCTCTACGACTTCAGCATGTATGGCCGGCTCGTGATCGGTTTGTCGCTCTTGCTGCTGGCCGAGGTCATCATCGACCCGGCCATTCGCCGTGCGGTGGGCGAGTTCGTCAGCAGTGGCATCGTGCAGGAGAAGGAGCTGCCGGAATTCGAAGACGTCTTGCACAAGGCGCGCCGGCTACGCGACTCCGCGCTGCCCGAGCTGACGCTGTTGGTCCTCGCGTTTTTCCCGGTCTTCATGTTTCAGCGCGAGTGGGGCGACCATGTCGTCTCCAGTTGGCACACGACGCCTCGGGGATTGAGCGCCGCCGGATGGTGGTACGCGACGATCGGCGCGCCGCTGTTCCATTTCGTCGTCTACCGATGGGCGTTCCGCTACGTCGTCTGGGCGCTGCTGCTCTGGAGAATCAGCCGGCTCGATCTGCACCTCATGCCGACGCATCCCGACCGCGCGGCGGGACTTCACTTTCTCGGTCTCACGCAGGTTCGGTTTGGGATCCTCTTGACGGCGCTGGGATGCTCATTCGCCGGGCGCATCGCGAACAGTCTCGCCTACGAAGGCACCTCACTCACCGAGTTCAAGATCTTGATGGGCGTGTTCGTCGTGCTGTCGGTGGTGATCGCGCTGTGCCCGCTGGCGCTGCTGGCGCCGAAGATGGGTAGGATACGACGAGCCGGGCTCAGCGAGTACGCAAGGCTCGGCCGCCAGTACACCGAGGCGTTCGACCGAAAGTGGGTGCGCACGACCGAACCGCCCGCGGAGCCGCTGCTCGGGACGTCGGACATTCAATCCCTGGCCGATCTCGGCAACAGCTTCACGATCATCGAAGAGATGTCGCTTGCCCCGATCACCAAGCGGCTCGTCCTGCAGCTTGCCGTCCTCGCGGCCGCGCCGTTGATTCCGGTCATTCTCGTGTTCACGCCGACGAGCGAGATCGTGAACGCGCTCGTGAAGATGGTGATGTGACGTCAGAGCGCCGAGCAGGCGCCGAACATCAGAAACCCGCCGACCGGTGACAGGACGGCGCCCGTCATCGAGCCGTTGTCCTCGTTGACGTTGAGCCCCCAGGCTTTGCCGAGCGTCTGAACCTCTTCGCCATGAATCAGCAGCTGTCCGGCACCGCGGCCGACGGCGGTGATTTGTGCCGTCCGGCCCGTCGCCGACCCGCTGATGACCCGGTTCGCGACATCGACGGTGACCACCGGAGGAAGGCTGACGGTCTGCGCGGTCCCACGCGTGCAGAGCGCGGCTTCCGGGCAGACGAAGACCGCCTCGATCGTGCACTTCATCGGCGCTGAGCCGTCGTACTTTGCGGCGGCGACCGCCACACGCGGACTCGCGAGCAGCAGAACAAAGAGCAGTGCGGCTTTCATAGAACCATCATCCGCATGCGGGCTCGAGCCGATCTAGCGCCAAACCGCGACGCTTGCTGCCCGTTCGGCCCTGTCCTCATCCATGGGCCGAGCGTCCGATACGCGGGCGAGGCGGACAGGTCGGGCATCGGGAGGTGGGGCGCGTGATCCGCGAGCTGTTTTTCACGCTGTTCTGGGCCGTGTCGCTCACGCTGACGCTGCTCTTCGTGGTCACCCGGATGCTCTACGTTGGTCTCAGCGTCACGCCCGCGCAGCTCGCGGACCTCCGCCGACATTCGAGCCTCCTGATCCGCGCGCTGCTTGCCAATTTCGTCATCGTCCCCGCGCTCGGCGTGGCGATCGCCGCGATGAGCTGGGTCCCCGCGCCCGCCGCGCTCGCCATGGTGATCGTGGCGCTGCTGGCCGGAGGCACCGATTTCTTCGCGCTCGCCGAGCCATCGAATGGCGAGTCGCGGCTCGCTGCGCCGCTGACCTTCGTGCTGTCGATGGTCGGTGGTCTGCTCAGCCCGATCGTGCGCGTGCTCATTCAGCCGAGCGGGACGCCGATGATGGGCTCGGTGTGGAAGCTGCTGGCCGTCACTGCCCTCGCCGTGCCGCTGCCGCTCATCATCGGCCTGCTGCTGCGCCGAATGGCGCCGGCCCCGGCGCGCGTGCTGTCGAAGGCCACGGCGCTGGTCGCCGTTCTGCTCTTCGTTGCGGCCGCGGCGGCAACGTTTCTGGTGAAGGCGCCCCTGGCGGCCGAAATCGGTGTGAGGGGCGTCCTCGCAATGATCGTCCTGCTCGTCGGCGCGGGCCTCGTGGGCTCGTTGTTCGGTGGCCCGTCCATGCAGCAGCGGACGCTGCTGGCGCGGATAACGATGATGCGCAACGTCGGCCTCGGCCTGTTGCTCGCGATCGTGGCGTTTCCCAATGCCGGCGTCGATGTGGCCATTGTCCTCTTCGTCGTCATCGAGCTCGCCCTTCGCGCCGTGTGGCTGATCATCGGCTGGAA
>DAIRVP010000069.1:5457-25771 GCA_036802765.1 Candidatus Rokuibacteriota bacterium
TCGCGGCGGACATCGTCCGCACGGTGACGCTCGACAACACGCTTCGGGGCATCGCGGGTCTGGGCCTCCTCGTGCTCATCCGGACATTCCTGAGCTGGCCGCTGATGCTCGAGATGGAAAACCGCTGGCCGTGGCAGCGGCGCGGAGAGGGCGCGCGGCCATCCATGGCCAAGGACAACGAGCAGCGTGCCCGGATGGCCCTATGAGCTTCCCGGTGATGAACGCGAGACTGATTTGTGACGCAGGGAGGTGCGCCATGGAACATCTCGGCAGGCCCGTGCCCATCGTCGCCATCGCAGCCGTCCTCGCCACCGCCGCCTGCAGCACCACACAGACCGCGCCCCAGGCGACAGCCCAAGCGCAGCCGGCCAGTGCGGCGTCCGCGGGGGTGCAGGCAGCACAACCCGCCCCGGCGAGTCCTTCAAGTCCTTCGAGTGTGGAGGCGGGCGCGTCGAGCGCCGTGTCCGGCGACATTCTCGACGAGATCGCGCTCACGCGCGCGGCGATCCAGACGCGGCGCCAGGCGATCGTGACCGCCGCCATGGACCTGACGGCTCCGGAATCGCAAGCGTTCTGGCCGCTCTATCGCGACTACAGAACCGACATGGCGAAGGTGGACGACCGGCTCGTCAATCTGATCATCGTGTACGCCGGCAACTACGACTCGCTCAGCGACGACATGGCCACGAAGCTGCTGAACGATTACCTGGACATCGAAAAGGCGCGCCTGGACATCAAGTCGCAGTACGTGCCTCGGTTCCTCGGCGTGCTTCCGGCGACGAAGGTCGCGCGCTTCTACCACGTCGACAACAAGCTCGACAAGAAGATCCAGGCGGAGCTCGCCGCCGAGATTCCGCTGACGCGCTGAACGTCCAGCTCTCGGAGGAGCAGCCATGACGATCGAACGTCACATCATCACGGCCGCGGTCTTATGCGTCCTGGTCGCCGCGCCGGCCGTCGCCGAAGTCTTCGTGTACCCGAAGCAGGGCCAGACCCAGCAGCAGTTCGAGCAAGACCAATTTTCGTGCCACAGCTGGGCCAAGCAGCAAACCGGTGTCGATCCGTCTCAATCGTACGCGTCCGCATCGCCGCAGACCGCGCCGCAAACCGGCGGGGCCGTGCGTGGTGGCGCCCGTGGCGCCGCCGTCGGCGCCATCGGCGGCGCGATCGGTGGCAACGCCGGCAAGGGTGCGGCCATCGGCGCGGGCGTCGGCGCGGCGGGCGGCGCCATCCGTCAGCGGTCCGCGAACGAGCAGGCCGCGGCGGCAAACCAGCAGGCCATGGCCCAGCAGCAACAAATGCTGCAGCGCTACGACCAAGCCTATGCCACCTGCATGAGCGGGCGCGGCTACTCGACGAACTAATGGCTCAGGTTGAGCGCGTCCGGCCTCCGACTCATGCGCCAGCGGGTATGGTGTGGATTCCTGGCGGCCGATTCCAGATGGGCTCCGACGAGCACTACCCAGAGGAGGCTCCCGCGCACTCGGTCGTCGTGGACGGCTTCTGGATGGACCGCCACACCGTCACGAACGCGGATTTCCGGCGATTCGTCGAGGCCACCGGCCACGTCACGGTCGCCGAGCGCCCAGCGAATCCCGCGGACTATCCGGGCGCCAAGGCCGAGCTGCTCGCGCCTTCCTCCGTGGTGTTCCGCAAGCCACCGCATCGCGTGGATCTCCGTAACCACTACAACTGGTGGAATTATGTCGCGGGCGCCGACTGGCGCCACCCCGAAGGTCCGGGAAGCTCGCTGAAGGGCCGTTCTACCCACCCGGTCGTGCACATCGCATATGACGACGCCGTCGCGTATGCCCAGTGGGCAAGCAAAGAGCTGCCGACGGAAGCCGAGTGGGAGTTCGCCGCGCGCGGCGGCCTCGACGGTGCGACGTACGCCTGGGGTGAAGAGCTCACGCCGCGCGATCGGCACATGGCGAACACGTGGCAGGGAGAGTTTCCCTGGCAGAACTTCGTCACCGACGGCTGGGAGCGAACGGCGCCCGTCGGGTCCTATCCGCCGAACGGCTATGGCCTCCACGACATGATCGGCAACGTGTGGGAGTGGACGACAGACTGGTACGCGCCTCATCGGGAGGCCGCTCAATCGTGCTGCGGCAGCGTCACACGCGATGACGCCCGCGAGCACAGCTACGATCCGCAGACTCCGAACGTCAAGATTCCGCGCAAGGTGATCAAGGGCGGCTCGTTTTTGTGCGCGCCGAACTACTGCCGCCGCTATCGGCCGGCCGCACGGATGGCGCACGCCGTCGATACGTCCACGTGCCACGTCGGCTTCCGCCTGATCGTGCGGGCCTCGCGAGCCTAGACTCGCCCGTGCCCGCGGTCAGTTGCCGCGCGTGCTCTCGATGTGAATCCGCTCGGCGTCCCGCACGAGCTCCGCCAGCGAGCCGGCGCCGGTCTTCGCCATGACGTGGCCGCGATGGAACTTCACGGTCTTCTCGCTGATCCCGAGCTCGGACGCGATCTGCTTGTTCAGCAGCCCACGCAGCATGTGGCGGAGCACGTCTCGCTCGCGCGGCGTGAGCAGATCGAAGCGCGCCCTGATGGCGGCGTGCTCTGCTCGCTGGCGCCGCATGGCGCGCGAGCGCTCAAGCGCGTCGTGCACGACATCCAGCAGCGCCTGGTCGCTGACCGGCTTTTGCAAGAAATCGACCGCGCCCGCCTTCAGTGCGCGGACGCTGGAGCCGACATCGGCGTAGCCGCTGATGAAGATGATGGGAATGTCTTGCCGGGCACGGGTGAGATTCTCCTGGACCTCCAGCCCGCTCGCTCCGGGCAGCCGCAGGTCCAGGACGATGCAAGCGGGCCGATCCGGAACCTCCCGCGCCATGAAGAGCTTGGCGGACGCGAAGCACTCGACGTCGAGCCCGTCGGAGCGCAGGAGACGGTCGAGGCCCCGGCGGACCGATTCGTCATCGTCGATGACGAACACGATCGGACGATCGGCAGCTTCGTCGTTGCGATCGGGAAACCCGCTCGGGAGATCCGGTTTCCGCAGTGGTCTAGTCACTAGACTGCCTTATAGGTGAGTCTGAGGCTTCACGCCCAGCGTGATGCATTTGGAACAATGACGCAATCCGTCTTTGGTCGCAATCCCCTCTTCGGTCGCTGGACCAACGTCCAGGAGCCGTCCGGCCCTTGCCGCCGCCGGCGCACGCATCCAGCATTTATTCCAAACGCGTGGGAGGTTCGCGATGAACCGCAGCCTCACGATCCTCATCGGAGTAACCATCGTCGGCGTCCTCGTCGCCGGCTGCGGATCGGCGAAGAAAACGGCGGCGTCCACGCCGCCGACGAGTCCCGGCACCGCCATGGCGGACTTGACCGGCACCTGGAGCGGTCAGGGCGCGATCCAGGGCCGGGAGGCCCCCGTCGCGTTGCGTCTGGTGCAGAACGGCAGCGCGCTCGACGGCGACATGTATGTGTCCGGGCGTGCCGACCTCAGTGGTCCGATCAAAGGAACCGTCGAGGGAAACACCGTGCGTTTGGCACTCGGCAACGGCTTCCGACAAACGAGCGCGCTTCAGATATCGCCGGACGGCAACCAGATCTCCGGAGACGTGGTCGGATCGCCGCTCGTGCTGCGGCGCTCGCAATAGAGAAGATATCCAGCCCGAACGGCCCTATTGGGCGCGGGGCATCCACCATAGGCTCATCCGGTGTGAGGCTCCGATCGAAATAACACGCATGGGGATCGAGCACATCCAAGCTCCGCGCTCCCTCCTCCTGCCTGCGGCCATCGGCTGAGGTCAGTCGCGTGGTCCCTGGGCGAGCGCGGAGGCCGACGGTGGCGTCGACGGTAAGCAGCATCGCCGGCGGCGCTGCCGTCGGCTTCGACCGCTCGTCCGGCACCGACTAGGGCCGGTTCAGAAACTCCAGGATCGCGTCACGGCGCGCGGCGACGAGCTTCTGTGCCGAAGTGACCAGCAGCTCACGATCGCATTTCGACGGCAGGTGCAGCGACGTCGGGATCTCGGCGATCCGCTCCCTCACGGCCTGCGGCGACGTCAGCGGCTTGCGCTCCGCCTTGCACGCTGGCGGAAGGTCGCTCATATCGGCCGCCCATTTGGCGTCCGTGTGGCGGAGGACGATGGCGTTGAAGGTCTTGGTGTCCGGGAACACCCCCTCGAGCTGGAGGCTCCGGAAGAAGAGTGCCGAGTACGCCGTTGCCCGCTCTTCCATGATGCTCGGAATCCGCGAAAAGTCGAAGCTCAGCAGCGTAAACGGAAGCGAGCGGAGGCCAAGTAACCGCTCGCCGACGGAAAACGGATACGAGCTGTCGAACGCGATCACGAGCGCCCGCTTCGCCTGCTTGGCCTGCAGCTGCTTAAGGTAGAGGAAGAGCAGCGATTCGATGCCCTGATTCTCGTAGAGGCCGCCGTCCCCCGCATGCCAGTAGGTCTTCTCTCCGCCGACCTGCAGCGTGATCGGCCCGACGAGCGGGGGAAAGGACGCCGACGCCGCGACCGCGCCGGCCAGCAAACCCCCACACGGGTCCATGTGGATATCGAGGGGCGTCATCGGGCGTAGGGTCTTCCACCGCTCGCGGATGAAGGGTGTTGCCTCCATCTCACGTCCACGCTCGGCGACCGCACGCTCGAGGTCGACGAAGAAGTCGTAATCGAACGCCTCCGACGGCAATGCGGTCAACGCGAAGCGACGCCCGTTGTTGTAGAGCGTGGTGTTGATGATGAGGCCGGGACTGTCGCCTGCCTTTTCTCGCACGGTGAGGTCCTCGATGCGAGCTGTCCCGAAGAGCCGCTTTTGCAGCAGCTCGGCAAGCGTCCGGGCGGCGAGCGCGGAATTGATCCACCGAAACGACAGCAGCTGGTGCCAGATCAGGGACGTCTCGAAGTTCTGACTGACGGCCGTTTCGTATTGATCGAAAAACGTCCGGTATGCGGGCGACAAGCTTCCGTCCGGCTCGAGCACCTTGACGTCGCGGGGAGGCTTCTTCAGCGCGTAATAGGTCGCTGCGATGCTGCCGCCCGAGACGCTCGACAGGTGCGTGATCTTCTCGATCAGCGAGGCGCCGTCGTCGGTCCGCACCTGGGCCAGCGCCTCCAACGCGGCGGCTCCGAAGAGGGCTGCCCGGCTACCACCGCCGGAGAGCGCGACGCCGACGAGCGGACTCCGGTCGGGAACGGTCATCTGGCACGGAACGGCCGCGTCGGCCCGCTTCACCGTGTAGGGCCGAGAGCTTGCGCACGCGCCGAGCAGGACGAGACAGACGAAGCAGACCGCAGCCCGGGTTCCACTCATTCCTCTCGTGTATGCCCGCGGGCGACACTTCACCATTGGACTTTGGCTCGGGGAAATACCGCCTTACGACCAAAGGCCAATTGCCGATCGCGGTCAGGCGCGATCGAATTCTGGCGATCGCAACCAGGCGCGACCGCAGCCAGGCGCGTGAGACATCGGAGTTACACTAAAACGTGTTTACCCTGCAGTCGCGTTCGAGCGAGGTTCGCTACCGATCGATCTTCACGTCGGCGACACGTAGAGAGCGGCACGCGAACTTCGAAGCATATTGGAAGTATTGCGTGGAGCGCGACGGCGCGGTGTTTCGGGCCGAGAAGGAGCTGGAGAAGAAGCGCGCTGTGCTGGCCGGCTTCCGGGCACATCCGGTGCGCTCCCACTCGCCGCTGCCCGACCCCGAACGCTTCTACCGCAACTGTGTAGTCATGCGCGACGATCCGCGGACGCTCGACCGCACGACGTTGCTGCTGACGTTCCTTTATAAGTTCGCCCGCCACGAATACGTCGGCATTTCCGGGGCGTGGGATCACACCAAGCCGATCACGGACTCGACGTCGCTGATCGCGAAGATCGGCCTCTATCACCTGTGCGAAGAATTCAGTCACATGCGGCTGTTCCAGGAGATCTTCCATACCTTCCATCTCGATCACGTGGAATGGGCGCCGCTCGGCAAGTGGATGAGCCGGCTGTACCGTGTGTTCCCCATGTTCCCCGACACGTTGCTCGCCCCGCCCGCATTCGTGAGCGAGCTGATGGGGTTGACCGTGTATGCGCATATCGACGGCGTCCTGGACGATGTCCTCGCCGCCGAGCCCGAGGCCTGCGAGCGCGTCCGCGCGCTGCTCCGAGAAGTCATGACCGACGAGCTCGCGCACGTCGGCCAGCGTCGCAACTTCCTCGGTCCGCTCGGGTTGCGCGCGGCTCGCGCCATGGTCGGCCCGATGTATCGCGCATTTTTCCGCGAGATTCCCGAGACGACGCTGCTCTTCGACCTCGAACGGATGGCGTCGGACGGCAAAGGCTTCGACTACACCACCATCGCGCCCGACATGCTCGAGCGCAGCTGGGTGCCCTCCTACTGCATGACGTAAGGGCCTTTGCGGCAGCTCGGGCAAGAACGCTCCCGCCGTGTTTTCCTCTTTACGAAACATTTACCGACTGACGCCGGCCTGTGACCGCCGCACGGGTTGGGGCGTCATAAGAGTGCCCTGCACTGCCTTGTCGGAATGCGCCGCTCCGAAAGAGAGGAATATCGATGCATCACCGCAACATGCTAAAAGCGTCGGCGGGATTGGCTCTTGTGCTGGGGCTCGGCCTCACCGCCCTGCTGCTGGGCCTCGGGCCTCGCCCCGCCGGCGCGCAGAGTCCTGCGCAACCCTTCCGCGTGAGTTTCACGGCCCAGCCCGAGGGCGACGGCGCCAGGATCACGGGTGACGTGTACAACGGCGATGCCAGAGCCGTCGATGACGTGCGCCTGCGCATCATCGAGCTCGATCTCTCGGGATACGCCATGGCGAGCTACGTCGAGCCGTTGCTCGGAATGGTGCCGGCGTCGGGCAGCGCGCACTTCGACGTGCGCGTGCCCAATAGTGACGCCGCTTCGTATCGCGTCATCGTGGAGTCCTGGAAGACGGTAGACGAGCCCGCAAAGTGACGTAAGCCGGGCGTTTCGCCCGAAGCGAAACCTCTGCACGCGCTGCCGCATCGACACATATAGGAGGTCAGCTGCGATGCTGAGGTCGATTTCGGTGGGCCTGCGCGTTGGACTGATCGTCGTGGCGCTGGCGGGATGCGGTCTCGCCATGGAGTACCCGGCCCCGTCCGGCCCGACGACGACGTTGATTCCGGGGTGGGAACGATACTTCTCTCTGCAATGGACCGCCGAACCCGAGCGCGATGGCTCCCGCCAGGTCGACGGCTACATCACGAGCAAGTACGGCGAGTACGCCGCGGACATGCGGATTCTCGTGCAAGCGCGTGACGCCTCTGATGCCATCGTCACGCAGCGGATCGTTCCGGTCACGACCGGCGTCGGCGGTTTCGGACGCACGTACTTCGACGTCCGCCATATGCCGGCGGCGGACCACTATCAGGTCTTCGTGTGGGACTACAGACTCATTCAGTCTGCGGAGCGGATCCAGTCGCCATAGACGTCGGCCTCGGGCACGATGCTGACGGGATGCGGCGCAAGCAGGTTCGCCCACACCCAGTGATGATGGTTGATGACCTGCTCGGCGCTGAGGTGCGGGCGATCGCTCACCGTGTGGCAATCGGCCACGGCGACCACTTTGAAACCCAACGCCGCGGCCGAACGCACCGTCGCATCGACGCAGAGGTCGGTGGCCCACCCCGCCACGAACAGGCGCTCGGCGCCGAGATCAGCCAGCTCCGTCTCGAGAGTTGTCCTGAAGAACGGATCGTTGAGCGTCTTGCCCACGACGCGGTCCCGCGCCTTGATCTTCAGTGCGCTGAGCAGCTGCCACCCGGATGTCCGCGGCTCGAAGTCATCGCCGACGGGGCCGGCGTGTTGGATGAAGATGACGCACCCGCGACGCTCGCGGACGCGTTCGGCGAGGCGATTGATGCGTTCGACGACGCCGGACACGTCGTGCTTCGGTGCGCCGCGGCGCAGCCCCTCCTGCATGTCGACCACGAGCATGACGTCCACAGGCCGCTAGTATCACTCACGGCGCGGACGAGGCCTTGGTGATGTAAAAAGTGCGAATCACGCCCGCCACAGGAGGTATTGGTATATGGATCGGCGCTTCGATCTCGTGGTCGTAGGAACTGGAGTGACGTCCGCAGTTGCCTCCCGGTGCCGCGAGGCCGGCTGGACCGTCGCCGTCGTCGATTCCCGCCCGTTCGGCGGCACGTGTGCATTACGCGGCTGCCTGCCGAAGAAGATCCTCGTGGGAGCGGCCGAGGCGGTCCATCACGCGCGGGACATGGCGGCGATCGGCGTGCCGGCGGCGGGGCTGACGATCGACTGGCCTGCGCTCATGCACTTCAAGCGCTCACTGATCGACCCGACTCCAGAACGCACGGAACAGCTGTGGGCGAAGATGGGCGTCGAGCAGTTTCACGGGCGCGCGCGCTTCGTCGACTCCACGACGCTCGCCGTCGGCGCTGACCGCCTCATCGGCCGGCGCGTGCTCATCGCCGCCGGCGCCATGCCGGCGCCGTTGAAATTCCCCGGCGCCGACCGGCTCGCCACGAGCGAGGATTTCCTGAATCTCGATCGGATACCGGGCCGCATCGTCTTCATCGGCGGCGGCTACATCTCCTTCGAGTTCGCCCACGTGGCCGCGCGGGCCGGGGCGCAGGTCACGATCCTGCACCGCGGCGCCCGGCCGCTGGAGGGCTTCGATCCCGATCTGGTGGACCTGCTCGTGCGGCGCACGCGCGAGCTCGGGATTCGCGTCGAGCTCGACACCGAAGTCCTGGCCGTCGAGACCGGTGTGAGCGGTCTCGTCGTGCGTGGTCGGCAGCGTGGAAACGAGCGGGGTTTCGAGGCGGACATGGCGGTCCACGGCGCCGGGCGTGTGCCGGAGCTCGACGACCTGCATCTCGACACGGCGGGCGTCAAGCGAGAGAAGCGCGGCGTGATCGTGAACCAGTACCTGCAATCGGTCTCCAATCCCGCGGTGTACGCTGGTGGCGATGCCGCCGCGAGCGGACCGCAGCTCACACCAAAGGCCGACCACGATGCAGACGTGCTCACCGCGAACTTGCTCGAAGGCAACCATCTTGCGGTGAATTACGACGGAATCGCGTCGGCGGTGTTCACCATTCCGCCGCTCGCGTCGGCCGGTCTCAGCGAGAACGCGGCGCAGGCGGCTGGGCTGAAGTTCCGCTCGAGATGGCAGGACACCGCGGGGTGGTACAACACGCGCCGCGTCGGCGAGACTACGTCGGGCTTCAAGGTGCTCATCGAGGAAGGCACGGGCCGCATTCTGGGCGCGCACGTCCTCGGGCCCAATGCGGCCGAGGTCATCAATCTCTTCGCCGTCGCGATCCGGCTTCGGATCCCCGCCGATGACCTCAAGCAGACGATTTTCGCCTATCCCACCTACGGCTCCGACATCCGCTTCATGATGTGAAACCACACCGTTCCGCGCGACGTCTCAAGCACAAGCCGCGGCGCGGGCCGCGGGCACTCACCCCGGAGGTATGTGCCCATGGATGACGCAAAGATTCTCCAGCAGATCAACGAGCTCGCCCGCGAAGAACACGAGCTGTTCGAGCGCGAGTCTCACGCGAAGGCATCCGAAGCGGACCGTCAGCGGTTGCGAACGATCGGCGTCACCCTCGACCAGTGCTGGGATCTGTTGCGGCAGCGACGGGCGAAGCGGGACGCCGGTCGCGACCCGGACGAGGCACAACTGCGAGACGAGAAGACGGTCGAGGGCTACACGGCCTGACCTAGACGAGCACGGGGTCCTCGAGGTCGACCGAAGCCCCCTCGAGCACGATGCCGCGGTGAATGAAGTCGCACATGATGCGATTGCTATTCGCCCAGTTATCGACATCCGGTCCGCCCGGGCCGACGGCGTGGTAGGCGCACATGCCGTCATCCAGTGTCGGACAGCCGCAGTAGGGACAGAGAGCACTCATCGCTCAGCCTCCCACACTCTTTTGATGCTCGGTGACGGCTGCGGGGTTGCGCCCCGTGACGGCTGCCGGGTAGCGGAGTCACAGTTTCTTCAATCGGCCTGTAGGACCAAGGTCCCTCTGGCGAATCTGACGCGCGCGGTCAAACTTCGTCATGCCCGTCGCTTTTTTGCTGGTCCTCTTTGTGCTTTCGCCGGGGCTGGCACTCGCGCAGGAGGGTTCGCCACTCACGGCGCTCGCCGGCAGCTTCCACCTGCTGCCGCGGGAGACCAGGGTCGCCCCGATCGACATCACTGCGCTCGACATTGCTTCGTTCGACACTTCCCCGCCCGACCGGCGCGAGCCCAAGCACGCGCTCACCGCGTTGTTCTCCGTCGGCGTCATCGCCGGCGCCGCGGCGAACTCGTTCCATGAATCGCCGCATCAGAGCTTCCACTTCACCAACGAGGGGTTCTTCGGGCAGAACACGTATGCGGGCGGCGCGGACAAGGCCTCGCACTTCGTGGACTACGCGATCCTGTCCAAGGAGCTGAAGAACGTCTACCAGCTGCTCGGCTACGATCGCACGACGTCGATCTGGCTGGGGTGGGGCGTCGCTACGGCCGCAGGATTGATGACGGAGATCGGCGACGGGACGACGTTCTTCGGCTTCTCGTACGAAGACCTTGTCATGGACACGGCGGGCGCCACCGCCGCCGCCATCGTCGCGGCGACCCGCACCGAGGATCTGCTCGGCTTTCGTCACGGGTTTCTGCTGCCGTCGTCGGGACGAGCCACCTGTTGTGCCGTTTCCGGAAAGGGGCGCGACTACTCGAACGAGATCTACACCGCGGATCTGAAGCTCCAGGGCGTCGCCCGTCGCGCTGGGATCGGCATCGGTCCGCTGCGTTACCTCCTCGTGTCGATCACGTACGGGTCGAAGGGCTATCCGAGCGGCCCTCGACGATCTTCGCGTGACTCGCTCGACGTGGTGGGGCTACGGACTGCATCTCGTCTTCGACAACATCCGCTTCCCTTACACGAGTGTCGGCTTGCAGTACGACCTCAACCACGACCAGTGGCGCGGTCCCAACAACGGAAACTCCTTCATGTCGCCGTAAACTGACGCCGAGATGGCCACGATCGCCGTACGATTCCGGTATCTCACCGGGCTCAAGCGAGAGATCTTTCGCAACGCGCGGCTGACCGGAAGCTGGGACGCCGCAGGCCGATTCTCACCGGTCTGGAGCGAGACTCCGATGGTGCCCGGGATCGCCGAAGACGGGTGCCCCTGCTTCACGGCGACGGTCGAGCTGGATGACGCGCAGCTCGGCACGCGATTCCGCTGGGGCGTCCGGCTGGACGCGCCCGGCGCGCCGAACGCGTGGGGTGTTGCGACCGAAGTGCCCGACATGCAGTCCACCGATCGGTTTCGGGAGTTCGAGCTGACGTCGGCGCCTGACTCACGCCAGCAGGACTTCTATCTGACCTACGCTCGGCGGCTCGGGGCGCGGAAGGTCTTCTCCGATACGGGCGTTGCCCCCGGCTTGCGGTTTACGGTCTGGGCTCCCAACGCGCGTGGCGTCGACGTCGTCTTCGGCAAGGGCAGCAACGGCTACGTCGCCGACGACGGGGATGGCATCGATCTGGCGCGGCCGGTCGTGACGCTGACCAAAGCGGCCGGCGATCTCTGGGAAAGCGCGGTCCTGCCCGACTTCGCCGGCTTCGAGGGCGTGCCGTACATGTACCGGCTCAAGAACGCGCAGGGCGAGACCGTGTACCGCACGGACATTTTTTCTCGCAACCAGATCGGCCGGGGCGGTATCGATCCCGGCGGCCGACATTTCACCGGCACGCCGGCCACGCTCGATGGGTCGAAGAGCTGCAGCCTTGTCCAGAGCGTCGACACCGTCGCCCGCGATTTCCAGAATCCGAGTGGACCGCGAGTGACCGAGGAAGAGTTCTGGGCGCACGAGTTCACCCCGGGTGTCACGACGCCGGGTCGCGTCGACGAGCTGATCATCTATGAGCTGCACGTCAATGCGCTCGGCGCCAGCCACACAGGAGCCGGGACGCTCGCGGACGCGATGGATCTGTTGCCGTATCTCACCGATCTCGGCGTCAACGCGATCGAGCTGCTTCCGATGTCGGAGTTCTCCGGCGCGTTCGGCTGGGGCTACGGCGACTCCCATCACTTCACCATCGAGTCGAGCGCCGGCGGCCGCGATCAGTACAAGCACTTCGTGCGCGCGTGCCACCGCCGCGGCATCGCGGTCATTCAGGACGTCTGCTACAACCACTTCGACTTCAGCGCCTCGCGCGCCGAGTGGCAATACGACTCGAGCGCGCCGGAGCAGAACATCTACTACTGGTATGAGGGCCGGCCCGCCGACTACGCCGCGCCCGACGGCGGCTACGTCGACAACGGCTCCACCGGCTTTGCCCCGCGATACTGGCAGGAAGTGGTCCGCCACGTCTTCGTCAGCAGCGCGGCCGCGTTCGTCGAGGAATTCCACGTGGACGGCCTGCGCGTGGACCTGACGCAAGCGATCCACCGCGACAATGTCCTGCACGCCGACAACGCGCGCGGCCTCGCGAACGCCAATCTCTTCGGTCAGAAGATGCTGCGCGAGTGGAGCCGCACGCTACGGCTCATCAAGCCGAGCGTCATGCTCATTGCCGAGGATCACACCGGCTGGGACGCCGTCACGAAGCTTCCCGAAGCCGGAGGCCTCGGCTTCGACGCGACGTGGTTTGCGGCCTTCTATCACGATCTCATCGGCGACTCGGACATGGCGGGGGGTCGCGCGCGGTTGATCAGGACGGCCGGCGTCGGAGGCGACGGACCGCTGGACATGGAGCAGTTCGCCGGCTCGCTCGTGGCGAGCCAGTTCAACAAGGTCGTGTACCACGAATCCCACGACGAGGCGGGCAACGCGGGCGGCACGGCGCGCACGATCGTGACCGCCGTCGCCGGCGCGCCGCTGGTCGGAGCCACGCGGCAGTTTGCCGAGGCCCGCTGCCGCGTCGCGTTCGGCTTGTCGCTGCTGTCGGCGGGCACGCCGATGTTCTTCATGGGCGAGGAGATCGGCGCGCAGCAGCCCTACCGCTTCGGCGATTTCTTGAGTCACCGCGAGAACCTGGCGCGCGAGCGTGCAGGCGCGGGCGCCAGGCTGTTTCGGTTCTACCAGGACCTCATTCGCTTCAGTCGGCGGCATCCCGCCACGCGGGCGCACGCCATCGACGTCGTCCATGTCCTCGGAGCGACGCGCGTCATCGCCTTCACACGCTCGGCGGGCAGCGACCAGCTGCTCGTTGTCGCCAGCCTGCGGAATCAGCCGTTCCTCGACGGCTACGTCATCGAGACCGATGCATCACGGCTGCCGGACGGCGCATGGCGTGAGGTGTTCAACAGCGACGCCGATCTGTACGGCGGCTTCAGCGTGGGCAACTTCGGCGCCGACGTGCCCGCCGCGCGGGGCCGCTTCCAGGCGCGAATCCCCGCCTGCGGCTTCCTCGTGTTCCAGAAGCTCTAGAGCCGTCAGCGCCTGACGGCGAGCCCTTGTCGTACGGAGTCCAGCAGCGCGCCGGCCTCGAACGGTTTTCGGAAGAACGCGATGGCCCCCAGCCTCAGCGCCTGCCGCTCCATGTTCACATCGTCGACGCCGCTCGTCAGGATGACGGGCATGGCGCCCGCGCGACCGCCGAGCGTCGCGTGCAGCTCGAGCCCGCTCATTCTGCCGAGGTGCACATCGGCGACGAGGCACCCCTGCGCGATCTCGAGATCCTGTTGAAGGAATTCTTCTGCGGACGCGAACGTCCGCACGGTCCAACCCGCTCCGCGGAACAACCGTTCCAGAGCGATCCGGACGGCCGGATCGTCGTCGATGACGAAGACCGTCGGTGCCGGCGCCGCGCACGCTCGATCGGTCATGCGGCGGGCGAACGCTTGCAGTTCGAGACGGGAAGCGTGAACGAGAAGGTGGCGCCCCGATCCACGTTGTTCTCAGCGCCGAGGTGTCCGCCGTGCGCCGCCACGATCGACTGGCAGATGACGAGCCCCAGCCCGAGCCCTTGCGCCTTGGTGGTGAAGAACGGCTCGAAGACGCGCTCGATGCCTTCGCTCGGCAGCCCGACACCGCGATCGGTGATCGCCACCCGCACGGCGCCGTCACGGTCGACCGACGTGCTGACCGCGATCCGGCGCTCCGGCGGCTCCTGCCAGCGCATCGCATCGCAGGCGTTCACGATGAGATTGAGAAGCACCTGCTGGAGCGCGACCGGATCGCCATTGACCTTCGGCAACTCTGGCGTCAGCTGAGTGGTGACCGCCACGCCGTGCGCGACCAGCTCGCTGTGCAGCAGCCGGAGCACCTCGCTCGTCACCTCGTTGACGTCCAGCAGCTGCCGCGGCGTGTCGCCTCGGCGCAAGAGCGCGCGCAGTCGCCGGATGAACTCCCCGGCGCGGCGGTCCGCGTCGACGATGTCATTCAGCACGTCGCGAATCTCCGCCAGATCGGCCGGTTCACGCGTCAGGAACTGCAGCCCCGCCTGCGCGTTGGTCAGGATCGACGTCAGCGGCTGGCTGAGCTCGTGGGCGAGCGCGCCCGAGAGCTCGCCGAGGGTGGCGACACGCGTCAGGTGCGTGAGGAGCTGCCGCTGTTGCTGGACCTCGAGCTCGGCTTGCTTGCGCCTGGTGATGTCGATGAGGACGCCCGCGAAGTACGCGATGCCATCGCGCTCGTATGCAGACATGGCGCAGTCGTGAATCCAGACCCAGCGACCGCTCCGATGCCGAAACCGGTAGTCCATGTCGTACGGCGCCCACTTCACTTTCAGTGTCTCGTACCGCTCCCGTGCGGCGCTGACGTCCTCGGGATGGATGCGGGCGAGCCAGCCGTCCAGCCCGCCAGCGACCAGCTCGTCGATCGTGAACCCCGTCACCTGCGCGATATTGGGGCTCACGAAGACCGAGCTTCCGCTCGCGTCCGCCATCCACGTGACCGCCGGGACGTGCGTGACGAGCACGCGATACCGCTCCTCACTTTGTTGCAACGCCAGGGTGGCCTGGTCGCGCTCGTTGAGGATGCGGATGAGATCCGTCGCGCGCGCGGCCAGCTCCGTCTCTTCGGCTCGCGGCGTCCCCGGCACGCGACGGTACAGCGCGACCGTCGCAATGACGTCACCACGGCCATTGAGAATGGGTGACGACCAGCATGCCGCAAGCCCGTGGGCGAGGGCGAGCTCTCGGCAGCGCGCCCAGAGCGGATCCGTCGCGATATCACTGACGACCACGGTCTCTTTGCGGTAGGCGGCCGTACCGCACGAACCGGCGCAGGGTCCAATGGAGACGCCGTCGATCGCTTCGACGTAGGAGCGCGGCAAGCTGGGCGCCGCCCCATGACGAAGGTGGCCCGATTCGACTCGCAGCACTGAAGCGAGCAGGCCGTCGCTCATCGATTCGATCAAGCGGCAAATGGCGTCGAGCACGCCGGCGGTCGGTGTTCCCGCAGCGATCAGTCCGAGGATTTCGCGCTCGCCCGCCAGCAGCGTCTCCGCCCGCTTCCGTTCGGTGATGTCCACCATCACGGAGCGAAGCTGTCGGCGGCCGTCTGGGCCGCCGGAAAGGATCCGGACCATGTCATGCATCCACACCACGCGGCCGTCGGCGGCCACCATCCGATACTGCAGGACGTGATCGCGGCCCTCGGCGATCGCCTGGCTGCAGTCGGCGGCGGCGATGTCGCGATCGTCGGGGTGGACGTGGTTCGCCCAGAACTGAGGGTCGGCATACCAGGCGTCCACCGGATAGCCGAGGATGTCTTGCGCGCGCTTGTTCACGAAGGAGATCTGGAACGTCTCGGCATCCGCGTCGAGGACGATGGCGTCGAGGGTGTCGATGAGGTTCTCCGCCTCCGTGCGTGCCGTCTGCTCAGCCATGAAGAGACGAGCCGTGTGGAGGGCAGCGGCCGCGTGGTCCGCCAGCCGAACGAGCACCGTCTCGTCGGCGCTGCTGAACGAGTGTGCTGATCGGCTACACACGTAGAGCAGCCCGTCGACCCGCCGATCGACGACGATCGGGACCACCAGTGCGCTCCGCAGGCCCTCGGCGTCGATGGCGGCGGCGTATTCCGGCGGTAGGGGCGGCCACGCGGCGCGCTCGCCGACGCGGACTGGTCGCCCCTCGACCGCCGCTCGGCCTCCGATACCCAGGCCGGGAACGACGCGGAAGTTCTTGTAGATCTCACTGCGCGCGCCCAGCATGAAGCGGGCGAGGAACGAGCCATCGGTGTCACGCAGCCCCAGGCTCGTCACGTCGCTCCCGCACAGAGCGTGGGCGCCCCTGGCGATCCGGGAGAGGATCGCGTCGACATCGTGCTGCTCGGTGAGGTCACGCGCGATCTCGGCCAGCGTCTCCGCTTCGCGGCGGCGGCGGTCGGCGTCAGCGTAGAGCCTGGCGCTCTCGATCGCGATCGCCGCATGCCCGGCGAACGCCGTGAGCATCTCCACCTCGGTGGGCCCGAGATCGGCGGCACACGAGGTCAGCAGCTCGAGGATGCCGAGCAGCCGACCGTGCGAGATGAGCGGAATCGCCGCACACGCGCGCAGGCCCTCCGCTTCGTGGTAGGCGCGGTTGGCCGTGCGCGCGTCGGCGAGGACATCGGGCACGAGCAGCGCCCGCCGCTCGAGCGCGGCGTGGCCGGGAAGCCCCTCGCCGATCTTGAACTCGCTGCGCGCTGGTGCGTTGGACCGCCGCGGGGGCTCGACCCGCGCGCGCGCCACGAGTCGTCGACCGTCGACAATCCACACGGTCGACCGCGACCCGTCGACGAGACTGATCGCGGAGCGCACAACGCTGTCGAGCACCTGGTCGAGATCAGGCGACGCTGTGATGCTCTCGACCAGCCGCAAGAGAAGATCGAGCCGGGAATCGAGCTTCGTCGCGTCGGACACGCTAGGCCCCCCTCCGCCCGTCGAAGATCGACCGGTTCGACCCGGAAAGGCTACTGGGACTAAGGTCCTATGTCACTGTTCGGTCTCATCCCCGGTGACTGAAACGCTCGCCGCGAGCTCCACCCGCCATTCCCATGCGGTGGAAATGGGCAGTATGTCGGCCGTTTCCTCGCGAGTCGGAAGCATCGACGCACGACGCTCGGTACTCGTTCGGTCGCCGCCTCGGTACTCGAACACCGGGAACAAGGGCTTGAGCCCCGTCTTGGCAAACTCGCCGCCGAGCAACCCCCCGATGTCGCGCGCGTCCCAATCAACCATCGCCCGGGCATCGTCATGTCGGGGCTCGGTCTTGATCGACCGGCCCGTCCCAACGCCGGCCGAGGGCGTCTGTGCGTCGAGATGACGCTGGCCGGCGGCCAGTGTCGCGGCCATCACGTTCCCTGCGCTGTCGTCGTCGTGGGCAAAGCCCAGCACGTGGCCGATCTCGTGTGCGACCGTCGTCAACAAGTCCATCCGGCCAGCGGCGTCACTGCCTCGGTTCGCGACCAACGTCCCGTTGCTGCTGTGGTACTCGCTGCTGTCCGACGGAGTCGGATCGACGAACCAGCCATAGCCCGCGGCATTCATGTCGATCAGGACAGTGCCGTCACCGACGCTCCACGCCACGGCATTGCCAGGCAGATCGTTCACGAGCACGAAGTTGAGCTGATTCAACGCCGACGAGTCGTGGCCGGTCGCGGCCACGCCGGCCCACTCTTGCATCGCCACCTTCGCGACCGCGGCGACCTGGCCCTCCGTCAGCGAGTTGCTTTGATCCGGGGTTCCCGACGGCGCCGACGCGGCCGTCAGTGCGAACGACTGGTTGAGCAGGTTCGGGGCATCGCTCTTGACCGTCACGCTATCGAACGAAGTCGTCCCGCTTCGGCTGAACAACCCGAAGTCGCCGTCGGTGACCAACGCGTTGTACACCCGGCTCAGCACCACCTGGTTGTTCAGCGTGACGCTGACCGACGTGCCCTTCAGCGTGATGCCCAGCGTGTAGTCGACGCCGCCGGGTGCGAGCGTCGCGTTGCTGTACGTGGCGTCCGTGAACCAGCCCTTGTCCGTCCGATGCCCGAGAACCACCTGTCCGGCCGAGATCGTGACGAACTTGAAGTCGGTTGCGGAGTACGCGTCGTAGACGAATCCCCCCGCGCCGGACGTCTTGAGTGTCGCCGACAGATCGATCAGCGAGAACGACGTCACGTTGATGTTCGTGAGATCGATAGCCGGCGTGGTCGCGTCGGCCGCGCCCGCGTACCGGCCGCCGCCCAGCGTCCAGACACCGCTCTGCGGCGTCTGGAACAGGCTCGTCGAGCCGGAGCCGAAGTCGACCGTCTGGCTGAACGTCGTCACCGGGGCGACGCGCTGGACGGTGACGTTGTCGATCTGCGCCGCGGCGTTCTTCGCGCCGAGGCCCACCATGCCGTCGTTCAGCCCGTGACTGATGCCGTACGCGTCCACGCGCGGTGCGAACGTAAAGGCGAGGCTGACCTGGTTGTTGACGGTCAACGTCACCGCGCTGCCGTTCAGGGACAGGAACAGATTGTAGTCGGTCGCTGACTTGAGGGAGCCCGGGAACGAGCCCTGCGTGTCGACGATCCAGCCCTGCGCATTGCGGTGGCCGATCTCGAGCTTGTTGGTTGACACGTTGATGCCGGCGAACTTGAAGTCCGTCGGGCTCTGGTAATCGAACACGAGATAGGAGTTCGCGTTCTGACCACCGGTTGGCTTCACCGCGTTGATCGTGGCCAGCATCTCGAAGTACGTGGGAACGAAGCTGTCCACATAGAAGACACTGACGGCATCGCCGCCCGCCACCGACGGGGCGACCTGATATCGGCCGCCGGACACCGACCACGTCCCGCTGTCGGCGAAGAAGGCCTGAGCCGTGCCGTCGTTGAAATCCGCCGATCGGAGCACGTCTCGCTTGCCGCCGGGAATGTTGCCGGCCTGCGGGTCGGACGGCCCGCCGGTCTGATCCTGCCAGGCGAAGTCCTTTTGCAACACGAGCCCGAGCTCGCCCGCCGGCTCGCCGTTGCGGAGCGGATCCGCGCCGGTGTCTGCGGCTCGCGTCGGGTCAGCGCCATCGGCTTTGGAAAGCGCGTAGAGGAACTCCTGCAGCTGCGGCTGCAGGGTGCGGCTCACCGTGGCCATGCCGAATGGCGCGAACGGGACCAGGTACGTGTTGTACTCGCCGACCCAGTCGATGAGCCGGTCGCCGCCCGTGTTGGCGATCAGCACATCACGACCGGCGCCGCCGTAGGCGCGGTCCTCGTACGTCGGCTGGGTGTCCGGCTGGTCATTCGCATTGCTATTGGTCGTCGGGTCGTCGTCGGCATTGATGAGATCGTTGCCCCAGCCGCCGTACATATCGTCGCGGCCAGTGCCACCGACGAGCATGTCGTTGCCGTTGTCACCGAAGATCGCGTCGTTGCCGTCGTCGTGCGCCGCCGGGTACGTGTCGTTCTGCTGACCGACCGGCTTCGTCACATTGCCGCCGGGGCGGAACACCCCTTCGTCCTTGTTGAAGTTGAGCAGGAACTCCAAGGGCGTATCGGTGTTCCCGGGCTTCCAAAGGTTGCCCAGGTGGTCGAGCTGAATCTTTCTGAGCGGGTCGTACTCGTCGTAGAGCGCGAACTCGCCGGCGCGGAAGCGATTGTTCAGGTGCCGGCCGTCGAGGTCCAGCGGATTGAAGGCGAGAACGTCGCCGGGATTTTTCGGCGGGTTGTTCGGCGGGGTATTCGGCAGCCAACCGCTGACCGCAGCGTATCCGAGGTCGAGAACGCCGTTCGGAGTCCCGTTCGCGTCATACGTCGGCACGTACGCGTGATCCAGCGCCTCAGCACCGGAGATCGCATCGTCGCCCGACCCGCCGTGCAGGAAGTCGCTGCCGAGGCCGCCGAAGATGATGTCGTCGGCGAACGGCGTGTTGTTGGCGTTGTCGGGGAACTCGTCGTCAGAGGCATTCCACTGCGGGTCGTAGCTGAACGGCACGAGATCGATCGTCTTCTTGAGATCGCCGGTCGTATTGATCACTGCAAACTGGATCTGACCGGGCGTGCTGATGGTCTGCTGCGTCGTGGCCACGATGCCGTTCAGCGGCTCCGCGGTGCCGTTGCGGCTGGTGTAGATCAGCCCGTCGTCGCCCAGGACCCCATCCTGGCCGGTGCCGCCCGAGATCCAGTCGTTGCCGTAGCCGCCGATGATGTCGTCGTCCTGGCCGTCGCCGAACAGCATGTCGCTGCCCGTCATGCCGAAGATGACATCGTCGCCGGACTCGCCGTGAATCAGGTCCGCCGCGCCGTTGTCGACGGCGCCGTTGTTGAGGTGGGCCACGCCGTTGACGTAACTGCCGCCGGCGAAATCGGCGCCGCCCAGCGTGTAGTCGAGCTGCTTCATCGCCCGCGGGATGATCCGCAGGCCGCCCGCGTAGTTGTCGTAGCCGAAGACG
>DAIRVP010000070.1:0-25648 GCA_036802765.1 Candidatus Rokuibacteriota bacterium
ACTGGTAGTACTCGCGCGCCTCCCGCAACTCCTGGCGCGTCTCGTCGAACACGATCGGGATGGCCGTCAGGCGCGAGTACGGGTGATGCCACGGCACACCGGGCTTCTTGTGATGACGGGAGACCAGGATGTCGCGGATCTGCCCATCGCGCTTCAGGTCCAGCAGTCGGTCGCGCCACATCCACAGCACGGACTCGATCTGCTCGGGCGCCATCGTCGCCAGCGTGTCGTCGTGGCGAGGCGACTCCAGCACGAGCTCGCTGGCGCCGCGCGGCGTGATCATGTCGAACATGCCGACGCCTTCGCGGATGAGCTCCCACTCGATGCGGAAATACGCGTCCGCCTCGGGCACCACGCGCACAGTCCAGCCCGGAGTGTTCGGAAGCGAGCCGTCCTTACGGTAGGCAGCGATCTCCGCGCCGGTCAGATGCTCCGCGCCCGGACAGTAGCGGCACGGCGCGTCGGGTGCCCACGCGCCTTTCGGACGGATGAGCACCCATTGCCCGCGCGTCGGGTCTTTTCTCAGCTCGTCCACCGACTCGCGGTCACTCCTTGATCTGGCCCTTGAGCTTGCGCAGATGCTGGCGGGCGACGTCCACCCAGTCCTTCTCGGACGGCAGTTGTGAGGCCAGCGCGATGTACTTCTCCCACTGCACGATGGCCTCCTTGGGATCCGTCTTTTCGTAGACGAGGGCGAGGTTGTAGAGCGCGCCGGTGTTCTTGTCGTCGAGCTCGATGACCTTGCGGTACTCTTCCACCGCCTCCTTGTAGAGGCCCTTGTCTTCGTACACTTCACCCAGGCCCATTCGGGCCTCGACGGACTGCGGATCGAGATCGATCGCGCGTCGATACGCCTGCACCGACTCGTAGTACAGGCCCTTCTCGGCGTAGTAGATCTTGCCGAGGCTCATATACACCTTGGGATTGATGGCGTTGTAGGTCAGCGCCTTCTGATAGGCCGCGATGGCCGGATCGATCTCGCCCTTGGCCGCCCGGGCATCACCGAGCCCGACGTGTGCGTCCGCATAAAATGGGCGCAGCTCGATGGCCTTCTGATACGCCTCCACCGCCTGATCGAACAGGCGTCGCGGCGCGGCCAAGAAAAGATCGCCGAGCGCCTTGTACGGCTCGGGGTACGACGCGTCGAGCTGGGTGGCCGCGCGGAACTGCGCCGCGGCCTTCCACCGGTTGCCGAGCGCCTGATGCACCGCACCGAGCGTGTACTGCGCGACGACGAAGTTGGCGTCGACTTCGATGGCGCGGGAGAGCAAGTCCACCGCAGTCTCGTTCGCTTCCTGGCCGCCCTTCGCGGCCGCCATCTGCGCGCGCGAGAAGAGCTCGAACGCGCGCAGTGACTTCGTTGGCGCGGCCGCCTTCTCCATGCGGCGCGCGTCGGCGTCGGTCAGTGTCACCTTCAGCGTGCGCGCATAGGCCGTCGGCAGCGTGGCGAGTCGCGCGATGAGGTCGCCTTCGGGGACGGTCACCGGCTCCATGGCGGTGGGCTCCGCGGACCCACCACGGAGCTCCAGAACGCTCGGCTGGAGAACCAGCTCATTGTTCACGCGCGCGACGCGGCCGTACAGAGCGGCGTCGACCTTCAGACTACGGACCGCCTGGAGGACGGCCGGCTCTCCCCATGCCTCCGGCTGGCCGAACGAGCGCAAACGCGTCCGATCCACCTGCACGAACGCCGGAGACTGGACGAGTCCGAGCGAGACAGCCTGGGCTGCGCCCTCGCCGATCCACTGCTCATCGGAGGACAGCCCGGTGGTCTCAAACGGCACGATGAGGATCGTCCGCGGCTTCACCGCGGCCTGGGCGGACATCACCGCCGCCAACCCACAAAACGCCAGGATCGAGAGGACCGGCCAGCGTCGCCCCATGAGGCGCCCTCCTCTCCGCGTTACGGCGCCGGCGTGGACCGGCGCGTCCTGCGGTTCCACCAGCCCTTCATCCGCGCCAATCCGCCCGGCCCCACACGCCGGAGCGCGATGTCGGGCACCATCATGAGCGCCACGAACCCGACCAGCCACGGCCAGATGTCGACAGCGATCCGCGAGCGTCGCCGCGCCTTCAAGAACGCGTCCTGCGGCTCCTGCAGCGACGACCCGCCGGTCAGCTCCGCGAGCTCACGCAGCAGCGTCTCGTCGACACCGAGATCGCGAAGCTCCTGAGCATACGGTACCACCAGGCCCGCCAGCTGAGAGCCGACAACGCGATCGGCTTTACGCTGCGCCATGCCGACCAGGTACACGCCCTCTTGCGGCGCCGGGAAACGACCGCGATACCGGCCCGGGCCGATCTGCTCGAGCTCCACGACACTTCGCTCGCGGCTGGGCGCGACCACGCCGATCTGCGAGTCGAGGAAGTTGATGAATTCCCCCTTGCCGTCGACCGCGTCGACGACAACCTCTCCGGTCTGGTCGGTCCTCTGGACGATCGCCGTCGTGTCCGAGCGGGAGCCGCTGCGGAGCGTCCATCGGGTGAGCTGGGCCCAGAACTTGTTGAACTCACCCCAGCGCAGCCACAGCACGCCCCACTTGGCCTTGGCGTCGGACGTGAACGCGGCGGCGCGCCCGAGTCCGTAGCGCCAGGTCGCGAGGACGGGGTCCTCCTGGTGGCTCATGAGGACGAGCTCGGCGTTCTGCTTGATCGTCGTCGCCACGTAACCGCCGAGCGGCGGCACGGTCTTCCAGTTGATGTCCTGCATGGCCTCGTGGCTCGGCGCCGTGAGCTGCGGCTTGAACGGCTGCTCGACGAGCGAGGCCTTGGAGGCCAGCTGTGTCTCGAGGGTGAAGATGCGGGGAATTGTCTGCGAGTCTTCGGTGTAGTAGAAGCGACCCTTCCCCCATTTGGCGATGTCGACCATGAGCTGAACGTCGGCGTCCTTCCCGATGGCGACGGTCGACACGGTGATCTTGTCCTTCGCCATGCGTCGGAGCAGCCCGGCGAAGTCGCCTCGCGTCATCTGACCGTCGGACAGGAAGATGACATGCTTGAGCAGCGCGGGACGGTCGAATAACGTCTGATACGACTCCTTGAGAGCCGGATAGCCGTCGGTGCCGCCGCCCGCTTTGATCGTCGCGATGGCGTGGTGAATGGCGCCCTTGTCGCGCGCGCCGCGCATCGGCGAGTCCCAGATGAATTCCGTGTCCCACGACATCACGCCGACCTCGTTGCGCTCGTCCAACAGGTCGACGACGAGGTGCGCCGCTTCCTTGGCGAGGTCGAGCTTGGTGACCTTCTCGTCGGTCGACATCGCCATCGAGCCGGAGCGGTCGATCGACAACACGACGGCGAGGCTCGGGATCTCGACTTTCTGCTTGACCTCCATCGTGACGGGCAGTGCTTCCTCGATCGGCGTGCGATAGTAACCACCGAGACCGAAGGACTCCTCGCCGCCGATCATCATCAGCCCGCCGCCGTGATCACGAACGTAGTCGCGGATCTGCGCCATCTGCGGCCGCGTCAGCTTCAGCGACGAAACGTTCGACAGCACGACGCCGTCGTACTTCTGCAGGCCCGCGACGTCCTTCGGGATGCCGGGCGGATCGACGACCGTCACTTCGATGTTCTGCGAGCGCAGGGCGGCCGCCAGTGACGCGGCGTGTGAGCGGTCCTTGTCGGCGAGCAACACCTGAGGCCGGCCGCGCACGACGACCGTGCCGACCGCCCGGTTGTTGTCCTCGATGGTGTCGCCGTCGACATCGAGCGCGGCCTGATAGACGTGGATCCCGCTCTGGTCCAGCGCCTGCCGGTACGCGAACACGTTCTTGCCCGCCGTCAGACGCACGATCTGCGAGCCCAGGAACTCGCCGTTGCGGAACAGCGACAGACGGCCCTGCGTGTCCTTGTGGCTCCACGCGACGACTTTGGCCTGGAACGGCTCGCCGAACTTCACCTCCTGCGGGAGTAGCATCGCCTCTGCCACGACTTCCTGTGTGAAGGTCAGCGGAGCCGGCACATAAAAGATGTCCGCGCGGGCGTCCTTCGCTGCCTGCGCGCCGGCCAGCGCGTTCCCCGCGTTCTGCCGGCCGTCGGTCAGCATCACGATGCGGTTCGCGTGACCCGGCGTGACCGTGGCGAGCGCGAGCTGGATCGCCTGGAAGATGTTGGTACCCCGACCGCTGACCGCGGCTTTCGGGCGGTCGACGTTCGGACGATTGGAAAGCGGCTGGTCCACCACCGCTTCTTCGCCAAACACGATGACCTCATGCCGGTCGCCGCTCTTGAGGTGGCGCACCGCCTCAGACACGAATCGGAACGCGCGCTCCCGCGCCACCAGGCTGACGCTGTCGGAGTGATCGATCAGGAAGACGACGTTCAGACGATCCACCCAGCGTGGCAGCGTCGGCCGCAGAAGCGTCACGAACAGGATGACGATGAGCGCTGCGCGCAGCGCCAAGGCCCACTGATCTCCCGTCACTCGCGGCATGCGCAGGCGGCCGGCCGTCTGCCGGCGCCAATAGAGGACGCCCTCGAGCAGCAGCAATGCGGCCGCCACGAGCACGAACAACGGCCATAGCTCCCGCTGAATCGGAACCGGTGGCGAGGGCGCGGCCGTCGCCGGCGGCGGCGTCGGCAGCGGATGAGGTGTGACGTCCGACTCGTCGCCGTCACCGAGGTTCACCGCGAGCTTCAAGTCGCCGCGCGCGGTAGACAGCGTGTAGATGCCGACCTCGTCGGTGTCGGTGAACGAGACCACACCGCGCGTGACCGGCGCCTTCACCGATCGGCCGCTCGGTGTGTTGACGGTCGCCGACGAGATGCCGTGCGCGACCGGCAGCAGGATCGGCTGGCCGGCGGCGAGCTGCAGGCTCGACTGATCGAGCGCGGCCGGGTGCAGCCAGCGCAGCGTGTTCGACAGGATCAGCGGGAACGCGACGCGCAGCGGGAAATCGGTCTTGAACAGATCGAAGCCGATGAAGATCGCCTTGCGGTCCGGCTCCTCGAGCGCATACAGCAGCGGCCCGCCCACCGCTTCGACGAGCGCGCGCCCGGCCGCGAGCGGCCGCACGCGCATCGCATCCTGGATGGCGACCTTCGCGAACTCGACGTGACGCATGACGGGATGCGCGCGGTCCCAGTCCATCACCGTCGGCGACTCGATGCGGCCCAGCACCTCCAGCGGCACGTCCGGCGGCACCGTGTTGACGAAGACGTAGCGTCCCGGACCGACCTTGGGCGGCGTCGTGGAGTCCAGGACGACGACGTCAGCCTCACCCATGCCGCCCTGGTATTGCTCCGGCGTTTTCACCTCGAGCGCGACCGTGGGATCCGTGCGCAGCACCTTCTCGAGGAACAGGTTGCCGGGACTCACCAGCGTGACGGCGATCTTCTTCGGCGGCGGAATCACCGCATAGGCGACGTTGTCGGTGGCCAGATCGTCGCTCACGTTGATCTTCGCTGTCACCGTCCCGCCGCCCTGATGCGTGAACGGCAGCACGATGGAGCGCCGCACGTTCGGCTCGAGCGTGAGGGACTTCTCCGCGATCGTCTGCCCGTCGATCGCGAGCGCGAAGTCGAAAGTCTGGGCTTCGGGCGAGTGGTTCACCACCGATACGAACGCCTGGTAACCGAACGTCCCGTAGTACGTCTTGCGGATCGAAAGGCTGACGATGCCGACGTTGTAGCCACGCCGGCCGACACCGACCCAGCGAATCCGCGGATCGGTCGTCTCCGCCGACTGTCCGAGCGTAAAGGCGCCGTCCGTGAAGACGTGGATCTCCGCGCGTGGGTCAGCGCCTACGAGCGCCCGCGCGGTGCGCAGCGCCTCCGACAGGCGCTGCGGCAAATCGCGCGGTCGCGCGGCGTGGATGGCGGCCAGCGCCCGGTCGCGGTCCCGTCCGAGCGCCGCCGTGACCTGCGGCTGCACGCCCGCCTCGATGACCATGATCTCGGCGCCTTCACCCTGACGCCGTACGAACGCGAGCGCTTCGTCCCGCGCAGCGTCGAAGCGGGACGGCGAGACGTCGCGCGCCTTCATCGACGCGGAGGTGTCGAGCACGACCACGACCTTGCGCGCGCCCTCACCGGTGACCGTCACCACCGGCCGCGCCAGCGCGATCGCCAGGGCGATCAGCGCCAGCAGTTGGAGGATCAGCAGCGGATCGCGCTGCAGGCGCTGGAAGAACGCAGAGGCCTCACGATCTCGAAGCTCGGCGCCCCACAACATGAGGCTCGAGACGTGGCGCTCGCGGCGGCGCACCTTGAGGAAATAGAGCAGGACGAGCGGCGCCGCCACGCCGAGAATCGCAAAGGCCAGGGGCGACAGGAAGCTCACGCGACGATCCGTCCGCGCAACTGCGCCACGACGAATTCCTCCATCGGCGTCTCGGTGCTCACGCGGTGATAGCCCACCTCGTGGCTTCGGCAGAACGCCTCGACCCGCTCGAGAAAGCGCGCGAGCCGGTCACGATAACCGCGCATCGCCTCGCCGTCCACCGTGACGTCGCGCGCCTCGCCCGTCTCTGCGTCGTAGAGCCGCAGATCGCCGGCCAGCTCCGGGTTCAACTCACCGGGATCGAGCACGTGCACGATGTGGACGTCGAAGCGCCGCTCCAGGAGCGCCCGCACCCCGACCTCGAATCCGTGCGGATCCAGCAGGTCCGAGACGAGCACGGCCAGCCCCGGCTCGCGGGCGCGCAGCGCGTATTCGCCGAGCGCCTCGCTCAGGCGTGTCGGACCACCCGGCCTCACGTCGGACAGAAAATTGAGGAGCGTGACGACCTGGTTCCGTCCGCGCGCCGGCGGCCAGCCTTCGGTGGCGCGATCACGCAGGATGCCGACGCCGACGCGCTCGTGGCTCACCAACCCCACGAAACCCAGCGCGGCGGCCACGCGAACGGCATAGGTGAGCTTGGACGGTGCGCCAAAATCCATCGACCCCGAGGCGTCCACCAGCAGGTGCAGACAGAGGTCTTCTTCGTCGACGAAGAGCTTGACGTGCAGGCGGTCGAGCCGGCCATAGATGTTCCAGTCGACGTAGCGCAGATCGTCGCCGACGCCGTAAGCGCGGTAGTCCGCGAACTCGACGGAATGGCCGCGGCGCGGGCTGCGTCGCTCGCCCTTCACGCTGCCGCGGAAGGCGCGGCGCGAGAGCAACCCGAGCCGCTCGAGCTGCGAGAGAAACTCCGGCGAAAAGAACGTCTGCCGCGAGTCGCCAGTCGCGATCCTATCTTTCATCCAGGGCCTGGAAATAATCCTTGATCTGGGAGTGGTAGTCGCGCGGCACGGCCTCGCGCGTGATGGCGTCTTCCATGAGCTTGCGATACTGGCCGATCACGCCGAGATAGTTCAGGCGCGACGCCATCGGTCCGCCACGACCCGTCATGTTCGTGTCGTAGCCCTCTTTGCGACCGCGACGCGACTCGCCTTCGACGCCAACGTCGTACGGCGTGGCCGAAAGACGTCGGCTCGCCTCGCCCTTCGGTGAGGCACTCTTGCCCTTGCCCGGGAGCAGCCCTTCGCCCTCGCCGAAGTCTTCGCCTTCGCCTCCGCCCTCGCCGCCGCGGCGATCGCGTGAGCCGCCGCCGCGCTCGTTGTCGCGCCCGCCGCGCAGGCCCTTGCCGGAGCGCTGTGATTCTTCCTGGGCGCGCATCTTGTCGAGGGCCTTCTGCATCGCCTCCATCGCGCGGTCGGTCTGGCCGCCCTCAAGCGCCTCCATGCCCTCGCCGACGTCGCCGCTCCAGTTGCCGCCCTTGCGGCCGAGCCGCTCCATCTCTTCCAGAAGCTCCTTCAGCTTCTGGGGCGAGATCTGATCGGGCCGCAGCCCGCCCGTGAGCGCCTTCGACTTGCGAAACACCATCTTGTACTGGCTCTGCGTGAAATCCGACGCGAGATCCGGCAGCCGGTCCACCTGCTCGAGGAGCTTGAGCCGCTCGTCGCCGCGCTTGAGAAAGCTGTTGAAGTCCGGACGCTGTGACGTCAGCGAGGTGTCCTTGAACACTGCAGAGAGATCACCGGCGGTGCTTGCGGTCGACGCGCCGCTGCGCGCCTGGAACTCGCGCTCCTCGAACGCTGGCGGCCGCAGCCGCTCCCGCGTCTCCGTCTTCGAGCGCTCCTCGAGCATGCCTGAGCCCGTGCGCTGCTCCTTGTCTTCTTCGGTCCCGCCCGGAGTGAAGTCGGGCAGGCGCGGTGACGGTAGCGGCAGCGCTGGCGCGAGCGTCAGGGTGAGCGCGACGAGCAACGGCACCGGCAGGAAGTGCGCTTCCCGCGGCATGATGCGTCGGACGATGCGGCGGGGTTGCAGCTGCTCCACACGCGCGGTGGCGTCCGCGATGAGGGCATCGACCAACGGAGTGCGATCAGGCCGGTCCGCCCACTCGAGTGCGGTAGCCACACGATCCTCGAGGCCGAACGCGCGGTCGGCGAGGCGCGCAGCATCGAGACGGCTGGTGCGCTTGAGCGTACCCCAGAGAGCGCCGAGCACCGCGCCGGCCACCAGCAGCACCGCGGCCACCGGAAGCGCGAGCGGGCCGACGATCCCCTTGAGCACGAGCAGCGCCACCGCGGGCAACGAGGCCCAGAAGAAGCCACGCACCGCGTAGTGCTCGATGCGGCGCCACCGCACCTGCGCAGCCACGCGACGGACGAGACGATCGAGCGCCACGGCCGACGTCATCGTACGAACGGCTCGCGCGCCCGGGTGGTGGTCGTTTCGACGCTGTCGACGATCTGGCTGACCAAGGTGTCGACGTCGATGCCCTCGGCCTCGCCCTCGAAGTTCAGGATCACGCGATGGCGAAGCGCCGGCGCCGCCAGGGCCTTCAGGTCGTCCGCGCTGACGTTGTAGCGCCCCTCGGCGAGCGCGCGCACCTTCGCGCCGAGGATCAGCGCCTGCGCGCCACGCGGGCTCGCACCATACCGAACGAAGCGCCGCGTCATGTCGGGCGCGTCAGCCCACTGCGGATGCGTGGCCATCACGATGCCCGAGGCGAACTCGCGAATGTGCGCCGCCACCGGCACTTCGCGGATCAGCTCACGGAACGCCATCACTTTCGCGCCGCTCATCACCCGCTCGACCGCGATGTGCCGCGACTGTGTGGTGCGATCGATGATCGCATTCAGCTCCTCGATTGCGGGATAGCGTACGCGGAGCTTCAACATGAAACGGTCGAGCTGCGCCTCGGGCAACGGATATGTGCCCTCCATCTCGATGGGATTCTGCGTCGCGAGGACGAAGAACGGGGCCGGAAGCGGCCGGCTCACACCACCCACGGTGACCGAGGCCTCCTGCATGCCTTCGAGCAGGGCCGACTGAGTCTTTGGTGTCGCGCGATTGATCTCGTCGGCAAGCACGATGTGCGCAAACAGCGGCCCCTGCTGGAATTGGAAATGTTTCCGACCGTCGGCGTCCTCGACGATGATGTTCGTTCCGATGATGTCGGCCGGCATCAGGTCAGGCGTGAACTGAATCCGCGAGAAGGACAGCTCGAGACTCTCCGACAGCGTCTTCACGAGCAGCGTCTTGCCGAGGCCGGGCACGCCCTCGAGCAGCACGTGGCCGCCCGCGAACATCCCGATGAGGACGTGGTTGATGATCTCGCGGTGGCCGACGATGACTTTTTCGACCTCCGCACGCAACTCTTCGAACGCCGTCACGAACTCTCGGACGCGGCCGTCGTCGGTCATCGCCTCTCCTCTCAGTGGATGACGTCGCCCGGCCCTAGGACCCCGGGCTCATTATATGATGCAAGCGACACACCAAACCTCACACCAACGATGCGGCCCGCAAGCGCGCGACAACGCGATCACGGGTTGACCGAGCGGCCCGGCGCTGCGCCGGCGCTGCCCATCCACGGAGCCGGCATACTTACATTTGCCCGGATCCGCGGCATCGGGACGGCGAGTGGATCGACGGTAGCTGGCCCCCTGTTCGCGCAGCATGCCCGAGGTTCACCTCCGCCTCAAGCGTTGACTGGAATCAGCCGCCGGTATACCGCCAGATAGCCGTCGATCTCGCGCGCCGGAGGCCAGCGCTCGGCGACGCGCGCACGTCCCGCCGCGCCGAGCCGTGCGCGCAGACCGTCGTCACGCGCCAGACGCAGGGCTGCCGCTTCGAGCTCCGCGTCCGTATCGAACAAGAGCCCCGTGACGTCATGCTCGATCAGCGCCCGGTTTCCGGCAATGTCGGCGGCAAGCACCGCGCGACCGAGAGCCAAGGCCTCGAGCACGGCGTTCGCCATGCCGCCCTCGGAAACCGAGCAATTCAGCACCACGTCCGTGCGCGACAGGAGCGCCGGCATCGCCCCATGCGCAATCGGGCCGATGTGCCGAGCCCAGGAACGGCTCCGGAGACCGTGCGCGAGTGCGTCGCCCTCCGCGGCGTCGATCACGGGTCCGACATACAGGAGTCGGACACGAGGGTACGCCGCCACCACATGATCGAACGGTTCCAGCAGGCGTCGCGGAGCCTTGACCGGACGGATCCCGGCCGGGAGCGCGAACAGCACAGCGTCGGACGGCAGTGACCACCGTGCCTCGAGGTCGAACGGCTCTTCGCGCGCGAAGGATGCCGCCTGCGGAACGACGACGAGCCGCCCACGCACGTCAGGCAGCACGGCCGCCACGTGGTCGGCGATCGAGCCATCGAAGGCCGTCACCGCTGCGGCACCTTCGAGGACGCGACGGACGATCGGCGCATACCGGGCGTCCAACAGCGAGTGATTCGCGTCGGTGCCGGTGAGCGTGACGACGAGGGGAATCTCCAGCCGCCGCGCCAGCCGCAGACCGAGAGGTCCAGCGCGGAGCGCGTGGAAGGCGTGAATCAGGTCGGGGCGCCAGGTCTCGACCTGGGCCCCAACCTCCGTCTCGGGAACGGCGGACAGATCCCAGGTGGTGATATCCTCGCCCCGCTGACGGAGGCCGACGGCGATGCGCTCGGAGGTGATCGCGTTGCCTCGTACTGAGGGAAACGCGAACGGGGTCAGGAAGGCGGTCCGAGGCACGTGCGCAGGATATCCGACGCTGCGCGTCACCGGACTGTGAATCCCGCGCGGCGGCCCGGACATCTATCTATAATGGTGGGCAATGGGGCAATGTAGCTCCGGGGGTCAATCCGAAATGGAGTGCCGGCAGATTGCCGAGCTCCTCGGTGATTACTTCGACGGCTCGCTTCCGAATCACCTGCGCGAATTGCTCGAGTGGCATATCGACGGTTGCCCACCCTGTGTTGCCTTCATCAATACGTACCGCGGCACGATCACCGCAACGCGCCGACTGCCCGAAGCGCCGATGCCGGTCGAGCTGAAGCGACGGCTCATCGCCTTCGTGAAATCCGCTCGCGACGCAAAAGAAACCCGCTAGCTCCGCAGCCGTAGCACCGACGTCGACAACACCTCGCCGATCTCCCACGCCTCTTCGCCCGCGGCGCGGAACGCGTCGCGCACGTCGTTCGCGCGGTCCGGCCTCACCGAGAACATCAGTCCGCCCGACGTCTCCGCTTCCATGAGAAGAGACACGAGGACGGCCGGGACGTCAGCGCCGATTTCCAGACGCGGACCAAACAGAGTCTCGAGGTAGCGCCGATTACGCTTCATGCCGCCGCTGAACTGGCCGGCTTCCGCCAGCGCGCGCGCGTGCGGCAGGAGCGGTAATCGTGATGTGTCCACGGCGATCCCCGCACCCGAGGCCACCACCATCTCGCCGGCGTGGCCGAGAAATCCGAAGCCCGTGATATCGGTCGCGCCCATCGCGCCCGCGTCGCGGGCCACACGCGCGGCCACGCGATTGAGGCGCAGCATGCTGCTCACGGCGGCGGCGAGCGCGTCGTCCGGCGCGGCCGTGTTCTTCGCCGCTGTCGTGATCACCCCGGTGCCGAGCGGCTTTGAGAGAAAGAGGCGGTCGCCGGCGCGCAGGCCGCCCTTGATGAGCACGCGTCGCGGATGGACGCGGCCCGTGACACAGAGGCCGTACTTCGGCTCGTTGTCGACCACGGTATGACCGCCGGCGATGACGCCGCCGGCCTCGGCGACTTTTTCCGCGCCCCCTCGAAACACCTCCACGATGATCGCCTTGTCCATGTCGCGCGGGAAACCCGCCACCGCGAGCGCGAACATCACGTCGCCGCCCATCGCATAGACGTCCGACATCGCGTTCGCGGCCGAGACGGCGCCCCATGTCCAGGGGTCATCGACGACGGGCGGAAAGAAATCGACGGTCTCGACCAGCGCGAGGTCGTCGCTGACGCGGTAGACCGCGGCATCGTCGGCGGCGCCGAGCCCGACCATCAGATTCTGGGCCGTCTCTGCCGACAGCGTCGGGCGACGCAGCACGCTCAGCACCTCCTGGAGATCTCCAGGAGCCATCTTGGACGCTCAGCCAGCGCAGGAGGCGTAGGCGGTGAGCCGAATCTCCTTGCCCGAGTGCGCGCACTCGCTCATGTCGCTTGGGAGGGCCGACCGAGTGGCTGGGATTCGAGGAAATCGACGAATGCCTGCGCCAGCGGTGAGCGCGTCCGGTCCCTGTGCGTGATCAGGTGAAAGCTACGCGCGACCTTCAGGTCCTTCACCTTGACGCAGGCGACCAGACGGGCGCGGCATTCGTCTTCGACCGCGCGCCGAGAGATCAGCGCGATACCCACACCGGCCCGGACCGCCTGCTTGATTGCCTGGGTCGACCCCATCTCGCCCACGACGCGGAACGCGGAGAGCGAGAGTCGCGCCTCCTCGAGAACGTGCTCCAGGGCCTGGCGGGAGCCCGAGCCGCGCTCGCGCATGACCATCGGCTCGCGGCGCAGCTCGTCGAGGGAGATGCTCTGGCGGGCTGCCCACGGATGGCCGGCCGGCACGACGATCACCAGCTCGTCCGGCATCAGCTCACGCGACGAGAGCGCGCGCGAGGTGGGCCGCGCGCCGACGACGCCGAGCTCGACGCGGCCCTGCTCGAGCCACTCGCTGACCTGTCGCGAGTCGCCGATGAGCAACGAGACCGAGATATCCGGATACTTCGCCTTGAAGCCACCGAGCAGCGCCGGCAGGACATACTCGCCGGGAATCGTGCTGCCGCCGATGATGAGCTCGCCGCTCATGCGTCCCTGAAATTGATCGAGCGCTTGCTGCGCCTCGCGCGCGAGACCGAGCATGCGTCTGGCGTAGCCGAGCAACAGCTGACCGGCTTTGGTCGGCGTGGCGCCGCGGCCGAGGCGATCGAGCAACTGCACGCCCAGCTCGTCCTCGAGCGCGCGCACGTGCTCCGACACGGTCGGCTGTGTGAGAAACAACGCGTCGGCGGCGCGCGAGAAGCTGCCGAGCTCGGCGACCTTGGCGAAAACCTCGAGCCGGCGCAGGTCCATCAAGACCGAAGGGCCCTCGCGGGCCCTTCGTGCAGCGACAACACCTTCACGCGGACGTTAATGACAGCCGCACCCACCACCGCAGCAGCCGCCGCCGGTAGTCGGTGCGGTCATGAACCCGCCGTCGCTCTTGAGACCGAAGACGGACAGCTTCCGGGTGACGTCACCACTCTGGCACGTGGGACACGCGACCTTCGTCGAGGGACCGTGGACGTACTTCTCGAACTCGTGCTCGCAGCCACGGCAGCGATACTCGTAAATCGGCACGGAGCTACTCGCCGCCTCGCTGCACGTAGCTCTTCACGAACTCCTCGGCGTTCTCCTCGAGGATGTCGTCGATCTCATCAAGGAGCTTGTCGATGTCCTCCTTGATCTTCTTCCCCTTCTTCGCGATCTCCGGACTCGCCGTTGCGCCGTCACCGCCGCCTTCGTTCGGCTTGGTCGGTCGTGTTTCCTTCTTCTTCTGTTCTGCCATGTGGGCCCCTCCATGGGTTCCCAACCGTTGAGGCGCGCGTCCTTACCGTGCCACGCTTTTATTCTAACCGACGGCCCCTACCCCGCAAGAACCGTCAATCGCGCCCACGGTCACCGCCGGAACTGTTTGCTCAGGCTCAGCGTCTGATGCTGATACGAGGACGCCAGCCCTACCCCATAGACGCGCGCGGGCCGCCCGCGGAGCCGCTCGAACCACACTTTGAAGGACGTCTGGCCGTCGTAGACCATGTACGGCACCTCGCGCGCTCGCACCTCCATGACCACCTTCGTGCCAAGAATGGTGCCGTCACCGAATCCGAAGCCGGGGTCGAAGAACCCCGCGTAATGTGTACGAATCTCCCCGGCGCCGGCGTCGTAGACGACCATCTCGGCGGCGAACTCGGGCGGCACACGGATCCGCTCCTTGGAAACGAGGATGTAGAACCGGTTGGCCTCCAGGATGTAACCGTCCCGGAGCGGCGCCTTGATCGGCTCCCAGAACTCGCTCGGGTCGTAGTGCCCCACGCGCGCCAGGTCCACGGCGGGAGGATTGGGATGCGCCCGGTAGCCGATGACGCCGCCGGTCATCCGACCCGACAGGTCGATCCCCATGCAGAGCCCATCATTGAAGATCACGCGCTCCAGCGGCATCGGCCGGTCGTCGTCGTCGTAGAGAAGCGGCATCTCCCGATACAGGCTCGCCAGCGCCGCGTCGGACATCGAGGTCGGGCCCTCCAGCAAGCGCAGCTGGTTGAGGGACAGGCCTGCATAGACGCGGACGGGAAAGGATTGAGGCGACACTTCGAGATAGAGCGGGCCACGATAGCCGGATTTGATCTCGTCGAAGCGTGGCGTACCGTCCGTGATCACGCGCGTGAAGACGTCGAGACGGCCGGTCGTCGATTTCGGGTTCGACCGGCCGCGCACGTTGGCGGGCAGCGCCAACGATTCCACGAGCGGCACGAGGTATACGGAGCCGCGCTGCAGCGTCGCGCCGTGCTCCAGCGATACGCGATCGATCACGACATCGTTGTTCGCGGCGCCTTCCAGGCGCTCGCGCACGCTCTCGCGAAACGGCAAGAAGCTCGCGCGGAGCTGATACGCGACCGGCCCTAAGCGCAGATCGAGGCTCGCGGGTTGGAATTGGTCGTCGCGCAGCGGCGTGGCGGCGACGATCGCGCCATCGCGCACGGCATCGCGCAGCTCGCGATCCGTCAGAACGCCTGTTTGTAGCGGGGTCATTGGAGCGGGGTCTGCGAGGTCGGCTCGCCGCGTGGGTGGCCTGCCTTAGGCACGGGTGGCTCCGCTCAACGGCGTCAGGTCAGGCACGCGGGGCTCCGCTCAACGGCGTCATGTCAGACACGACAGTCGCCCCGGTGGTGTCGACGGCGTACGGCTGTGCGCGGCCGTCGGCGCCGGCATCCTTCAGTGCCGCTTCCATCGATCGGGCCACCGCGCTGCCGTCACCGGCGACGACCGCCAGGAGCGACGGCCCGGCGCCGCTCAGGACGCAACCGAGCGCACCGACACGCCGGGCCGCCTCGGCCACGGCCGGCATCCACGGGAAAAGCGCGCGCCGATAGGGCTGATGCAGACGGTCGTCGAGCGCGCTCCTGAGTGCATCGCGACGCCGCGCTTGCAAGGCCGCGAGCAGCAGCGCGACGCGTTGAACGTTGAAGACGGCATCGCCGCGCGGCACCGTCGCCGGCAGGACCGCGCGCGCTTCGGCCGTCGACGAGGTGAGCGTGGGGACGAGCACCACCCAGACGAGATCTTCGGGCACTGGCAACGACACGGCGTTGACCGCTCCGTCCTCGGCGGGACACGAAACGGTGAGTCCCCCGAGCAACGCGGCCGCGACGTTGTCCGGATGCCCTTCCGCCCGCGTCGCCAGCGAGAGCAGCGCGTCCTTCGTCAGCGCACCGCCGGCCAGCGCGTTGCCTGCGACGAGGCCGCCGACCCACGCGGCTGCGCTGGAGCCGAGCCCGCGAGCCGGCGGGATGCGATTCGTACACCGCAACGCAATCCCCTTGAACGGCCGCCCCGTGGCGTCGAACGCCAGGCGTGCGCCGCGTGCGACGACATTGTCGGCGCCGCTGGGCAACTGGCCGGCGCCCTCGCCTTCCACCGTGACGCTCACGCCGTCGCGCTCGCTGGCCTCGACATCGTTGTACAGCGCCAACGCCAGGCCGAGCGCGTCGAAGCCGGGACCGAGGTTGGCGGACGTTGCTGGAACGCGGACGTGGACGCGCACGCGCGCTACAGGCGCTTGAGCAGCCACTCCGGGGTGATCGAGTTCGCCCAGGAGTTGAGAACCAGATAGTAGTTGGTGGCGACCAGCACGCCCACGATCACGAGCAGCACGCCGGCGGCGCGTTCCACCGTCGGGATGAAACGTCGATAGCGCTTGAACGCTTTCAAGAACGGACCGAGCGCCAGCGCCGACAGCAAGAACGGCACGCCGAGTCCCGCCGAGTAGGCGATGAGCAGGCCGACGCCGCGAGCGACGGTCTCCGCGGTGCCCGCCAGCGACAAGATCGCGCCGAGGATGGGCCCGACACACGGCGTCCAGCCCACGGCAAATGTCACGCCGACGATGAACGAGCCGATATATCCGGCCGGCTTTTCTCGGATCTGCACCGACGCCGTGCGACCGAGGAATCCGATTCGAAGCACTCCGGAGATGTAGAGGCCGAACACGATGATGAGCACGCCGCCGACGATCCGGATCACGTCGCGATAGCGGAAGAGCGCCTGACTGGCCGCGCTCAGCGACGCGCCGAGTGAGACGAACACGAGCGAGAACCCGAGGACGAACGCTAGCGCATGCAGCAGCACGCGGCGCCGCGCGCTCGCGCCGAGGTCGCCGGTCAGGTCGCCCACCGACATCCCCGTGATGAACGAGATGTACGAGGGAAACAGCGGAAGCACGCACGGCGACAGGAACGAGAAGAGTCCTGCGCTGAACGCGACGGCCACGCCGAGCGTCGAGCCCATCAGCGGAGCATCGCCTGCACGAGGCCATGGGCCGCGCCGCCGTCCCACGCCCGTGGCCCGAGCGCGATGCCGGCTACGGTGCCGTCACGATCCAGCACGAAGCTCGACGGCAGCGCGCGCACGCCGTACTTTTCGGCGACGCCCATCTTCGGATCGAGCGCGATCGGAAAGCTGAACTTGCGCGCGCTCACGAAGGGCGGAACCTTCTTGGGGTCGGTGTCGAGCGACACCGCCACGAGCACGAACCCCGCGTCCTTGTGGCGCCGCCAGAGCCGCTCCATCGCCGGCATCTCTTCCAGACACGGCGGGCACCACGTCGCCCAGAAGTTCACGAGCACGACCTTGCCGCGTTGCTCAGACAGACGAAACGTCGCGCCATCGGGCGTCGGCAGCGTGAAGTCCTCGGCCATCCTCGGACGCGCCGGCTTCATGAGATCGAGCTGTTTGAGCGCGACGTCGACACCGGCGCTCGACGGTCGCGAAGCCGTCGGCGGACCGGATGGCGCGCGCTCGACGCTCCGCGGCGCCGCGACCGGTGCGGCCTCCTCGGAGCTGGGTGCGGTGGCCGCCGCGTAGAGCGCCACTGCGACAGCGGAGAGCACGAGGCTTAGCGCGAAGAGGAGCGGGACCTTCCGTGGCATTGAAATCCCTGCAAGTATACCCCTGTCCGCTCGGAATACCGGCGCTCTCCGCCCCGTCCATTCGATGGCATGCGCACACTGCTGGTTCTGGGAACTGTGCTGGTGGCGGGGGCGATCACCATCGGGCTCGCCGCCGTCGTCGCGTGGCTGCGCCGCCCGCCGCGCTGACGAGAAGGCGTGGCGTCGCCGAGGCTGATGGCCCCGGCGACTCGGTTTGACTCGACCTCAGCGGCCGAGAATGCGTACGGACCCCAGGCAGACTTCTGGAAAGTCTTCCGACGCTCAGACCCTACATCGCCCGCTGCGGTGGTGGACCGATGAGCGAGATGTCGAAGCAGTGCGCGTGATAGTCGCGATCGCCGATGCGATAGCGCTCGTCGCCGCTCTTGATGGCACCGCGGCAGGCCGCGCACATTCCCTCGATTGCGTAGTGAGCCGGTAGATCCATGGGCCGTCATCTTAGCTGACCTCCGTCATGCGCGCCAACGGCTGCCTTGACGATCGCCCATGCCCACCAAGACGTCGGACCGTGCTACGCTTCGTAGCCTCACAACTCGCGACGACGCGAAACGCAGGGTCGGCGCCTATTTCGACGGAGGTCGATCAGAGCCGCGATGAGCCCCGCCGCACAGCTGCCGCTCACGATCGTCGCCGACGATCTCACTGGCGCCTGCGACACCGGCGCCTTGTTCGCCGCGCGAGGCCCGGTGCCGGTGACCGTCTGGCCGGATCCGGCGCTCCGCGCGCCGGTGAGCGTCGTGGACACCGAGAGCCGCGCGCTCAGTGCCGCCGATGCGGCGCGCCGCGTCGCCGGCGTCGCGCGCAACGTCGCGCGCACCCGCTTCTTCAAAAAGATCGACTCGACGCTGCGGGGCCCGATCGGCGCCGAGGTCGACGCGCTGCTCCGCGCGAGCTCGACGGCCGGCGCGCTCGTGTGTCCCGCGTTACCCGCGGAGCATCGCGTCGTCGTCGAACGCGTGCTCACGGTCGGCGCCGTCCCGATCGCCGAGACGCCCTTCGCCGAGGATCCCGCGTTTCCCCGCGCGTCGGGCTCGTCCAACGTCGTCGATCTGTTGCGGCCGCAGCTCGATCGCCCACTCGCCTGGATTCCTCTCGGCCGCGTGCGTGAAGGTGGCTCGGCGCTCACGGCGCGCCTCGTGCGGCTCGCCGGGATGGTGGTCGTTGCGGATGCCGAGACGGACGCGGACCTCGATGCGCTGATCGAGGCGGTGCTCGAGCTCGATGCGCCGCCGCTCCTCGTTGGCGCCGCCGGGCTCGCGTTGGCCCTCGCGCGTCGGCTCGGACTGGCCGCTGCGCGGGTCGAGCCACCGCCGGGGGAGCGCTGGCTGATCGTCGCCGGCAGTCGTCATCCGGCCACGCGCCGCCAGGTGGACGCCGCGCGAGAGGCCGGGCTCGCGGTGCTCACTACGCCCGAAGAATCGCAGGCCGATCCAGCCGGCGCCGCCGCCGAGCTCGCCGCGCAGGCCCGCGCGCGTCTCGACACGGAGCGGGTCGACGTGGTGCTCGTCGCGGGCGGCGAAACCCTCGTCGCGCTCTATCACGCGCTCGGCGCGGAGCGTCTCGATCTGGAAGGCGCGCCTCGACCCGGGCTCGCGCTCGGCCGCCTCCGTGTGCCGGGCCGCGAGCCCGTGACCGTCGTGACCAAGGCGGGCGGCTTCGGCGACCCTGATCTCTTCGTCAATCTCGTGCGCGAGGCCGTTGCGTGAAGCACCCGATCCTCGGCGTGACGATGGGCGATCCCGCCGGCGTCGGCCCTGAGATCATCGCGCGCGCCGCGGCGGAGCCTGCCGTGCGCCGTGACAGCCGTCCGGTCGTGATCGGCGCCGCGTCGGCCATGAGCGCGGCGCTGGCGCTGGTCTCCTCTCCTCTGACGCTGCACGCGGTAAAACGCGTCGGCGACTGTCGGTGGGCGGAGGGCACGCTCGAAGTGCTCGATCTCGCCAACGTCGACATGCAGACGTTGCCGCGCGGCGCCGTGAGCGCGGAGGCAGGTCGCGCGGCGTATGACTTTGTGGAGCGCGCCGTCACGCTGGCGAAGGCGCGCGAGATCGACGGCATCGTCACCGCGCCGATCAACAAGGAGGCGCTCGCGGCGGCGGGGATGCAGCACACCGGCCACACGGAGATTCTCGCGCGGCTGTCCGATACCAGCGACTTCGCGATGCTGTTGATGGGCCACGAGCTGCGCGTGATCCACGTGACGACACACGTGGCGCTGCGTCGGGTACCTGATCTCGTCACGCGCGAGCGCGTGCTCAAGACGATCCGTCTCGCGCAGCGGACGATGGAAGGCCTCGGGCGGCGCGACGCGCGCATCGCCGTGGCCGGCTTGAACCCGCACGCCGGTGAGGACGGGCTCTTCGGCGACGAAGAGAAGACGTCGATCGTGCCCGCCATCGAGGCGGCGCGCGCCGAGGGCATGACAGTCACCGGTCCGCTGCCCGCGGACACTCTGTTCTCCCGTGCGCGCGGTGGCGAATTTGATATCGTCGTCGCCATGTATCACGACCAGGGACACATTCCAGTGAAGACGGTCGGCTTCACGTACGACGAGGCCACCCGACGCTGGACGGGTCTCTCGGGCGTCAACGTCACCGTAGGGCTTCCGTTCCTGCGTGTCTCCGTCGATCACGGCACCGCATTCGATCGCGCGTGGAAGGGCATCGCCAATCCTGAGAGCATGATCGAGGCGATCGACGTCGCGGTGCGCATGCTCGCCGCGACGTGAGCGAAGCCGAGCTCCGATCGCTCTTGCACGAGGTTCGCCGCGGCGGGCTGTCGCGGCGCCGGTTCGTACATCTCATGGTCGGCGCTGGCCTCACGGCTCCGCTGGCCGCGAGACTGCTGCCCCCAACCGCTGCCCACGCGCAGACGCGCGCGGCGTTCACGCCGACGCGGCGCGGCGGCGGCGGGCCGCTCCGGGTTTTGTGGTGGCAGGCGCCGACGCTGCTCAATCCGCACTTTGCGACGGGCACCAAGGATCAGGACGCGGCGCGCATCTTCTACGAGCCGCTCGCCGCGTTCGATCCCGACGGCAACGTCGTGCCGGTGCTGGCCGCGCAGCTGCCCAGTGTGGACAACGGAGGGCTCGCGCGCGACGGCACGTGGGTCATCTGGAATCTCAAGAAAGGCGTCGTCTGGCACGACGGCAAGCCCTTCACCGCCGACGACGTCGTGTTCAACTGGGAGTACGCGGCCGACCCCGCGACGGCGGCGTGGACCTTGGCCTCGTACCGCGAGATCGAGCGGGTCGACAAGCTCGATGCGCACACCGTGAAAGTGGTCTTCAAGCGGCCGACGCCTTTCTGGGCCGATGCGTTCTGCGGCGCGCGCGGCATGCTCATCCCCAAGCACGTCTTCGAGCCGTTCAAAGGCGCGAAGTCCCGAGAGGCGCCGGCGAATCTGCGTCCCGTCGGCACCGGCGCCTATCGGTTCGTCGAGTTCAAGCCGGGCGACACCGTGCGCGGCGAGCTGAACCCCACCTATCACGTCTCCAACCGTCCTTTCTTCGACGCGATCGAGATGAAGGGCGGCGGCGATGCCGCGTCCGCGGCGCGCGCCGTCTTGCAGACCGGCGAGTACGACTACGCGTGGAACCTGCAGGTCGAGGACGACATCCTGCGGCGGCTCGAGCAAGGCGGTAAAGGGCGTGTCGTCGCCTGGCCGACCGGCAATCCCGAGCACATCCAGCTCAACAACGCCGACCCCTGGCGCGAGGTCGATGGCGAGCGTGCGAGCGCGCGAACGACGCACCCGACCCTCTCGGATCCCGCCGTGCGCGCGGCGCTCAACGTACTGGTCGACCGCGGGTCCATCCAGGAGGAAATCTACGGGCGCGGCGGCCAGACGTCGGCGAACTTCCTGAACTCGCCGTCGCGCTTTTACTCGAAGAACACGCGGTGGGAGTTCAGCGTCGATCGCGCGACCCAGATCCTCGACGCCGCTGGCTGGCGGCGCGGCGCCGACGGGATCCGCGCCAAGGACGGCAAGCGGCTGCGGCTCGTCTATCAGACCTCGATCAACGCGCCCCGCCAGAAGACCCAAGCCATCGTCAAGCAGGCGTGCGCGCGCGCCGGCATCGAGCTCGAGCTCAAGTCGGTGGTCGCCTCGGTGTTCTTCTCCTCCGACGCGGCCAACCCCGACACCTATGCGCACTTCTACGCCGATCTGCAGATGTACAACGTCGGGATGAACGCCCCCGACCCCCAGGTGTTCATGGCGCAGTTCACGTCGTGGGAGATCGCTTCGCGCGAGAACAAATGGGCCGGCCGCAACATCACGCGGTTTCGCAACGACGAGTACGACCGCCTCTGGCGTGCCGCCGAGACCGAGATGGACCCGGTCAAGCGGGCGGCGCTGTTCATCCGGATGAACGACCTGGTCATCCAGAACGTCGTGGTCATTCCCGTGATCTGGCGCAACGGCGTCGGCGCGGCCAACGCGCGCTTGCAGGGCATGGATTTCAACGGCTGGGACACCAACATGTGGCGGCTGCCGTACTGGTACAAAGCCTGACGCCACATCAATGACTTCGAAGGAGGACACACTCATGGACGAAGGCCAGCTTCGGGCCTTGATCGAGCAAGTTCGTGTCGGCGCCCTCAGCCGACGTGGTTTCGTTCACATGATGGTCGGCGTGGGCGTGACGGCGCCGCTCGCGGCCCAGATGCTGGCGTCCGCCGGCGTGGCCGCCGCGCAGCCAAAGGTGCAGTACGCGCCGACCAAGCGCGGTGGCGGCGGCGCGCTGAAGGTGCTGTGGTGGCAGTCGCCGACGCTGCTGAATCCGCACTTCGCCACCGGCACCAAGGACCAGGACGGCTCGCGCATTTTCTACGAGCCGCTCGCGGCGTTCGATCCGGACGGCAACCTCGCGCCAATCCTCGCTGCGGAGATCCCGTCCATCCAGAATGGCGCCGTGACCAAGGACGGCAAATCGGTCACGTGGAAGCTGAAGAAGAACGTCGTCTGGCACGACGGCAAGCCGTTCACCGCCGACGATATCGTCTTCAACTGGGAGTACGCCGCGGATCCCGCCACCGCGGCCACCACGATCAGCTCGTACAAGGACATCGCGCGCATCGACAAGCTCGACAGCCACACCGTCAAGCTGACGTTCAAGAACCCCACGCCGTTCTGGTCCGATGGCTTCTGCGGCTATCGCGGCATGATCATTCCCAAGCACGTGTTCGAGCCGTTCAAGGGCGCGAAGTCGCGTGAGGCGCCGGCGAACATCAAGCCGGTCGGCACCGGTCCCTACAAGTTCGTCGACTTCAAGCCCGGCGACATCGTCCGCGGCGAGCTGAACTCGACCTATCACATGCCGAACCGCCCGCACTTCGACTCGATCGAGATGAAGGGTGGCGGCGACGCCGTCTCGGCCGGACGCGCCGTCGTGCAGACCGGCGAATACGACTACGCGTGGAACATGCAGGTCGAGGAAGAGATCATGCGCCGCATGGAGCAGGGCGGCAAAGGCAAGTTCGAGGCCTCGCCCTCCGGCAACATCGAGCACATCCAGTGCAACCAGACGGATCCGAACAAGGAAGTCGACGGCGAGCGCTCGAGCATCAAGGCGCCGCATCCGTTCCTGACCGATCCCGCCGTGCGCCAGGCGTTGAGCCTGCTCGTCGACCGTCAGTCCGTGCAGGAAGAGATCTATGGACGCGGCGGGCAGGTGACGGCCAACTTCTTGAACGCGCCGAAATACGCCTCCAAGGCGAACAAGGCAGAGTTCAATGTCGAGAAGGCCAATCAGATTCTCGAGGCGGCCGGCTGGAAGAAGGGTGCCGACGGCATCCGCGCCAAAGGCGACAAGAAGCTCAGGATGGTCTACCAGACCTCGATCAACGCCCCGCGCCAGAAGACGCAAGCGATCGTCAAGCAGGCCGCGGCCAAGGCCGGCATCGAGCTCGAGCTCAAGTCGATCACGGCGTCGGTCTTCTTCTCCTCCGACGCGGCCAATCCTGACATCTACTCGCGCTTCTCGACAGATCTTCAGATGTACACGACCACCCAGGCCTCGCCCGATCCGCAGACGTTCATGGAGCAGTTCGCGTCGTGGGAGGTCTCGGCGAAGGACAACAAGTACCAGGGCCGCAACATCACGCGCTGGCGCAACGACGACTACGACAAGCTCTTCCGCGCCGCGGAGAGCGAGCTCGATCCCGGCAAGCGTGCCGCGCTGTTCATTCGGATGAACGACATGGTCATCCAGAACGTCGTCGTCATCCCCGTCCTCTGGCGCACCAACGTGCACGCGGTGTCAAGCCGGCTGCGCGGCGTCGAGATCAGCGGCTGGGACAACGACACGGCGTTCCTCTACAACTGGTTCAGGGTCTAGGACGCGGAGCGGGGCCGGGCGGTCGGCGCCCGGCCCCTACACGATGTCACGCTACGTCATCCGCCGGCTGCTGATCATGGTGCCCGTCATCTTCGGCATCAGCCTCGTCCTGTTCACGATTCTGGCGCTCGCCCCCGGAGATCCGTTCGAAGAGCTGGCCACGAACCCGAACGTCCCGCCCGAGGTGCGCATGAACCTACGCGCCAAGTTCGGTCTGGACGATCCGCTGCCCGTGCGCTACGTGCGCTGGCTCACGTCGATGGCCCGCGGCGATTGGGGCTTCTCGTTCGTGAGCCGCGTGAACGTGGACACGCTGATCATGCAGCGGCTGCCGACTTCCCTCTTCGTGCTCGGCAGCGCACAGCTGCTCGGCCTCGCCATCGCGTTGCCGATCGGCACCTACTCCGCGCTGCGCCCGTACTCGATCTTCGACCAGATCGCAACCACGCTGGCGTTCATCGGCTTCTCGTTGCCGACCTTCTTCACCGGTCTCGTCTTCATTCTCGTGTTCAGCATCTGGCTCGACTGGTTGCCGTTCATCTATCAAGCCGACATCGCGGCCACGGGCTGGCGCTGGTGGTGGGAGAACGCCCGCCAGGCGGCGATGCCCGTCGCCGTGCTCGGTCTCTTCCAGGGCGCGACGCTGACCCGCTTCGTGCGCTCGGCGGTCATCGACGTGATCCGTCTCGATTACGTGAACACCGCGCGCGCCAAGGGCCTGTCGGAGGGCGTCACGGTGGTGAAGCACGTCATCCGAAACGCGCTCATCCCCGTTGTGACGCTGCTCGCGCTGCAGATCCCCGGCATTTTCACGGGCGCCGTCATCACCGAGCAGATCTTCCGCATCCCCGGCATCGGCTCGCTGCTGATCAGCTCGATCCTCGCGAACGACACGCCCGTGATCATGGCCATCACGTTCGTCTTCTCGTGTCTGGTCGTGTTCTTCAATCTCGTGGCCGACCTTCTCTACGGCTGGCTCGACCCGCGGATCGCGTACCGATGACGAGATCGCATCCATGAGCGTGGCGACCGCGCCGGCCGCGCGGGTCGTGACGTCGAGCCCGCCGCGCACGTCGTTGTGGCGCGACGCCACGCGACGCTTCCGCCGCCACCGCCTCGCCATGGTCGGGTTCACGGTGTTGCTGACGTTGGTGGTCGCCGTCCTGGTAGGCCCGTACGTGTACCGCGTGCCGATCAACGAGATCGACTTCAAGGCCAAGCTGAAGGGCCCGTCGCGCGCGCATCCGCTCGGCACCGACGATCTCGGCCAGGATCTGCTCGCGCGCGTGCTCTATGGTGGCCGCATCTCGCTGGCCGTGGGCGTGGTCGCGATGCTGATCTCGATCACGATCGGGACGAGCATCGGCGCGGCCGCCGGCCAGCTGGGTGGCGCCGTCGACCACACCCTCATGCGCATCACCGACCTGTTCTTGTCGCTACCCCAGCTGCCCCTGCTGCTGCTGATCGTGTACCTCTTTCGCAACACACTGACGAAGTGGCTGGGGCCCGAGGCCGGCGTGTTCATCCTCGTGGTGGCCGTCATCGGCGGCTTGCGCTGGATGCCGGTGGCGCGCCTCGTCCGCGCGCAGTTCCTGTCGCTGCGCGAGCGCGAGTTCGTGGAGGCGGCGCGCAGTCTCGGCGCGCCGCCGTTGCGTCAGGTGGTTCGCCACATCCTGCCCAACGCGCTCGGCCCGGTCATCGTCGCCGGCTCGCTGGATGTCGCGGTGGCCATCATCGCCGAGTCGTCGCTGTCGTTCCTCGGCCTCGGCTTTCCGCCTGACATTCCGACGTGGGGCCGCATCCTCTTCGACGCCAAGGACAACCTGGACTTCGCGCCCCACTGGGCCATCTTCCCGGGCACCGCGATCTTCCTCACCGTGC
>DAIRVP010000071.1:0-25227 GCA_036802765.1 Candidatus Rokuibacteriota bacterium
CGGGCAGGTTGAAGACCGTCTCGGTGACCACGAGGCCGCCGATGAGGAACGCGAATTCGATGCCGATGACGGTGATGACGGGCAGCGAGGCGTTCTTGAGCGCGTGACGCCAGACCACGAGCGTCCGGCGCTGGCCTTTGGCCCACGCGGTCCGGATGTAGTCCTCGCGCAGCACTTCGAGCATGGCCGACCGCGTGATCCGCATGATGAGCGCAGACGAGCGATAGCCGACCGCGAGCGCGGGCACGACGAACTGCCAGAGATTGGCCTTGAGGTCCACGAACGGCGAGACATACATCACCGACGGCATCCAGCCGAGCGAGCGCACGAAAATGAGGATCACCACCATGCCGAGCCAGAACGCCGGCATCGAGAGCCCGGCCAGCGAGAGCACGCGCAGCACGTAGTCTAACGGCCGATCCTGATGCACGGCGCTGAGCACACCGAACGGCACGCCGAGCAGGATCGAAAAGAGGAGCGCGAACCCGGCCAGCTCGAGCGTCACCGGCAGTCGCGGCTTGATGATCTTCCACGCGGGCATGTCGTAGCGGTACGACTTGCCGAGCTCGCCGTGCGCCAGCTCCCCGAGCCAGCGCACATACTGCACGACCAGTGGGCGATCGACGCCGAGCTCACGCTCGAGCGTCTTCTTGTCCGCCTGGTCGACGTAGCCGGCCGACTCGAACAGGATGTCGACGATGTTGCCGGGGGCCAGACGCATGAGGAAGAAGATCACCATCGACATGCCCACGAGGGTGACGACGGCGATCAGCAGCCGCTTGGTGATGTAGGCGCGCATGCGAGCCGCCGCCCGCTACTTGTCCAGCCAGACGTCCTGAAAGCGGCTGGTGTTGAAGATCGAGTTCTCGTGCTGCGGGAAGGCCTTCACGCGCGGCCAGTACACCGCGTACTGCTTGGCCCAGCCCAGGATCGGGCGCGCGCCCTCGGCCTGCAGCTTGCGATCGATGTCATTGACGATCTTCAGCCGCTTGGCGCGGTCGAGCGTCTGCGACTGCTCGACCATCAAGCGATCGATCTCCTCCGAGCAATAGCCCGAGAAGTTGCGCTGCGAGCCGCAGCGGTAGTTCTCGAAAAACATCGCGTCCGGATCGTCGACGGCGGTGCCGGTGAGATTGAGCGCGACCTGGAAATCGAGCCGCGTCATCTTCGGATGCCATACGCCGGTCTCGATCTGCTCGAGCACGGCGTCGATGCCGACCTGGCGGAGCTGGTCCACCATCCACGATGCCGTGTCCACGTAGATGGCGAGGGCGCGCGTGCTGACGGTGAGCTTCATCGGATTGTTGGGTCCGAAGCCGGCTTCGGCGAGGAGCTTTCTCGCCTCGGCCTTCTGCTTTGCCGGATCGCCCATGCCGGGCAGCGTCGCCACCTCGGCGTCCGGCAATCCCCACACGCCCGATGGGCGGGGCTGCATCGCGCCGCCGAAGGTGGCCGCGCCCAGACGCGGCCCCACGAGGTAGGCCTTACGGTCGAGCGCCAGGTTGACGGCGCGGCGCACGCGCGGGTCGGTGAGCGGCGCGCGCTTGCCGTTCACGAGCACGTTGTCGTTCACGTTGGAGTTGTTCTCGACCACGATGAGCTCGGCCTTGCCCTTCTTGGCCGTCTCCGCGTTCGCCTTGTTCCAGCCGCTGCCCGCGACGTCGAGCTGACCGGACTGCAGCGCGGCGATCTGCGTCGAGCGATCCTTGATGTACACCCACTTCACGCCGTCCAGGTACGGCCGGCCCTTGATGAAGTAGTCGGGATTTTTCACGTACTCGACGAACTCGCCGGGCCGGTATTCCTTCAGCTTGTACGGGCCGGTGCCCACGCACGTCGTCTTGAGATCGGCGAGCGGCACGTGCGCGGGATAGATCGGCGAGTAACCGCTGGCCAGCAGCAGCAGCAACGACGGCTGTGGGCGCTTGAGCCGGAACACCACCGTGTGCGGATCGGGCGCCTCGATCGCCTCGACGTTCTCGTACCAGAGCTTGCGCGGGTTGATGCGCAGCTTCGCGTCGGCATCGGCCGCGCCGCGGACCATGTCGAACGTGTGCTTGACGTCCTTCGAGGTCAACGGCTTGCCGTCGTGCCATTTCACGTCTCGACGCAGCAGGAAGACGAGATTGCGGTAGTTGTCCTGCCACGACCACTTCTCGGCCAGCTCGGGGATGATGGTGTCAGGGCTCTCCTGCTTCTTCGCCGGATCGAAGTAGACCAGGTTCGAATAACACGGGCTGACTTGCTGCACCGTGGCGATCGTGGATTCCTCGTGCGGCGAGAGGCTCGGCGGCGCCGTCAGCGGATGGAGGGTGAGCACACCGCCGTATTTCGGCGCCTGCGCCGGGGCCGGCAGTGTCATGACGAGCAGGAGCACGGCAACGAGGGAGGCGAAACGGACGAAGCGACGGAGCGACATTGGTGACCTCCGCGCGCGGAGTCGTTCGGGCTCTGTGAGTGCGCGAGTCTACAGCATCCGCAGATCGGGGTCCACGCCGAGGCCGGGTCCCTGCGGGACCGCGATGCGGCCGTTGACCGGATCAATGGCCGCGCCCAGCGGGTTCTTCGCAAAATCGCAATAGAAGCGCTCCACCAGCGTCTCGCCCGGCATGGCGGCGATGCAGTGGATGGAGGCAAGCAGACCCGGACCGAAGTACGCGGAGTGCGGAACCACGGTGACGCCGAACGTCTCGGCCAGCGTGACGACGCGCCGCAGCTCCGTCACGCCGCCGATCTTGGTCACGCTCGGTTGCGCGTAATCGAGGGCGCCCGCCTCGAACGCTCGGCGAAAGTCCCAGACGGTGCCGTAGTTCTCGCCGGCCGCCGTCGGGATGCCGCCGCGGCGCCGGACTTCCGCGAGGCCGTCGACGTTTTCGGGAGGAAAGACCGGCTCCTCCAGCCACCGCAAGCCGAGCGGCGCGAGCTGCCGCGCCATGTCGATGGCCTCGACCACCGACCATGGGCAGTTGGTGTCGAGCATGATGCGCGCGTCCGTGCCCGCGACGTCGCGCGCCGCGCGGACCTCGGGCAGCGTGATCTCGTGCAGCTTGATGTCGCGATAGCCGCGCTTGAGCGCCTGCTCGGTGTAGAACGCGACGGCATCGGCGGCACCGTAGCGGAGTAGGCTCGCGTATGCCGGCAAGTCGGCCCGCGTACCGCCGCCGAGCAGCCGGTAGAGGGGCAGGCCGGCGACCTTGCCGGCGATGTCCCAGAGTGCGATGTCGATCCCGGACAGCGCGTAGATGGTCGGGCCGTTGCGACCGATGCCGTGCAGCAGGCGCTGCAGATCGTCGTGAATCGCCGTGATCTGCGTCGGATCACGTCCCACGCACATCGGCCCCAGCACGGTGTCGAGCGCCGCGCGTGTGGCGGGAAAGATGCGATGGCCGAACGCCTCGCCCCAGCCGCTGACGCCTCGGTCGGTGTCCACGCGCACGAGCAGCACGTCGATGCTCGTGACCGCGCGGTCCCGCAGCCGCGGCGTCGCTCCCTCGATCACCATCGGCAGGGTGACGACGAACGTCTCGACGCGGGTGATCTTCATCGCCCGCGTATGCTACACCGTTCGCTGCTCCCCGTTCTGCTCGTGCGCGGCCCCAGCGTTCTTCCGCGTGGCGGCGAAGGCGCGATACACCGTGGGCGGAGTGCCGGTGTGACGGTGGAACACCATCGAGAAATGGCTGCGTGTTCGAAACCCCACCGCCCGCGCGATCGCATCGATCGACAGGTGGCCGTCGAGCAGCAGCATGCGCGCGCGCTCGATGCGCCGTTGCACGACGAAGCGATGCGGCGGCAGCCCCGTGCTCTCCTTGAAGAGCCGCGCGAAGTGATATTGGCTCATGTGAGCCTCGGCACTCAGCTCGGAGAGCGGCAGCGCGCGGGTCAGGTTGCCGTCGATGAATTCCGTCACACGGCGCAGTTGTGCTCCTGGCAAGCCACTCATCGTTCCCTCGTCCTCTCTGTCACCGCGGCGGCCGAGGGCAGCTCGGCCTGGTTCCAGCCACCACCGAGCGCCTGGATGAGCAGGACGGTGGAGGTCATGCGCCGGCCGAGGATCTGGACCGCGGTGACTTCGTTGCCCAGCGCAATGGTTTGGGTGGTGATGACGTTCAGGTAGCTGACGATCCCGGCCCGATACTGGCTGGTGGTCAGCGTCACGGAGCGGCGAGCCGCTCTCACCGCTCGCTCCTGAACGTCGGCTTCGCTCTCGAGAATCCGCAGCGCCGCAAGGTTGTCCTCCACGCCCTGGAACGCCGTGAGCACGGTCTCGCGGTAATTCGCGACGCTGTTGTCGTACGCCGCGCGGGCCTGATCCGTCTGCGCATGTCGGAGCCCGCCATCGATGAGGGTCTGGGTGATCGCAGGCCCGACCGCGAAGAAGCGACTCGGCCACGTGAACCACTGGGCGATGCTGCTGCTCTCGAATCCTGCCGACCCGCTGAGGGTGATGGTGGGGTAGTACGCGGCGAGCGCGACGCCGATCTGAGCGTTGGCGGAGGCCATCCGGCGCTCGGCCGCCGCGATGTCGGGCCGCCGCTCGAGCAGCTGCGATGGGACGCCGATCGGAACGGAGGGCGGCGGTGCCGTGAGCGGGGCCATGGGCAGCGTGAACGTGGAGGCCGCCTGACCGGTGATCACCGCGATGGCGTGCTCGAACTGAGCCCTCGCCACGCCGACGTCGATGGCCTGCGCGCGCGTCGTCTCGAGCTGCGTCTCGGCCTGCACGATGTCCACCTGGGAGGCGACGCCGCCGCGGAAGCGGGTGCGCGTGAGCTCGAGCGATTGCTCGAAGGCCGTGACCGTCTCGTCCAGCAGCTTCCGCTGGGCGTCCAGCGTGCGCATCTGGAAGTAGTCCTGCGCGAGCTCGGCCTGCAGGCTCAGGCGCGCCGTCTCGAGATCCCCCGCGCTCGCCTGGGCCGCGGCCTGGTTGGATTCGACCGTGCGACGTACACGACCCCAGAAGTCCGGCGTCCACGTGACGTCGATCGGCATCTGGAAGAAGTTCGTCGGTCTGCCGGTCGTGCTCGAGACGCCGCCGGTGAGCGACCCGGCCGTGGCGTTGGCATTGGATCCGCTCGACGTGAGCGTGGACGACACCTGCGAGCGCGTGTAGCCGGCGCCGATGGTCACCGTTGGGAAGAACCCGGCACGCGCCTCGCGCACGAGAGCGGTCGCCTGACGATAGTTGGCCGCAGCGGCCACGAGCGTCTGGTTCGCGGCGCTCACGCGGCTCTCGAGCTCATTGAGCGTTGGATCGGCGAACATCTCCCACCACGCGCCGCGCATCGCGAGATCGCCGGGCTCGGCCACCTTCCAGCCCTCGATCTCCTTGTAGGCCTCGGGCGTGATCACCGGCGGCCGCTTGTAGTTGGGACCGACCGCGCAGCCGCCGAGCGCGGCGATCGCGGCGACCACGAGCGCGACACGCGCGCAGCGTTCGTGGCGGCGGCGCATCAGTGCAGCCCCTCTGCGGTCGCCTGCCGACGGATCGGCGCCGACCGCCCGCGGACGATCTGCAGCCACCGCTGTAGACGGTCGAGATAGAGGTAGACGACGGGCGTGGTGTAGAGCGTGAGGAGCTGGCTGACGATCAGGCCGCCGACGATGGCGATGCCGAGCGGGCGCCGCAGCTCGGAGCCGACGCCGGTGCCGAGCGCCAGCGGCAGCGCGCCGAGCATCGCCGCCAGCGTCGTCATCATGATCGGCCGAAAGCGCAGCAGGCACGCCTGGTGAATCGCCTCCTGCGGCGCTTTCCCGTCGCGCCGCTCGGCCTCCAGCGCGAAGTCGATCATCATGATCGCGTTCTTCTTGACGATGCCGATCAAGAGGATGATGCCGATCAGCGCGATTACGCTGAGCTCGGTGCGGAACAGCATGAGCGCGAGGATGGCGCCCACACCCGCGGAGGGCAGCGTCGACAGAATCGTCAGCGGATGGATGTAGCTCTCGTACAGGATGCCGAGCACGATGTAGACGGCGAGGAGCGCGGCGAGGACGAGCATCGGCTGCGTGGCCAGTGAGGCCTGGAAGGCTTGCGCCGTGCCCTGGAAGCTGCCGCGGATGGTCGACGGCAATCCGAGCTGGCGCGAGACCGTGTCGATCGCGTCGACGGCATGGCCGAGCGAGGCGCCGGGCGCCAGGTTGAACGAGAGCGTCACCGAGGGAAACTGCGACTGGTGGTTCACCGCGAGCGCGGTGGATGTCTGCTCGTAGCTGGTGAATGCGCTCAGCGGCACCATCGCACCGTTCGGCGCGCGGACGTAGATGTCGTGCAGCGTCTCCGGCCTCTGCCAGAATTGGGGCGCGACCTCCATCACGACGTGGTACTGGTTCAGCGGCGTGTACGTCGTGGAGACCTGGCGCTGGCCGAACGCGTCGTAGAGGGTGTCGTCGATCATCGCCGGCGTGAGGCCGAGCCGGGACGCCGTGCGCCGATCGATCACGACCGAAGATTGCCGTCCCTGGTTCTGCTGATCGCTGCTGAAGTCCACCAGCTGCGGCAGCGCGCGCAGGCGCTCGGCCACGCGGGGCGCCCACGAGTTCAGCTCGTTGACGTCCTCGCCCTGCAGCGTGTACTGGTACTGCGCGTTGCTCGCGCGGCCGCCGATGCGCAGGTCCTGGACGGCCTGCAAAAACGTCGGCGCGCCCGGGACGACCATGAGCTTGCCGCGCAGGCGCGTGATCACCTGGTCGGCCGTGAGGTGTCCGCGCTCCCCGAGGGGTTTCAGCGCGACGAACATCCGTGCCGTGTTCACGGTCGCGCCGCCGCCGCCCGAGCCGCCGCTGAAGCCGATGACGTTGTCGACGGCGGGGTCGTCGGCGATGATGCCGACCACCTGGGTCAGCTTTTTCTGCATCGCCTGGAACGACGTGTCCTGCGCGGCCTGGATGACGCCGGTCAGGCGGCCGGTGTCCTGCTGCGGAAAGAACCCCTTGGGCACGACCACGAAGAGATAGGCGTTGATGACGACGGTGAGGAGCGCGACCAAGAGCACGCCGCGCGGATGACGCAGGGCCAGGGTCAGCGTGGCGTCGTAGAGGCGCAGCAGCGCATCGAATCCGCGCTCGCTCCACCGATACAGACGGCCGTGACGCTCCTCGCCGTGCGGGCGCAGCAGCGTCGCGCACATCATCGGCGTCGTGGTCAGCGACACGAACATGGAGATCGCGATGGCCATCGACAGGGTCACCGCGAACTCGCGGAACAACCGGCCGACCACGCCGCCCATCAGCAGAATGGGGATGAACACCGCGACGAGCGACACGCTGATCGACAGCACGGTGAAGGCGATCTCCTTGGCGCCGAGGAGCGCGGCCTCGAGCCGCGTGTGCCCCGCCTCGCGGTAGCGGGTGATGTTCTCCAGCACCACGATTGCGTCGTCGATGACGAAGCCCGTCGCGATGGTGAGCGCCATCAACGAGAGGTTGTTGAGGCTGAAGCCGAGCAGGTACATGGCGCCGAACGTCCCAACGAGCGAGACGGGGACGGCGACGGCGGGAATGAGGGTGGCCCGTACGCTGCGCAGAAACACGAACACCACCAACGTGACCAGCACGACCGATATGACGAGCGTGCGCTCGACGTCATGCAGCGACGCGCGGATCGTCGTGCTGCGGTCCAGCACCACGTCGACATTGATCGAGGCCGGCACCGAGGCCCGCAGTTGCGGCAGAAGGCCACGCACGTTGTCGACGGTGTCGATGATGTTGGCGCCGGGCTGACGAAAGATCACCACGACGATGGCCGGGTCCTTGTTGGACAGGCCGATGTTCCGTACGTCCTCGACCGAGTCGACGACGTCGCCCACCTCGGAGAGGACCACGGGTCGGCCCGAGCGATACGCGACGATCAGCGGCACGTAGTCCGCGGCCTTGAACAGCTGGTCGTTGGCGAGAACTTCGCTCGCGCGCGCGGTGTTGGCGACCTGGCCCTTAGGCCGGTTGACGTTGGTCGCCGCGAGCACGCCGCGGACATCCTCGAGGCCGATGCCGTACTTGTTGAGCGAGAGCGGGTTGAGCTCGACCCGTACCGCGGGCAGCGCACCGCCGCCCACGATGACCTGGCCGACGCCCGGCACCTGCGAGAGCTTCTGCTGCAGGATGCTGGAGCCCGCGTCGTACATCTTGCCGCGGCCGAGCGTGGTCGAGGTCAGGGCCAGGATGAGGATCGGCGCGTCGGCGGGGTTGACCTTGCGATAGGTTGGGTTGTTCGGCAGCGTGGTCGGTAAGTCGCCGCGCGCCGCGTTGATGGCGGCCTGCACGTCGCGAGCGGCGCCGTTGATGTCCCGATTCAGGTCGAACTGCAGCACGACCGCCGTCGACCCGAGATTGCTGGTCGACGTCATTTCCGTCAGGGCCGCGATGTGGCCGAACCGGCGCTCCAGCGGCGCCGCCACCGACGTCGCCATCGTCTCGGGGCTGGCGCCCGGCAGCGCCGCCTGCACCTGAATGGTCGGGAAATCGACCTGCGGCAGCGGCGCCACCGGCAGCAGACCGAACGCGAGCGCGCCGCTCAGCGCGAGCGCCAGCGTGAGCAGCGTCGTCGCGACCGGTCGCCGAATGAACGGCTCGGCGATGTTCACGCGGGCTCACTCGGCGGTGACGCCCGGCGCACACGGCGCGCGAGCCGGTCGAACGCGAGATAGATGACGGGCGTGGTGTAGAGCGTGAGGATCTGGCTCACGATGAGCCCGCCCACGATCGAGATACCGAGCGGACGTCGGAGCTCGGCGCCCACGCCTTCGCTCATAGCCAGCGGCAGCGCGCCGAGCAGGGCCGCCAACGTCGTCATCATGATCGGGCGAAAGCGCAGCAGGCACGCCTGATAGATGGCGTCCACCGGGCTCTTGCCCTCGCGGCGCTCGGCATCGAGCGCGAAGTCGATCATCATGATCGCGTTCTTCTTCACGATGCCGATCAGCAAGATGATGCCGATGAGCGCGATCACGCTGAGCTCGGTGCGACACAGCAGCAACGCGAGGATGGCGCCGACGCCAGCCGACGGCAGCGTCGAGAGAATCGTGAGCGGGTGGATGTAGCTCTCGTACAGCACGCCGAGCACGATGTAGACGGCGACGAGCGCGGCGAGGATCAGGAGCGGCTCGCGCGAGAGCGACGCCCGGAAGGCCTGCGCCGTCCCCTGGAAGGCGCCCTGGATGCTCGCCGGAAGCCCGAGCTGCTGCGTCGTCCGCTCGAACACGCGTACGGCGTCGCCGAGCGAGACGCCCGGCGCGAGATTGAACGAGAGGGTGACCACCGGAAATTGCCCCTGGCGGGTGATGGCCAGCGGCGCCGTGACCGGCTCGGCCTGAATCATCGCGTTCAGCGGCACCACGACGGGCTGGCCGGCGTTGCTACCGCGCACGTAGATGTCGCGCAGGCCGGCGGCGGTCTGGCGGAAGGCCGGCTGCACCTCGAGCACGACCCGGTACTGGTTGAGCTGCGTGAACATCGTCGAGACCTGGCGCTGGCCATAGGCGTCGTAGAGCGTGTTGGTGATCACCAGAGGAGTGATCCCGAACCGCGAGGCCGTCGCGCGGTCCAAGATCAGACGCGTTCCGAGGCCGGCGTCCTGCTGGTCGGTGCTCACGTCGCGCAGCTCGGGCGCCGCCGCGAGCGCGTCGACGAGCTTGGGCGCCCACTCGCTCAGCTCGCGCGCGTCCGGATCCTCGATGCTGTACTGGAATTGCGTGCGGCTGACGCGGTCCTCGACGGTGAGGTCTTGCACCGGCTGCATGAACAGCGTGATGCCGTCGACGTGGGCGAGCGCCGGCTGCAGTCGCCGGATGACGTCGCTGGCGCTGATACGCCGCTCGGCGAGCGGCTTGAGGTTGATGAGCACGCGCCCGCTGTTGAGCGTCACGTTGGTGCCGTCCACGCCGATGAACGACGACAGGCTCGCCACTGCCGGATCGCGCAGGATCACCTGCGCCAGCGCCTGCTGGCGCTCGGCCATCGCCGGAAACGAGATCCATTGCGGCGCCTCGGAGATGCCCTGGATCGCCCCCGTGTCCTGGATCGGGAAGAACCCCTTGGGCACCACGACGTAGAGGAGGATGGTCAGCACGAGGGTGGCAACGGCCACCAACAGCGTTGCCGGCTGATGCGCGAGCACCCAGCGGAGGCTCGTTCCGTACCGCTCGATGATCGTCGCGAACACACGCTCCGACCACCGGTAGAGCCGTCCCTGACGCTCGGGCGGCGTGTGACGCAGCAGGGTCGCGCACATCATCGGCGTCAGCGTGAGCGAGACGATGGCGGAGATGATGATCGTGATACCGAGCGTCATCGCGAACTCGCGAAAGAGCCGCCCCACCACGTCGGCCATGAACAGCAGCGGGATCAGCACGGCCACCAGCGAGATCGTGAGCGACAGGATTGTGAAGCCGATCTGCTCGGCGCCCTTGAGCGCGGCTGCCAGCGGCGTCTCGCCCGCTTCGAGGTAGCGCGCGATGTTCTCGATCATGACGATCGCGTCGTCGACGACGAAGCCGGTCGCGATCGTCAGCGCCATGAGCGACAGGTTGTTGAGGCTGAACCCGAGCAGCACCATGGCGCCGAAGGTGCCGATCAGCGAGAGCGGCACCGCGACGCTCGGAATGATCGTGCCGGCGAGCGTGCGCAGAAAGAGAAAGACGACCAAGACGACGAGCGCGATCGACAGCATCAGCTCGAGCTGCACGTCCTTCACCGAGCCGCGGATGGTGACCGTGCGGTCGGTCAGCACGGAGACCTGCACGGCGGACGGCAGCGACGCCTGCAGCTGCGGCAGGAGCGCCTTGATGCGGTCGGCCACGGCGATGACGTTGGCGCCCGGCTGCCGCTGCACGTTGAGGATCACCGCCGGCCCGGTGTTCATCCACGCCGCCTGCCGCACGTTCTCGGCGTCGTCGATCACGTTGGCGACGTCGGAGAGGACGACGGGCCCGCCGTTGCGGTACGCGACGATCAGGGGCCGATAGTCGCGGCTCGTGAGCAGCTGGTCGTTGGCCCCGATCACGGAGGCCTGCCGCGGCCCGTCGAAGTTGCCCTTGGCCTGGTTGACGTTGGCGCTGGCCACCGCCACGCGCAGGTCTTCGAGCGTGAGCCCATACGCCGCGAGCGCGGCGGGATTGGCCTGGACCCGGACGGCCGGCCGCTGGCCGCCGCTGATCGTGACGAGGCCGACGCCGGGCAGCTGCGAGATCTTCTGCGCGAGCCGCGTGTCCGCGAGATCTTCCACGCGCGGCAAGGGCAGCGTCGACGACGTCAGGCCCAGCGTGAGGATCGGCGCGTCGGCGGGATTGACCTTGCTGTAGACCGGCGGCGTCGGCAGATCTTGAGGCAGCAGCGTCAGGGCCGCGTTGATCGCTGCCTGGACCTCCTGCTCGGCCACGTCGAGCCCGAGCGTCAGCACGAACTGCAGCGTGATCACCGAGCTGCCGCCCGAGCTCGTGGACGTCATCTGGTTGAGCCCGGGCATCTGTCCGAACTGGCGCTCCAGCGGCGCCGTGACGGACGACGCCATGACGTCGGGGCTCGCACCGGGATAGAACGTGACGACCTGGATCGTGGGGTAGTCGACTTCCGGTAACGCGGACACGGGCAGCAGCCGATAGGCGAGCCCGCCGGCCAGGAGCAGCGCCGCCATGAGCAGCGTCGTGGCGACCGGTCTCAGAATGAACGGACGCGACAGGTTCACGACGTCCCGCCCGCGGGGCCGCCGGCGCCCTCGACGCGCTCCGTCACCGTCGCGCCATCGCGCAGACGATCGGCGCCATCCACCACCACCCGCTCGCCGGGCTTGAGTCCGGATTCGATCACCACGTCGTCCCCGTCCGCGACGCCGACGGTGACGTTGCGCGCCGCCACCTTCTGTCCCGGCATGACGACGTACACGAACGTGCCACGCGTGGTGCGCTGCACGGCCGCCGCCGGAGTCACCGTGGCGTTGTGTTTGACGTCGAGCCGCAACCGCACGTTGACGAACTGGCTGGGGAACAGGCGGTTGTCGGTGTTGGGAAAGACGGCTCTCAGCCTCACCGTGCCCGTGGTCGGATCGACCTGGTTGTCGATCGTGAGCAGCGTGCCCGTCGCGAGCTTGTGTCGCTGCTCGCGGTCATAGGCGTCGGCGGGCAGCGGCACGCCATGCGCCAGCCGATCGAGCACGGGCGGAATGCTGTCCTCGGGAATCGTGAAGATGGCGGTGATCGGCTGCAGCTGGGTGACGACGATGATGCCGTTGGCGTCGCTCGCGTGCACGATGTTGCCGGGATCCACCGCGCGGAGGCCCACGCGGCCGGCGATCGGCGACGTGATGCGGCAGTAGACGAGCATCACCTTCGCGCTGTCGATCAGGCCCTGGTCGTTCTTGACGGCGCCCTCGTACTGGCGCACGAGCGATTCCTGCGTGTCGAGCTGCTGCTTGGGGACCGCGTCGTCCGCGACGAGGGTCTGATAGCGCGACAGGTCGACGCGCGCGTTGTCGAGCAGCGCACGGTCACGCGCCAGCTGGCCCTCGAACTGCATCAGCTGCGCCTCGAACGGCCGCGGATCGATCTCCGCGAGCAGGTCGCCGGCTTTGACCAGCTGGCCCTCTTGAAAGCGCACGCTCATCAGCTGGCCGTCGACCCGCGAGCGTACGGTGACGGTGTTGAGCGGCGTGACGCTACCGAGCCCCGTGAGATAGACGCCGACGTCGCGCGTGGTTGCCGGCGTCGTCACGACGACGATCGGACGCGGCGCGGCAGGCGTGCGCGGCCTCGGTGCATCGCCGCGCGCCTTGAGGACGATGCCGTAGCCTGCGACGACGAGCAGGGCGGCGGCCCCGAGCACCGCCCACCACCGCCGCCGGCGATCACTCACCGCCGCTGTCCGCCGGCTCTGAGTCGGCGAGCGCTCCTTCGATGGTCCTGATGACCCATCCACCGCGCTCGTGAGCGAAATCGACCTTGACCAGATCGCCCTCTTGCAGGTCCTCGAGGACGTGGGCGTCGGGAGCGCGCAGCCGCAGGCCGTCGGTCATCGTGACCACGTTGTCGGCCCGATCGATGGAGCGGATCGTGCCGATCGCGTGGCCACGATACTCGGGCTCGGGCACGTCGGCGCGCACGACGCCGACGATGCTCGCGGCGATCACCACCGCGGCGAGAGCTCCCGATGCCCACGCGCGCGTCACGGCGCCTGAATGTCCGTGTTCCGATCGAAGTGCGAATCAGGCGCGGGCGGCGATGCGAGCGTCCCTTCGAGCGGAGCCGAGCCTTCGGTCGAATCGATGCCCGAGGCCGGCGGCGCCGCGAGATGAGACTTTGGCCCGCTGGTGCTGAACTCGGAGTCGGCGGGCACGCGCGAGCTGCCGAATCCGGACGTGCCGAGCATGTACCGACGCGAGGTGTTACACGGGAGCGGGCCCGTTTCTGGCGTGTCGGTGCGGCCGTCCAGGTAGACGCAGAATTGGGTGCCGCTCGGCGCTGCTCCGGGTGCCGCGCTTTCGTCCGCCGCGAGCGCGGGCGTCACGAGCATCAGAGTGATCGAGACGAACATCACGACTGGGGACATCTCGACTGCATGCGGGCATACCTCCTGACTCCCGGTGTACCGGGCGCAGCAGACCCCCGCAGTTAAGAGTTCGGCAAGAATTGTGAACTTGCTGTTGCGAACTTGCTGTTTCGAGATCTTGCTGTGGCTAGGTGGCTAGGCGAACCGGGCGGGCAACGTCAGCTCGACGACCAAACCTTCGGGAACATTGACGGCGCACACCATGCCCTCGTGGAGCCGGATGGTCCGATGCACAATCGTGAGGCCGAGGCCCACGCCGCCAGTGCCTCTTTCGCGGGCATCGCCCACCCGGTAGAACGGCTGGAAGATGTACGGCAGCGCCTGCTCCGGGACCCCCCCACCATGGTCGCGCACGCGGATCACGACGCTCGCCTCACCTTGCCGGCGCAGGCTAACCTCGACGGCGGTGCCCTCGCGGGTGTGGCGCACGGCGTTGCGGACGACGTTCTCCACCGCACTGTGAAGCAGCTCGGGGTCGCCCGACACGAGCGCCTCGCACGTCTCGGTGATCTGAACACTCCGGCCCCGGCTTTTGGCCTCGAACGCCGCATCTTCCACGACCTCATGCACGATCGCCATGAGATCGAGCGGCTCTCGAACGACGGTGGCGACGCCGCTCTCCATCCGCGCCAGCATCAGCAGCTGACCGATCAACAGATTCAACCGCTCGGCTTCGCGCTCGATGCGGTCCAGCGCTCCCTGGTCGGCGCCCGTTTGCTGCCGCGCGAGCCCGAGCGCGACGTTCAGGCGCGCGAGCGGTGAGCGGAGCTCGTGCGAGATATCGCGCAGCAGCCGGCGCTCGGCGGTAACCAGGGCGTCCAGGCGTCCCGCCATCCGATCGAAGTCACGACCGAGCTCCGTGAATTCGTCCGCGCGGCGGCCCATCGTGGGTCCGACGCGCACCGCCAGGTCGCCCTGGGCGAGCGCGCGTGTGGCGCTGCGGAGAATGGCCAGCGGGCGAGTCACGTAGCGCGCGAGGCCATAGCAGGCCGCGGCGGCGGTCGCGAGCACCGCCAGGAGGCGCAGCCCCTGCGCGGTCGGCCCGTCGTGGAGCAGTCGCATGAGGCCGATCGGCAACGACGCGACCAGCACAAAGCGTCGGCCATCATTCACCACCACCGCACGCGCTTTGATCGCAGTCTGGCCGTCGGCTTCCATCTCGGTCTGGCCGCTGTCGAGCGCACGCGTGGCCACCGCGAGGACTTTCGGCGTCACGGAGCGGCCCGCGACGTCACGCCCGTCCGAGTCGAGCAGGATCGCGTGGATGCGGGTGTCACGCTCGAGATTGCGCAGATAGTGTGCGAGGCCGCCCGGTCCCTTGCGATCGAAAATCGTCACTGCGTCACGCGCGCGGGCATTGAGCACGCCGTCGCTGAAACGGGCGACGCGCACCTCGACGGGCGTCGACGTCGCGGTGATCGTCAGCTCGAGCGCCAAGGCCACGAGCACGAGCGCGCCCCAGAACCACAACAAGATTTTGACGAAGACGCCGCGCACCATCAGCGCTCGCTCGGCACGCCTGCGCGTGTATAGAGGTAGCCGACGGCGCGCAGGGTGGCGATGCGCTCGCCGCCGTCGGGCCGCGGCCCGAGCTTCTTGCGGACGCGGCTCACGTGGACGTCGATGCTCCGGTCGAACGGCAGCAGGCTGCGGCCCAGCGCGCCGCGGGCCAGGTCGTCGCGGCGGACGACGGTGCCCGCTGCACGCATCAGCAGCTCGAGCAGCGCGAATTCCACCGCGGTCAGCTCCACCAGCGTGTCACCGCGCCGGACCGTGCGGCGGCTGATGTCCACGAGCACATCGTCGATGCTGAGACGCTCCGTGGGACGATCGCCGGCGGAACGCGCGTCGAGCTGCGTACGCCGCAGGACGGCGCGGATCCGCGCGACGAGCTCGCGCGGATTGAACGGCTTGGAGAGATAGTCGTCGGCGCCGAGCTCGAGGCCCACGATGCGATCGACCTCGTCGCCGCGCGCGGTGAGCATGAGCACGGGAATGCGCGAGGCCGCGCGGATCGAGCGCAGCACGTCGAACCCGTTCACCCCGGGCAGCATGACGTCGAGAACGACGAGCTGGTGATCGCCCGACGTCACGCGATCGACCGCCCGCGTGCCGTCGGCCTCGGCCTCGAGCGAGAACCCTTCGCGTCCGAGATACTCGCCGACGAGCTCGGCGAGCTCGGCGTCGTCGTCCACGAGAAGGACGCGCGTCACCGGGCTCTGGGCGCTGAGCGAAGCCACGGTCTCATTGAACACCCATGCACGCGCCACCGCACGTCACGGACGGTTAAGAAATGTTAACGAGTCAGAACGCCACGGGGAGGGCTTTGAGTCCACGCAGCGTCAGGCTCGACCGGTACTCGGGCTCGTCGGTGGCCAGCGACACCTTTGGCAGGCGGCGGAGAAGGGTGTTGATGGCAATCTGGCCCTCGATCCGTGCCAGTGGAGCGCCGAGACAGAAGTGGATCCCCCAGCCGAAGGCGATGTGGCGGTTGTCGGAGCGTCCGATGTCGAGTCGGTCGGGATCTGGGAATTGCGCGGGGTCGCGATCCGCGGCGCCGATGAACGGCATCACCATCTCGCCCTTGGCGATGGTGTGGCCGCCGATGGTCACGTCCTCGCTCGGAATGCGCGCCGTGCGCTGCACGGGCCCGTCGAACCGTAGCAGCTCCTCCACCGCGCTCGCGATGAGCCCGGGGTCGCGCTGCAACCGCTCCAGCTGATCGCGGTGGCGCAGCAGCGCCAGCATCCCGTTGCCGATCAGGTTCACGGTCGTCTCGTGGCCGGCGATCAACAGCAGGATGCACGTGGCGAGCAACTCCATCTCGTTGAGCTTGTCCCCCGCTTCCTCGGCAGCGATCAATCCGGACAGCAGATCGTTGCGCGGCGCCGCGCGGCGCTGCGCGATGAGCCCGCGGAAGTATTCGGCGAGCGCCTGCCGCGCGGCGACGCTCCGCCGTCCGACATCGGAGTCGGGGCCGAGCCAGATGAGGTCGAGGCCGCGCGCGATGTCGATGCTCCAGCCTTTGAAGCGCTCGTGATCTTCGATCGGCACGCCGAGCATCTCGCAGATGACGGCGACGGGGATCGGGTACGCGAACTCCTCGATCAGGTCCATCGATCCGCGCGCGGCCACGCCGGCGAGCAGCCCATCCACGATCTCCTGGATCCGCGGCCGCAGTCCTTCGACCACACGCGGCGTGAAGGCTTTGCTCACGAGCCCGCGCAGGCGCGTGTGGTCGGGCGGATCACGATCCAGCATCGACAGTCCCATCGCGGGCAGTGGCGCGCCGAAGCGCGCCGCCACGAACGACGCGATGGCTTCCTTGGCCAGGCGCGGATCGCGCAGCGCCGTCACCACGTCCTCGTAGCGGGTCAGGACCCAGAAGCCGAGCGCGCTGTGGTGGACCGGATCCTCGGTTCGTAGCCGGTGATACATGGGGTAGGGATCGGCGATGAACTCGGGTTCCATCGGATTGAACTGAAACTCCGCCATCAGCGCACCTCGTAGCCCGGCGCGATCTCGGTCTCCATCGCGGAGGGCGGGACCGCGCGGCCGTCGAAGAAAACCGCGATCTGATCACCCAGCGCCCGCTTACGATTGATCCGCACGACGATGTTCCACTCGTCGTGGGCCCCCGCGGAGTACGCCGCGGAGGCGCGCATCGCATAGTAACGGACGAACGCGCGGCGTGCCTCCGGATCGTCGGCCGCGCGGCGCAGCGCGGCGTCCGCCGCCGCGCGGCTCGTCAGCCACCGTTCCAGGCATCCGGTGACGTCGTCCGCGGCACAGCCGAAGAAGGCACGCATGTCCTCGGGCCCGGTGAAATGCACCATGTCGATGTCGCGCCCGGCGCCGTCGTCGCCGCCGAGCACGCGCGTCCACATCACCATGTACTCGCCTCCGCCGGGCGCCTTGCCGTCCACGCTCGTCAGCTGATAGGCGCCGGGATCCAGCACCCACGCGCCCGCGCCGAGGGTCTTCTCCAGCCGCGCCTTGACCGCGGCCGCGATCTCCACGTTGACCTTCTCGAGGCCGCCGCCGCGCGGGCTGATCGGCGTGCTGGCGTACACGATGAGACGCCCCGCCTGTCGTGCCGCGCGCACGTCGGCGCGGATCTTTTGTACCTGGGCCGCCAGGATCGGATCGAAAGCGGCGTCCGCGCAGTACTTCATGCCAACGCTCGTGTCGACGGGCACCCGCGGCGCGCGGCACGACTGCGCCGCCGCGGGCGCCGCAGTGAAGAGCAGGACCCCGAGCACGAGCGCTGCGCGCGATGGCCACCGCGTCATGACTCGGCTCCCAGCACGCGGACCGCGGTGGCGTCGCACGCGACGCCGACTCGCGCGCCGACGTCGACGACCCCGCGGCGCGTGGGATCGTAGGCTACGATCTGCAGCATCGCGCCGCCGACCTCCACAGCGTATTCGACCTTCTCACCGAGGAACGTCCGGCTGCGAACGATGCCGGGCACCACGACTTCACTCTCAGTCGCCTTGGCCGACTCCGGCACGAGGGTGAGCGATTCCGGTCGCAGCAGCAGCGACAGCCTCTGACCAACTGCGTACGCGTCTCCGCCCGGCACGCTCAGCGACGCATCCCAAAGCCCGATGGCCGTTCGGCCGCCGCTGCGAGCCAGCACGCGGCTCTCGACCAGATTCACCCGGCCGATGAACTGCGCGACGAACGCCGAGCGCGGGGCGCTGTAAAGCTCCTCCGCGGTGCCGACCTGCGCCAGGGCGCCCTGGTGCATCACTGCGATTCGGTCGGAGATGGCCATCGCCTCCTCCTGATCGTGCGTCACGTACACGGTTGTGATGGCGAGCTGCCGTTGCAGGCGCGACAGCTCCGCGCGCATCTGCACGCGCAGCTTCGCGTCCAGGTTCGACAGCGGCTCGTCGAACAGCAGCAGCTGCGGCTCGACCACGACCGCGCGCGCCACGGCCACGCGCTGCTGCTCGCCGCCCGAGAGCTGGTTCGGAAAGCGGCGCTCGTAGCCCGGCAAGCCGACGAGATCCAGCACCTGGCCGACGCGAGCGCGGATGGTCGGCTCAGGCAGCCGGCGCACGCGCAGGCCATACGCCACGTTCTCGAAGATCGTGAGATGCGGGAAGAGCGCATAGTTCTGGAAGACGAAGCCGATGCTGCGGCGATAGACCATCAGCGTCGTGACGTCGTCGCCGCCGATGCTGATGCGGCCGGCATCCGGCTGCTCGAAGCCGGCGATCATCCGGAGGGTCGTCGTCTTGCCGCAGCCCGAGGGGCCCAGCAGCGTGAGCAGCTCGCCGGGCTCGACGGTCAGCGTGACGTCGTTCACGGCCGCGTGGGCGCTTTGCCCCTCCCGCTGAAAGCGCTTCGACACGTGCTCGAGCGTCAGTCGCTTCCCGCGCTCCGCTTGGCCGCCGGCGGCGCCGACTTCGGTGAGCGCCCGCATCACCCGCCCAGCAGCGCGCCGGCCTGGCCGACGCTGCCAGCGTTCAGGCGCCGCATCGTCAGACTGGCGACCGCGACGGCGAGATACACCAGCAGGATGACGACCACGGAGAACGCGGATGCCTGACCGAGCTCAAGATTGGTGATGCCCTCGAGAATGCGAACGGTCACCAGCGACCAGTCGAGCGAGACGAGGAAGATCGTGGCGCTGATCGCCGTCATCGCACGGATGAACAGGACCGTCATGCCCGCGAGCAGCGCCGGCCGCACGAGCGGCAGCACCACGCGGCGGAACGTCAGATCGCGCCGCGCGCCGAGGCTCGCTGAGGCTTCCTCGATCGACGGGTCGATCTGCGCGAGCACCGCGCTGGTGGCCCGCGTGCCGGCCAGGCTGTAGCGGAAGACGTAGCAGACCACGAGGATGAACGCGGTGCCCGTCAGCGCCAGCGGGGCATCGTTGAAGGCGACCAGGTAGGCGATGCCCACGATGGTGCCGGGCAGCGCATAGTTGATCATCGCGGCGAACTCGAGCGTGCGCCGCCCGGGGAACTCTGTCCGAGACACGAGGAATCCGAGCACGACCGCGAAGAGCCCGCCCACCGGCATACAGATGACGGCGATCACCAGCGTGTCGCGCACCGCCTTGAGGCCGCCGCTGAAGACGTGGGCATAGTGCGCGAGCGAAAGGCTGTTGTCGGCGCCGAGCCCGCGGACGATCGAGGCGGCGAAGATCAGCAGATAGCACACCAGCACCAGCGCCACGACCACACCGCAGACGAGGACGAGCGCCGCCACCGCGGCGGGGGACAGCGTCTTGACGCGCGTGGCGGCGCCGACCTTGCCCGTCACCGTGACGAACGAGCCGCCGCGGCGCTCCGTGAACCAGCGCTGGCCGGCGAAGATGGCGAGCGCGGGTACCAGGAGAAGGAAGCACAGCGCGGCACCACCACGCATGTCGTAGAGCCCCGTGATCTGCAAGAACGCCTGCGTCGGCAGCACGGGGAACTTCGTGCCTCCGAGAATGAGCGGTGTGGCGAAGTCGGCGAGTGACGCCGCCGAAACCAGCAGGAACGCGTTCGCGACGCCGGGTGTGGCCAGGCGCAGCGTGATCGTCCGGAACACTCGCCACCGCCGGGCTCCGAGGCTGAAGGCCGAGTCCTCGAGATTCGGATCGACGTTGGCGAGCACGGCCTTGAGCGTGAGATACGCGATCGGAAAGTAGGTCAGCGTCTCGGAGAGCAGCGTGCCCCAGAGACCGTAGATGTTCACCCTGGTGAGCCCGAAGACGTGGTAGGACACCAAGCCGCGCGGGCCGAGCGCGAAGATGAGCGCGATCGCCGCCGTGAACGGCGGCGAGATCAGCGGCAGCAGGACAATGGCGTCGAGCGCGCGCCCGACCCAGCGCGGCAGATTGGAGCGAACGGCGAGCAGCGCGAAGGCGAGGCCGAGCGCGGTTCCCGCAACTCCGACCAGCGCCGCGAGCAGGAGGCTGTTGACGAGCGCGGCGCGGTGGGTCCAGTCGCCGACGAGGCCGCGCACGGCGTCGAGGCTCGGGCCGCCGTTCCAGAATATGACGACGAGCAGACGGCCGAGCGGGTAGAGAACGAAGAGCGCCACCGCCGCCCACACGAGCAACACCGCGGGGGCGACGACCGGATCGCGCTTCACTCCTTGATGACCTCGTTGACCCAGCGCTCGACGAGACGCTTGCGATTCTTGCCGACCCAGTCGAGATCGACGGCGAGCAGCTTCGCTTCCTTCATCAGGCTCTGCACGCTCGGCTCGACGCTCGCGCCGGGCAGCGTGGGCAGCATGTACACCTGGTTCTTGTCGAGCAGGTCCTGCATGTCGCGGCTGAAGGTCCAGTCGATGAACTTCGTCGCCGCGTCGCGGTTCTTCGCGCCCTTCACGAGGGCCACGCCCTCGATGACCGCGGCCACGCCTTCCTTCGGGAAGGTCACGACCATGTCGTAGCCCTTCTTCTTGGCCTCCATCGCGTCGGGCAGGTGCGCGATGCACACGATGGCCTGGCCGAGCGCCGCGGGAATCGTGCAGCCGCCGCCGCTCTTCGTGTAGACCTGCACGTTGGCGTTGAGCTTCTTCTGGTAGTCGAATGCCTTGTCCTCGTCCCGCCCGAACGCGTAGTAGATGGAGAGAATCCGCGTGAGCGCAGTGCCCGACGTGCGGGCGTCGGCGGTCTGGATCTGACCTTTGTAGGCGGGATTGAGCAGATCGTTCCACGACGCCGGCGGCTTGAGGCCTTTTTCGCCGAGCAGCTTGGCGTTCGACATGAATACCAGCGTGTTCTTCGCCACGGCCGTGTAGTACCCTTCGCGATCCTTCAGCTCGACGGCGAGCCGATCCCACGTCGGCGGGCGGTACGGCTCGAGGATGCCGGCCTCCCTGGCCGCCGCGAACCCGTCGCCGGGCGCGCCCCAGATCACATCGGCGCGCGGATTGTTCTTCTCCGCCGTCGCGCGCGCCACGAGCTCGCCCGTCGACAGTCGGATGAAGTTGACCTGAACCCCGGTTTTGGCGGTGTATGCCTTGAAGATCGGCTGCGACAGCGACTCCGGCCACGCCGTGTAGACGTTGATCGTTTCGGCCGCCGCCTGGCTGGCGAGCCCGATGACGACAAGCAGCGCCACGCCCACCGCCACGCACCCATTGCGCATCGTCCCCTCCCCGTGCCGTCGGCCGGCCGGGACACTCTACACGATCGCCCGCATAGCGGTATGCTAGGCGCCAAGCCCGAGGAGGCCACCATGGCGAAGATCAAGCACATCGCGATTTCGTCCCAGGACCCCGATGCGACCGCCAAGTTCTACGTCGACGTGTTCGGCCTGAAGCAGGTCGGCCGCATCGACAATCCGAACACGACCGGCTACTACCTCACGGACGGCGATATCAATCTCGCCATCCTGAAGTTCAAGAACGACAAAGTCGCCGGGGTCGAGCGTGGCAAGGGCTGGTCCGGCATCCATCACTTCGGGTTCCAGGTGGACGACCTCGACGACACCACCGAACGGCTCGGCGCCGCAAACGCGCCGCGCCGTGACGACATCAACGAGGCGCTGGGCGTGGGCGGACACCATGACGGCGGCGCCAAGCGTTACGGCAACGTCGAGGTGAAGTACACCGGCCCGGATGGCGTCACCGTCGACGTCTCCGAGACCGGCTGGGTCGGTACGCAGAGCTTCCGACCCGAGTAAGTCCCGCGCGCGGTCGCGCAGGGAGGGTGCCCATGGCGATGACTCTGACCATCGAGCGCGTGATGGCGTTCATGGGTCTCGATGTTCTCGTCGCGAGGGACGAGGGTCTGTTCGAAGCGGAGGGTCTCGAGCTTCGAATCGCGGCCTTGCCCCCTGACGAGATCCGTTCCGCTGCCGAAGGCACGCCGCACAAGCCCGCCACGAACCAGGGCAAGCTCATGGCGCGTGGCGACGCGGAGATGTTCCAGGCCTGAGAGTGCGGCAATAACCGCCGGGTGGCGGAAAGCTCAGTCGGCGCGCTGCAGGTCGGACGGCGGGCGATGATCGTTTGCGGCGCCCTGGTGGTCGCGCCCACCTCGTGTGTCTACACACCGCAGGAGCTCGCCGGAAAGCCGGTCGCGCTCGACTACGGCAACGGCACCGCGTACGCCGGGCTGCAGATGCTCGAGGGCGCGATGCCGCGCGAAGCGATCACCACCTGTGCCGCCGCAACGAGTCCCGCGGAGCGATTCGCCAGGCTGATGCGCGGCGATTTCGAGGCGACCGTGCTTCAGGAGCCCTGGATCACCGTGGCCGAGAAGGCTGGCTGTCGCCTCGTGTCTACCACGTTCTTTCACGGCACCTGGGTCGCGGTGCCGGGCGTCAGCGTCGAGGCGTACGCAGCGCTTCTCCGAGCGCTGACGCGAGCGGTCCGGCGCATCAAGGCCGACAAGCGACGGTACGTCGGTTACTTCATCCGTGACTGGTCCGGGCACTCGGAGGTGACGTCGCTCGCTCCTGACGACTTCAACCTGGGCCGTATCCAGTTGAAGGAGCCCGAGCCCATCCCCGAGGCCGAAGCCCGCTGGGCGTGGGACTGGATGGCGAGCTGGGGACTGCTCCAGGGCCCGTTCGACGCCGCCGCGCAGATCGATCGGCGTCTCGAACAGCAGGCGCACGAGCTCGCGATCATTTAAACGCGCGACGTCACGCGGGGTCAGCGCAGAGTCTGTCGCGCGAGGCCCTCGCGGTACGCGCGCTGCGCCTGCAGATACGCGACCGGGTTCGTCATCCGCTCGCGGGTCAGCCGCACGTTGCGCCGCGCCTCGACGTAATCGGGCTTCAGGCGCAGCGCGGCCTCGAAGTGATCGAGAGCCTCGTCGAATCGCCACGCGTTGCCGAGCGCGATGCCCCAGCTGTTCTCGGCAAAGGCGTTGTCGGGGCGCAGCCGCAGCGCCTCGCGGAAGTGCACGATCGCCTCTTCGGTCCTGCCCTCTTCTTCGAGCAATACCCCGACCTTCGCGTGAGCAATGGAGGACGGGCTGACGTCGAGCGTGTGAGTCCAGAGCGTCCGTGAGTCGTGCCAGAGACGGCTCTGGCGCCACGTCAACACGCCGAGCACCGCAACGATCGCGAATGCCGCGATCATCGCCGCTCGGCTGGTGGCGACTGACGACGCCGCAACCAGACGCAGGATCACGCCGCCGACGAGGAGCGCCGGGACCAGGCCGGCAAGGTACGTGTTGCGATCGGCGACGATGTGCACGCCGAAATGCAGCAGCCCAAGCACCGGCAACAGCAGCACCCCGAACGCGGCGCCGGCTGCGGCCACGCCCGGCCACTGCCGCCGCCGGATAACCAACGCCGCGGCGGCCGCGACGACCACGGCGCTGCCGGCGAACCACGGACGTAACACCGCCCAGTCATACGGCGCCTCGTAGAGCGGCGCGAGGCCGGTCGGCACGAGCGTCTTCCACGCGTAGAAGATGAGCGCGTAGCACGTGAGACCCACGCGGTCGACGACTCCGAGGCCGGCCAGGTCGCTGAGCGCTCCGACCGAGCGATGCGCCACGACGGCGAGCACCGCCGCCATAGCGCTCAACGCGACGAACGGGATCTTCTCGCGCCAGATGTCCCAGCGATTCCACCGGCCCCGGCCAAGACGACGCAGCGGATAGACGTCGAGGATCAGCAGGACCGCCGGCAGCGTGACCGCCATCGCTTTGGACGCAAGCGCCAGAGCGGCCAGAACGACCGCCAACCAATACCAGCGCTTCGGCCGCCCCGTGGCCGGCTCGACCGCGCGGAGATAACACAGCACGGCGAGCAGGAAGAACAGGCCGCACAGCACGTCGCGACGCTCGGTGATCCACGCCACCGACTCCACGCGCAGCGGATGCACGGCGAAGACGAGCGCCGCCACGGCGGCGCCCACGCGCCGCGCGGTCCGCGGCTCGGGCGCCACGGCGGCGGCCAGCAGCCGGAGCGCGACGAAGTAGGCGGTGACGGCGGCGAGCGCGTGGAGGACGACGTTGACGGCGTGATAGCCGGCCGGGCGCATGCCCCAGAGCACATAGTCGACGCCGTGGGTCAGCCAGGTCAGCGGCATGTAGTGGCCCGACATCACCGTGAACATCCAGCGCAACTGTGGTGGTCCGAGCCCGCGGTAATACGGGTTGCCGAGGAAGTCGGTGTCGTCGTCCCAGGAGACGAAGCCGGCATGCAGTGCGGGAAAGAACGTGATGATGACGAGCTCGGCGAGGACGAGCGCGATGAGCGCGTCCGTCAGCCGACCCCTGGGCGAGGCCCCTGGGCCTTCGCCGCGTGCGGTAGACGTCACCCGATCATCGCATCATGCTCGGCAGCCAGAGTGCAAGGATTGGAAACGCGACCAGAATCGCCAGCCGGACGATGTCGGCCCACATGAAGGGCAGCACGCCGCTGAAGATGGTGGCCGTGCTGAGCCCCGGAATCAGGGTCCGGAGCACGAACATGTTCATACCCACCGGCGGGCTGATCAGGCCGATCTCGACTACGCACACGATGATGATGCCGAACCAGACCGGGTCGAAGCCGAGGTGGGTCACGACCGGGAAGAAGACCGGGATCGTCAGCAGGATCATCGACAGCTCTTCCATGGCGGTTCCGAGCACCACGTAGACGGCGCAGATGGCCGCGATCACGACGGTCGGCCGGACGTTGAAGTGCGTGACCCACGCCTTGAGATCGGCGGGCATCGTCGTGATGTTGACGAACTCGGCGAAGATCAGCGCGCCGATCAGGATCA
>DAIRVP010000072.1:0-5129 GCA_036802765.1 Candidatus Rokuibacteriota bacterium
CGGTACCGGCGCGGCCGCTGGGACTGGTGGCACTGTCGTTACCACCAACAACGGCATCAACGGACTCGGCAGCAAGAACGGTGTGAACGACGTCTACACCGCGACGAGTCGTATCCGGTTCAGCTTCTAGTAGTTAGCGCAGTCGCAGAGGACGCGGGCCCGGAGGGCGACCTCCGGGCCCGTTGTCATTCGCGGCCGATACCGCCGCGGCGGGACGGAGTGCTATAGTGTCGCGGATGAAACGGCAGAGGCTCGCCGCGCTGTTTACGCCGGCAGTGGTCCTCGCGATCCTTCTCGGTACGGCATCTCTTCCCTTGGCCCAGACCCCGGCACGCCAGCAGGCTCCCGCCCCGTCGTCGGCGCAGCTGCAGGCCATCGTCAACCAGGTCGTCGCGCTGTTTCCCCGCGTGTCCGGCGAAGTGGTCGAAGTGCAGGGGACGAGCGTGACGCTGTCGGTCGGCAAGCGCGACGGTGTCGTGCCCGGTTTGGAGTTGTCGTTATTCCGCGAGGGACGCGAGCTTCGCCATCCGAAGACCGGTGAGCTGCTCGGCAAGACCGAGAAGGCGGTCGGTCGGGTGCGGGTCGTGGAAGTCGCCGAGGCCTATTCGATCGGAACTGTCGAGAAGGGCGCGGACGTTGCGGCTGGCGATGTCGCTCGGATCTCGGCCGGCAAGCAGCGGGTGACGGTGGTGCCCTTCATCGCCGGAGTGCGGGACGCCGTGGTCGAGGCGGCGCTCGCCGATATCGTCGATGGGCTGGGACGCAGCGGGCGAATTCAGGTGGCGATGGGCGATCAGGTCGGCGTGTGGGCGACTCAGCAGGGGATCAAGCCCGAAGAGTTCCTCGAGGGTAAGGGCCTGAGCGAGGGTGCCAGCCGTTTCAGGATCGACCACCTTCTTGCGCTGCACTTCAAGACGGTCGAGCGCAAGCCGTACGTCGAGGCGCGCTTCTTCTCGCTCCCGAGCACGGCACCTGTGGTGGCTTCTGCGACGTTCGTGCCTCCTTCGGTGCGCAGCGTCCCGCGTGAGCGCTTCTCAGGGGGTGGCGACCGGCAGCCGGCGCAGCCCAAGCAGCGCTCGCTCCTGGCGCGTATCCTCGGAGGCGAGCTCGAGGCGGGCAGCTACTCGAGCGGCGAGAACTCGATTCCGCTGAAGGAGATCGGGCGCTTCGCGTTCCCGATCGTCGCCATGGACGTGTCCGTGTCGCCGAAGGATCAGATCCCACGCCTCGTCATGACGGACGGGGAAAAGATCTGGCTGTACCGCATCGTCGAGCGCGCGCTCGAGCCGGAGTGGACGTACGACGACCGATTCAGCACGCCAGGACGGATCATCTCGGTCCACCTCGCTGATCTCGACGGCGACGGCGTCTTCGAAGTCGTCGCCAACCGCTATCACCCGGACCCGAACATCCTGCTCACGTCGTTCGTGCTCGGAACGAAAGACGCCAAGCCGGTAATGTTGCTCAAGAACGGCAACGACATTCTGTGGGCGGTCGATGCCGACGGCAGCGGGGTGAAGAAGACGCTGTGGGCTCAGGGATTCACGCGGGAGTCGTTCTTCAAGAAGGGCGAAGCGTACAAGGTCTCGCTCCAGGGGGACCGAATCGTCCGCGACTCCGCCGTGCGAGTGCCAAATACGTTTCGAGCCACGGGCGCAACGATGGCGAACATTGTGGGCAAGGACACGCGGGCTCTCGTTTTCGTCGACGAATACCAGCGGCTGCGGGTTTCGGTCGGCGCCGAGGACACGTGGCGCTCGTCGAGCCCCGTCGGTGGCGGAAGCTACATGAAGCTCGAGTTGCTCAAGTCGGGCACGACGAGCCGTTCACCGCGGACGGAATTCATCAACATCGAGCCAGTTCCCGTCGCCGTCGACCTGGACGGTGACGGCATCGAGGAAGTCGTCGTGCCGCAGAACCAGCTCGAGGGCCATCTAGGCATCCTGTTCCGGGGCCCGGCGGGCTATCGCTTCCAGTCCATCAACTCCGGCTTCGAGGGAACCATCACCGCGCTGGGCGCCATTCCCGGCGACAATCCCCCGACGCTCATCGCCGCCGTCGTGCGCTGGGCCACGTTCCTCAAAGGTAGCGCGGAGACGCAGTTGATCATGACGACGGGAGAGTAGCGTCCCGCGAGCGGGCGTCCCCTAGAATTTCAGCTCGAGCCGAACGGGCGGAAATCCGAGCACACGCTCGAACGGCTGTACACGAATCAGCTCGCCGTTGTCGCCGAGGTAGAACGCGTCTTCACGCTCGTCGTTCGGCTCTTTGACCTTTCCCGCAGCATCCAACGCGAACGGCAAGCGGAAGGTCCCGGTGAACGGCACCTGCTGCGGATCACCGTCGATGATGAATGTTCCGCGAATGCTGCCGAGCGGTATCCCGTGGAGAATCGCCGGTGACAGGTCGTTGATACCGCTGAAGGTTCCGGTCAGCAGCGGCAGATCGGGAACGTGCACGGAGCTGTTGCCGGGCGCGTTCACGACGACCGAGAACGTGCCGGAGACCGGGCCCTTCCCGTCCACCGTGGTGCCGCCCGCCGAGACCGAGTCCGTCCCGGTTCCTGTGACGGTGCACGTCTGGGCCGTCGGGTTCGAGACGAGCGCTTTCATCGGGCACAGGGGCGATCCCAGTGGCGCAAAGCCCATGAGGACAGCCACGGCATCGCGAGTGACGACCGTCAGACCATCGCCGCCGAAGTGGACGGTCTCGGTCACCTCGTAGAGTCGCGTCCCGTGAAGGATCGCGTCGCGTTCTCGCTCGCCACGGCCGGCGTTTCCGCGCTCGGCGGCGGTCGCCGCCACCGAGGACAGCAAAAACGCGAGTGTCGTCACGATCGCCTGTCCGACGATCAAAGTTTTGCTTCCCGATCGCATGGCGCAATCCTCCGCCGATTCTGCGCAGCAAAGACCTCACCAAACCTGGCCGACGACGTAAGTCCGTGACGTCGTTGTTCATCGTCCGAGTGAGACAAGCAGCGGCGTGCCGGAACGGCTCGTCTTTGATCAGCGTCGACGGCACAGACTGGTGAAAGTGTGATCGGCGTCGCAGCAGAGCTCAGCCGTATACTTTCGACGGGAGCGGTTTGAGGATGCAGTGTCTCCTGATCGAGGACGACGCGGATACCGCCCGCTACATCAGCAATGGTCTCCGAGAGGCCGGCTTCGTGGTGGAGTGGTCCCGCAATGGCGTGGATGGCCTCCACCTGGCGACGACCGAGCGCTGGGACGTCATCATCCTCGACCGAATGCTCCCCGGAGACGTCGAGGGACTCTCGATCGTCGGGGCCCTGCGGACGCTCGGGAAGACGACGCCCGTTCTCGTGCTCAGCGCCCTCGCCAGCCTCGATGAGCGTGTGCGGGGACTTCAGGGCGGCGGCGACGACTACCTGACGAAACCCTTCGCGTTCTCCGAGCTCCTGGCACGCGTTCAGGCGCTCTTGCGCCGGTCCGGCGTGAAAGAAGACGCCTCGGAGCTGCAGATCGCAGATCTGAAGCTCGATCTGCGGCGCCGTCGCGCGGAGCGGGCCAACAAGCCCATCGCGCTGCAGCCGCGCGAATTTCGACTGCTCGAGTATCTCGTCCGTCATCAAGGGCAGGTGGTCACGCGCACCATGCTGCTCGAGGCGGTCTGGGACTATCACTTCGATCCGCAAACGAATGCCGTCGACGTGCAGATCAGTCGACTGCGGCAAAAGATCGACAAGGAGTTCTCGCCGGCGTTGCTGCATACGGTGCGCGGCGTCGGCTACATGCTGGGCGTCGATGAGTAAGCTCCTGGGAAGCGTCGCGTTCCGCCTGGCCCTCGGCTACGGGGTGCTGGTCGTCGCGACGCTGGCAGTGATCTCCGCCGCGTTGTACTTCGGCACGGTCGTGGTCATCGACCGTGGTATCGACGCGAAGCTGTCGAGGCTCTCGGAACAGATGATCGATCGCTACGAGGGCGGCGACCTCGAACGACTCAAACGAAGGATCGAGCAGCTCCTCACCGACGGCATCGACCAGGAGACCGAGGTGTTCGCGCTGCTCGACGCCGATGGCCGGAACATCGTGGGCAACGTTCGCGCTCTTGCCCGCGGAACGCCCTTCGATCGACTGACCGATCAAACGATCATCCGCGATGGGCGGCCGTCGACGAGTCGCCTGTTGCCGCACCGGCTCCCGAGCGGCGACGTGCTCGTGATCGGTCGAGATCTGCACGACGTGCGTGAGATGGAGCAGCTCGTCGTGCGTGCCCTCCTCATGGGCGGCGTGGTCGCACTGTTGCTCGCGGTTGCGGGCGCGGCGCTGGTTCGGCGTCAGCTCGAGCATCGGATGGCGGCGATCCGCCATACGGCGCTGGAGATCGAGGCCGGAGATCTGAGCCGTCGCATCCCGGTGCCGGACGCCGACGACGAATTCACGAGGTTGCATCGTGATATCAACCGCATGCTCGATCGCATCCAGCGCCTGATGGAGGGCGTGCGCGACGTGTCGAATGCGATCGCGCACGACCTTCGAACGCCGCTGGGCCGGATTCGAAACCGCCTCGACGAGATGCTTCGGTCCGGCGCCACCAGCGAGCAGCTGCGCGATGCGGCGGCGACGAGCATTCATGGCATCGACGAGCTCATCGTCATTCTCGACAAACTCCTCCAGATCGCGGAAGCCGAAGCGGCGACGCGCCGCCAGTGCTTCCAGCGGGTCACGCTGAAGGACATCATCAAGGACGTCGTCGAGCTGTACGACGCCACCGCCGAAGCGAGCGGCGTGACGCTCACGGTCGACGTCGTCGGCGAGCCCACGGCGCTCGGTGACAAGGACCTTCTCGCGAGCGCGACGGCGAATCTCGTCGACAACGCGCTGAAGTATGGCGGTCGGGCCGAGACCACCGTGCGCGTCGGGGCGCGAGAGGACCGCGAGAGCGTCTCGATCCTGGTTCGGGACGAGGGCCCTGGCATCCCAGTCGAAGAACGAGCGAAGGTGGTGACGCGGTTCTATCGTCTCGATCGGAGCCGGAGCCTTCCCGGCAATGGCCTCGGACTGGCCATTGTGACGGCTATCAGCCATTTGCACGGCGGCACGCTGTCGCTGGAGGATGCCGGCCCCGGGCTCGTCGCTCGCATCGTTCTGCCCCGCGCGGCAGCGTAA
>DAIRVP010000072.1:5229-24968 GCA_036802765.1 Candidatus Rokuibacteriota bacterium
CCAAACGGTAATGCGGCGGAAATGGTAGGGACAGGGACCGCCGCATAACCTCAGTTGCATTCGGATATGAAACGCACAGGCCAACGTTTCTACCTCGTGCTCGGCATCGGCATCGTCGTCGGCCTGGTCCTCGGCCTCGTGGTGAGCGTGACGTTCGGGCCGCCGGTCGCGCCGGGCCGCGAGTCCGCTGAACGAGGCGACTCGCGGCCATCCCAGCCGCGTCCTCGTCCCGACCCGAACGTCGCGATGGTCGACGCTGAGCAGGCGGAACGCTTGAACGTCGCGCCCGTTCGGCTACGCGAGTTTCGGGACGAGCGAACCGCCGTCGGGCGCATCGCCTTCAACGACGAACGCACCACGTCGATCTTCGCGCCCTTTCAGGGGCGGGTGCTTCGGCTCATCGCCAAGCCTGGTGATGTGCTGTACCCGGGAAGCCCGCTCGTCATCCTCGACTCACCCGATCTCGTGCAGGCCAATGCCGATCTGATCTCGGCCACTGTGGCCGTGAGAAAGGCCGAGAACCAGCTGAGCCTGGCGGAGCGCGTGGCCAAGCGGCAGAAGCTTCTCTTCGACGTGGGCGCCGGCGCGTTCAAAGATGTCGAGCAAGCCGCGTCGGACTTCAAGAACGCCCAGAACGATCTGAAGACGGCGGAAGGACAGCTGACGGCCGCCCGCAATCGCCTGCGCGCTCCGTTCGGCAAGACCGAGACCGAGATCGCGAAGATCGAGGAGACCCATCAAGTCGATCGTGTGGCGGAGATTTTTTCGCCGATCGCCGGCACGGTCACGACACGGAAAGTGAGCCCTGGCCAGTTCGTTCGCGCGGACAACACCGACCCGATGTTCTCGGTCGGCGACCTCTCGTCGATGTGGCTGGTTGCGAATGTGGCGGAGATCGACATTCCCCTGGTCAAGGTCGGGCAGACCGTGGCGGTCCACGTGATGGCGTATGCCGGCGAGGAATTTCGCGCGCGCATCACCTACGTGGGCGCGTCCGTGGATCCCGCCGTGCGCCGACTCACCGTGCGCGCTGAGATCGCGAATCTCGACGGCAGGCTCAAGCCGGACATGTTCGCGAGCTTTCGCATTCTGACCGGCGCGCCGACTCGATCGCCGAGCGTTCCCGCCGGTGCCATCGTGCGCGAGGGGGACGGCACGATGACGGCGTGGGTGACGGCTGACAGCAAGCGTTTCGTGAAACGCGCCGTGAAGATCGGCCTCCAGCAAGACGGTTTCGTTCAGGTTCTCGAGGGACTGCAGGCCGCGGAGTTGGTTGCGACGGACTCCGCGCTGTTCCTCGGCAACATCATCACGTCCGTTCAGTAGAGACATGCTGCGGCTGCTGCTGACGTTTGCGCTCTCGCGCCGAGCCATCGTCATCCTCGGGCTGTTCGTGCTGATCGGCGGCGGGCTCTGGGCTTTCTCGAAGATCAACATCGAGGCGTATCCGAACCCCGCGCCGGTCATCCTCGAGATCACCGCGCAGTCGCCGGGCCAATCCGCCGAAGAAATGGAGCGCTATTACACCATCCCGATCGAGGTTGGCCTCGCCGTCACGCCCGGAGTCGAGGTGATCCGGTCGACGTCGTTCTACGGACTGTCGTTCGTCCGCGTCATGTTCGGGTACGGCGTCGACTACTATTTCGCGAGAACCCAGGCGGCCATCGCCCTGCAACAGAACGTCAATCTGCCGAACGGCGTGTCGCCGAACATTCAGGGCTCGAGCCTGGTCGGCGAGATCTATCGCTACGAGCTCGTTGGGCCTCCGCACTTCGGGCTGACGAATCTACGCACCCTTCAAGATTGGGTCGTGCAGCGGCGGCTGCTCACCGTGCCCGGCGTCGTTCAGGTGGTGACCTGGGGTGGCACGACGAAGACGTACGACGTCGAGATCGATCTGCACAAGCTCGACGCGTACGGCGTCACCATGCCGCAGATTCTCACGGCGCTCGGTAATGCCAACGTGAACGTCGGCGGCCGCACCATCAACGTCGGCCAACAATCGGTCAACGTCCGCGGTCTCGGCTTGATCCGCGCCGTGGGCGACATCGAGAACGTCGTCCTCAGCGCCCAGCCGGGCGGCATTCCTGTGCTGGTGAAGGACGTCGCGCGAGCTTCCGTGGGATATCTGCCGAGGCTCGGAAAGGCGGGCCGGGACGCCGACAGCGACGTGGTCAACGGCATCGTCATCATGAATCGGACGATGCACACCAACGAGGTATTGCCGCGGATCAAGGCCGAAGTCCAGAAGATGAACGCCGACGGCAGCCTCCCGCGCGGTGTTCAGCTGATTCCGTTCTACGACCGGGGGTCGCTCGTGAGCGTGACCACGCACACGGTGCTGCACAATCTGATCTTCGGGTGCGTGCTCGTCTTCCTCATCCAGTGGATCTTTCTGGGCAACTTACGGAGCGCGATCATCGTCGGCGCCAACATCCCGTTCGCGCTGCTCTTCAGCATCACGATTCTGTATCTCATGGGGGAGTCGGCGAATCTCTTGTCGATCGGCGCCGTCGACTTCGGGATCATCGTGGACTCCTGCGTCATCTTCGTCGAAAACATCTTCCGCAATCTCCAGTCAGGCGATGCCGAGCAGCGCCATCTGCTGACGGAGTATCCGTCGCCCGCTGAGGCGCCGGCATGGACGGAGCGGTTCCGGATCGTGTTCGCGAGCGGCCTTCAAGTGGACAAGGCGATTCTGTTCTCCACGGCGATCACGCTCGCGGCGTTTCTTCCGCTGTTCACGATGCAGGGCGTCGAAGGCCAGATCTTCAGCCCGATGGCCCGGACATACGCCTACGCGCTCGCCGGCGCCTTGATCGGCACGTTCACCGTCACCCCGGTGCTCGCGACGCTGCTGCTCCCGGAGCATGTCCACGAGGTCGAGACGATCGTCGTGCGGACGCTCAGGCGTGTCTACGAGCCCGTTCTGCGCTGGGCGTTGTCCCACCGCGCCATCACGGTCACCAGCGGTGTGGTGTTCCTCGCGGGCGCGTTGCTCCTGATTCCGCGTCTCGGTGGCGAGTTCCTGCCCGTGCTCGAGGAGGGCAATCTCTGGATCCGCGCGACGATGCCCCAGACGATCTCACTCGAAGCGGGCATGCCCGTCGTGGACAGCATCCGTCGGATCTTGAAGTCGCGCCCGGAAGTCATCACCGTCGTCTCGCAGCACGGCCGGCCCGACGACGGCAGCGACGCGGCGGGTTTCTACAACGCCGAGTTCTTCGCGCCGCTGAGGCCGGCGGACGAGTGGCCGCGCGGGATGACGAAAGAGAAGCTGATCGGCCTGCTGCAAAACCGGTTCTCCGAAGCATTTCCAGGGGTCGGATTCAACTTTTCCCAGTACATCCAGGACAACGTCGAAGAGCAGCTGTCCGGCGTCAAGGGCGCGAACTCGGTCAAGATCGTCGGTCGTGATCTGACGACGCTCGAGCAGATTGCCGCCGAGGTTCTGCCGATCATGGAGGAGGTCAAGGGCGTCGCCGACCTCGGTGTCTTTCGGGTCCTCGGCCAGCCGAACCTGAACATCACCGTCGATCGCGAGCGGGCCGCGCGGTACGGCCTCAATTCCGGCGACATCAACAGCGTCGTTCAGGCGGCACTGGGCGGCACGCAGGCGACCACGGTGTTCGAGGATGAGCGCCAGTTCGCCTTGATCGCGCGCGTCGCCCTGGAATACCGCGACAGCGTCGATCGAGTGCGCACGATCAAAGTCGCTCTTCAGGCCGCCGGCGGCGGCGTCAATGCATACATCCCTCTGAGCGAGATCGCGACGATCAGCCTGGACACCGGCGCGTCCTACATCTACCGCGAACGCAACGAGCGCTTCATTCCGATCAAATTCAGCGTGCGCGGGCGGGATCTCGCCGGCACGGTGGCCGATGCCCAGCAGCAGATCGCGCGAAAGGTGAGGCTGCCGCCCGGGTATCGGATCGAGTGGGCCGGTGAGTTCGAATCGCTCCAGCAGGCGAAGCGGCGGCTCGCGGTGATCGTGCCGCTCAGCCTGGCGCTCATCATGGTGCTGCTGTACGCGTTGTTCGGATCGGTTCGCGACAGCGTGTTGGCGCTGGCGGGCATCCCCTTTGCCGTCGCCGGCGGCGTGCTGGCGCTGTGGATCACCGGGCTCAACTTCAGCATCTCGGCCGCGATCGGGTTCGTGTCCCTGCTCGGGATCTCGGTGATGAATGGCATTCTGATGCTGACCTACTACAACGAGACCGTCCAGCGCGGCGGCATGACGAGTCTGGCGGCGATGTTTCATGCCGGCTCGCAGCGGATGCGGCCGATGCTCATGACGGCGCTGTCGGCGTGCATCGGACTGGTCCCCGCCGCGATCTCGACGGGGATCGGCAGCCAGGTGCAGCGCCCGCTGGCGACGGTCATTGTCGGGGGCTTGTTGATCGGCCCCCTCATGTTGCTCGTGGTCGTTCCCGCACTCCAAGCCATGTTCTTGCCGCGAGACGAGCCTCTCGTGGAACAAGAGGAAGGACAGAGGTAGAACAATGATTCGAGCAATGCTCGCGATGGTGACCCTGCTGTGTGTCTCGGGCGGCTGCGCCGAATCGATGCTGCCGGCGCAAGCGATGACGGACGAGCAGCGATGCGTGAGCTCCGGCGGTATCTGGCGCGACAACTCCTTTTGTGAGGCGCCCAGCGGCCCACACACCGGAAAACGCTAGAGGTCGCAAGCCCGACAGCCGAGCGATCCTGTAGCCGCGTTTGCGTCTGTTCGCCAACACGGTCGTACGCGGTTGACCGCCATCCCGCGTCTGTTGGTCTCAGTCTGTCCGCTTGCCCGGTTCATGGCGAGCCGAAACATGAAGGAACCGTGAAGTCACAATTAAGATCGCCTCACGTTGTTTTCGTTGCGATCCGCGGCCCGACAGTTTTATGTTGCGGCTCTCGTGGTTCGACGCAATTGCGACGGGACGCTCCAGCCAGAGTTGGCCGTTTCAATCCTGCGACGATCGATCGACTCGGTGCCGAACATTTACTCGGTCCTGTCGATCAGAAAGTGTCGTGGGCCTACTCATGTATCGAGGCGTGGAGGAGGACATGACACCGGCCGCACGCGGAGTGAACTCCGCTCGGGTCCTTTTCTGCCTGATGCTTGGCTTCGCAATCGTGGTGCTCACGATCCCCATAGGCCGGGCGCCGGTCTGGGAGCCGAACAACGCGCGCTGGATCCTGCTCGCGCGCGATATGGTCGAACACGGCCACTGGCTCATGCCGGAGATTCGCGGCGTCCCCAACGAGGGACTCTACAAGCCGCAACTCTTCGCGTGGGTCGTTGCGCTCGTCTCGCTTCCGGCAGGCGATGTCACGGAGACCACGGCCGCCATTCCGCCGCTCCTGTCCGCTCTGGCCGGGATAGTGGCCGTGTTCGCGATCGGCCGTCGCCTCTGGGGCGTTCGGGCTGGAATACTGGCCGGGCTCATCCTCACCACGACGCTGAATTACTTCGTCTTCGCCCAGCAATCGCTCGCGGACGTGATGATGGCGGCCGCCATGGTGTGGGCGCTCTATTTCCTGCTTCGCATTCGAGATGGTGGGTCTGTTCGGTCCGTCGTCGGGTTCTATGCGTGTGTCGGGACCGCGATGTTGTGCAAGGGACCTCCGGGGCTCGCGGCGCTCGTGGCCGCCGGGATGGCGACGTGGCTTGAGGAGGGCCGATGCGGGCTGCGACGCTTGCGTCCCGCAGTCGGAGGTCTCGTCCTCGCGCTGTTCGCGCTCCCGTGGGTGGCTCCGTATCTCGCGGGCGCGCAGACGGCGTTTGTCCGTGAGGTGGTGCTCGGCGAATATGCCCACTGGTTCATCGGACACAACGGCCTCGTCTTCCGCATCGCCCACATGCCGACGGTCCTTCTGTATTTCGTGCCGTGGGCCTTGTTCCTTCCGGCGACGGTCGTGTGGTGGCGGCGCGACGGACCCGACACCGGCCGGCGCTATGTGCTCTGGTGGACCCTCACGCTGTGGCTTCTCGTGGGCCTTTCCGGGGCATATCGGGCTCGCTACTTCCTTCCCGTGTACCCGGGCCTCGCCGTTCTCGTCGCAGAGTTTTTTGCGCGCGGCGGGCTGTTCGGTGTCCGTCGAGAGATCCGGCTGGGGACGATCGCCTTTGTCGTCTTGTCGTTCGTCGTCCTGATCGCCATGGCGGTGTCGCCTCCAGGACTGTCGGGGGAGGGGCCCGTCTACATGCCTGACACGTTGCCGGAGCGTGTGCTCATCGCGCTGCTCGCGCTGATCGGGATCGGCGGCGTGCTCGTGACCTCTCATCGCGGCAGACTGATCGGTGTGGCAAGCGTGATCGTCATCGTGATGGGCGGTATTCTCACGGTCGAAGGCTTCACATCACCGATACGGCGGGCACGTTATTACGACGTGCCCGCCCTGGGCGCGGCGGCCACTGAGCATCTGCCCCCCGACGGCACGTTGTTCGCCTACCCGGACCTCACGCTCCAGTACGATGTGTACGTGCGCCGACGGATCGTCGAGATCGGCTCGGACGAGCTACACCGCCTGCTGGCGGCGCCGCCCCGGGACGCCGTGATTTTGACGCGACGCCGATGGGCCGCGGCGCAGGGGGGCACGGTCGACGCCGGCTGGCACGTGCTCGAAAGCCGGACGGTCGGCGGTGTGGATATGGTCGTGGTCGGACGATGACGACGGAGCAGATGTGGATCGCGATCGGCGTCCTCGGTCAGGCCTGTTTCGGTATGCGAATCCTGATCCAGTGGATCGCCACTGAACGTGAGAAACGAAGCGTCGTCCCCCTCTCGTTCTGGCTCTTCTCCGTCGCGGGCGGTCTCACGCTGCTCGCCTACGCGATCTATCGTCTGGACCCGGTCTTCATCACCGCGGAAGCGATGACGCTGCTCATCTATGCGCGGAATCTCTACCTTCTGCGCCAGACGCGAGCCGGAGAGCTTTGTTAAGATGGCGCGTGCTTTCTTGCTGGCCCGACGAGCCTCGGGGATAGCTGCGTGGCCGAGCGTCTTCCCACCGCTGCCCCACGGGGCATGCGCGACATCCTTCCCGATGAGGTCGAGGTGCGCGATGCCGCCGTGCGCGAGATCGTCGCCGTCTATCGCGCGTACGGCTTCCGCCGCATCGAGACGCCGGCGCTGGAGCATCTGCGGCTGCTGGCTGGCAGCGAGGGCGGCGAAAACGAGAAGCTGATCTTCAAGATCATGAAGCGCGGGGAGGAGTTGGAATCCGCGCGGCGGGCTGGGGGAGAGCTGGCGGATCTCGGCCTGCGCTTCGACCTCACGGTGCCGCTCGCGCGCTATTACGCGGACAATCACGCGCAGCTGCCCGACCCGCTGAAGGCGATCCAGATCGGCCCTGTGTGGCGGGCGGAGCGGCCGCAAAAGGGGCGGTTTCGTCAGTTCACCCAGTGCGATATCGACGTTCTCGGCCTGGCTTCGCCACTGGTCGAGATCGAGCTCATCCTCGCCACGACCGACGCGCTGGCGCGGCTCGGACTGTCGGATCTCACGGTGCGCATCAACGACCGTCGGCTGCTGGAGCTGGTCGCCCGCCACTGCGGTTTCCCTGATCAGGCGCACGGCGCGTTCTTCATCGTGTTCGACAAGCTCGACCGGCTCGGCGCCGAAGGTGTGCTGGCCGAGCTGCGTGAGGGGGGACACGACCCGCAGGTCGTGCAGCGCTTCGCCGAGCTCTTGCCGTGCCTGGATCCCGAGAAGGTTTCGTTGCCGACGCTGCGCGCCGCCTTGACCGGGGCAGCGGCGACCGATGCCTGGGACTCGCTGGCGACGATCATCGCCGTCGCGAACGCCGAGATCGCCGCGGGCTGCCGGGTTTGCTTCGATCCCACGCTGGTACGCGGGATGGGCTACTACACGGGGCCGATCTTCGAGATCGCGGCCGCGGGGTATCCGTCATCCATCGCAGGCGGCGGCCGCTACGACCGCATGGTGGGTCGCCTGCTCGGCCGGAATGTCCCGGCCTCCGGCTTCTCCATCGGGTTCGAGCGCCTGATCTCTATCCTGATGGAGCGCGGCGGCCTCCCCGCGCGGAAAGGCGACGAGACGGCCGCGCGTCGTGTGGCCCTGCTCGTGGCGGAGGATGGCGATCTCGCCGCCGCGGTGCGCGCCGCGAAAGCCTTGAGGTCGGAGGGCTATCTCGTATCCTTGGAAGTCAGGCGAAAGAACGTGAAGAAGCAGCTCGACGATCTCATGACGCACGGGTTCTGGGGACACGCCAGCGTGGATGATCCGACGCGAACGCCGGAGGTCAAGCCCCTCGTCGGCAAGGCCGGTGGCCGTTGAGCGCCTCGCTGCCCGCGTACCGGACGCATACGTGCGGCGAGCTGCGGGCCGCCGACGTCGGCCGCACCGTTCGTCTGTCTGGTTGGGTTCACCGCAAGCGCGATCACGGCGGACTCCTATTCATCGACCTGCGGGACCACTACGGGCTCGTCCAGTGCGTGTTCCACGCTGGCAGCCCCGCGCTCGCGTCGGCGGAAGCGGTCCGAATCGAGAGCGTCATCACCGTAACCGGAGCCGTCGTCGCACGCGAGCCGTCGGCGGTCAACCCGAAGCTGGCCACCGGCGAGGTTGAGGTCGCGGTGCAGGAGCTGGTGGTGCAGTCGACGGCCGACACGCTGCCGCTGCAGGTGAACAGCGACGCGGAGTTCCCCGAAGACACGCGGCTGCGTTACCGCTTTCTCGACCTGCGGCGTGAGGCGCTTCATCGGAACATCATGCTGCGCAACCGCGTGATCGCGAGCATCCGGCGGCGCATGATCGACGCGGGCTTCACGGAATTCTCGACACCGATTCTCACCGCCAGCTCGCCCGAGGGCGCGCGCGATTACCTCGTACCGAGCCGGCTGCATCCCGGGCAGTTCTACGCGCTGCCGCAGGCGCCGCAGCAGTTCAAGCAGCTGCTGATGGTCGCCGGATTCGATCGCTACTTCCAGATCGCGCCGTGCTTCCGCGACGAGGACGGCCGCGCCGACCGCTCGCCCGGCGAGTTCTATCAGCTCGACCTCGAGATGTCGTTCGTGACCCAGGAGGACGTGTGGGCGGCCATCGAGCCGATCATGCACGGCGTGTTCGCCGAGTTCCGGCCGGACGCGAAGGTCACGCCGCCGCCGTTCCCGCGCATCCCGTACGACGAGGCGCTCGCGCGCTACGGCAGCGACAAGCCCGACCTGCGCAATCCACTCGTGATCGAGGATGTCACCGAGGTGTTTCGCGGCAGCGGCTTCGCGGTTTTCGCGGGCGCGATCGAAAAGGGGTCGATCGTCCGCGCGCTACGGGCCCCGGGCGCGGCCGCGCAGCCGCGCAGCTTCTTCGACAAGCTCAACCAGTGGGCGCGCGACGAGGGCGCGCCGGGACTGGGCTATGTCGTCCTCGGCGACGGGGCCGCGCGCGGACCGATCGCCAAGTTCCTCGACGAGGCGCGCTTGGCGGCGCTGCGTCGCGCCACCGGCGCCGTCGATGGCGACGCCGTCTTCTTCGTGTGCGATAGGCGCGCGGCGGCCGATCGGCTGGCCGGCAAGGTGCGCACACGGCTGGGAGAGGAGCTGGGTCTGCTCGAGAAGGACGCGTTTCGGTTCTGCTGGGTGATCGATTTTCCGATGTACGAGCGCGATGAGGAGACGGGGAAGATCGAGTTCAGCCACAACCCGTTCTCGATGCCGCAGGGCGGCGTGCAGGCGCTGGAGACGCAGGACCCGCTGACGATCAAGGCCTATCAGTACGACATCGTCTGCAACGGCGTGGAACTGTCGAGTGGCGCCATCCGCAACCACCGTCCCGACATCATGTTCAAGGCGTTCGCGATCGCGGGCTACAGCCGAGAAGACGTCGAGACCCGCTTCGGAGGAATGCTGAACGCGTTCCGCTACGGCGCGCCGCCGCACGGCGGCTCCGCCCCCGGCATCGACCGCATCGTGATGCTGATCGCCGGCGAGAGCAATATCCGTGAGGTGATCGCGTTTCCGATGAACCAGCAAGCGCAGGATCTGCTCATGCAAGCGCCGGCGCCGGTGCCGCCCGAGCGGCTGAAGGAGCTCCACATCCGCGTGGTGGAGCCGGAGAAGCCGCGCTGAGCGGCGCGCTCAGCGACGCAGGAAATAGGCGAGGAACAGCCAGAGCCGTTTGAGCCGCTCGATCAGCCAGGTTCCCGCCGTATCCTGAACCATATAGCTGATCATCAGCGAGTCGCGCACGCCATCCGTCTCCGACGTCGCGGCCACGCTGTGCCAGCTCTCGTGTCGCATCACTGGGAACGCATAGCCCGTGGCGGGCAGAAACTGCAGCGGGAGGATATGCTCGGCTGCCTCGCCGGTGCGACCCTCATGCAGCAACGTGCCGAGGTGGGCCTGTGACGTATCGCTGGGCAGATAGAGCTGCACCGTGATCGCCTTGCGCATCGAGTCGCCGTGGATGCCGATGCGATAGCCGCCGAAATCCCGCAGCAACATCGGCACCGGGTAGAACGACAGGTTCTCAACCGCTTTGCCGAATCGGCGCTCGAGCGCACCCCGGAACAGATGTTTGAAGGCGTCGTGCAGCTCGCGCGAGCGCAGCTGCCGCGCGATGGGCAGCCAGAAGGCCCGCTGCTCCGCCGGCAGCAGCATCACGTGCTCTGGAAACAGATAGAACTTCCGCCGCGCGCTGCGGCCGTCTGGGCGCATGGCCTGACGGTGCCGCATCTCCCGGTACCGGCGCGTCGCGGGCAGGCGCGCGAGCAGGGTCTGATAGAACCCCGACGGAAAGATCTCGCGCAGGTAGACGTGATGGAACGGCGTGGTCTCGAGCGTCGCGGTCTCCACGACTTGGGCGAGGTGTCGTGAAAGACGCAACGCGTCCGGGGCGGGCGACGGCAAGCGCGCGGGGTTCGCTGGCATGCCAGACGCATCATACCCGTTCGGGGTTCCGGCCACGCAGGATAACTGGCGGCACGGATGCCCCGGATACTCGCATGGTAGACTCGGGGCAGGAACGATAACGATTTGACCGACGCCACCATCATCACGCGCCGGCTCTCCCTGGCGCCCGACGTTGATCTGGCCCAGCTTCTCGGGCGTAACGACGACCACCTCCGCACGCTCGAATCGCAGTTCGACGTCCGCATCGTCGCGCGCGGCCACGACGTGATGCTCAAGGGCGACGAGCGGCAGGTCGTCAAAGCCGAGCGCGCGTTGACGCAGCTGGCCGAGCTCGTCCGGACTGGCGCGCCCCTGCGCGCGATGGAGGTACGGGCCGCGGCGCGGATGGTGTCCGACGACGAGACCGCGGACGTGAAGTCGGTCTTCGCCGACGCGATCTCGGTGCCGTCACGCAAGAAGTGGATTACGCCCAAGACCGTCGGCCAGAAGCGGTACGTCGACGCCATCCGCTCGCACGACATGGTCTTCGGCATCGGCCCCGCGGGCACCGGCAAGTCGTTTCTGGCGGTCGCCATGGCGGTCAATGCGCTCATGAAGCGCGAGGTCGCGCGCATCGTGCTGACGCGGCCCGCGGTGGAAGCGGGCGAACGGTTGGGCTTCCTGCCCGGCGATCTCTACGAAAAGGTGCATCCCTACCTGCGACCGCTTTACGACGCGCTGTACGACATGCTCGAGTCCGAAAAGGTGAGCGCGCTCGTCGAGAAAGGCGCGATCGAGATCGCGCCGCTCGCGTACATGCGTGGCCGCACGCTCAACGACGCGTTCATCATTCTCGACGAGGCGCAGAACAGCACGACCGAGCAGATGAAGATGTTCCTCACCCGGCTCGGTTTCAACTCGAAGATGGTCGTGACCGGCGACGTGACCCAGGTCGATCTGCCGGCCTCACGACATTCGGGGCTCATCGAGGTCCAGCGGATTCTTCGCGGCGTCCCCGGCATCGATTTCGTCTACTTCGACGAGGGCGACGTCGTCCGCCACCGGCTCGTGTCGGCGATCATTCGCGCCTACGGCGTTCACGAGACGCGCACGGCGGCGGCCCGCGAGGACGGAGCGCGATCCGAGCCGTCCTGATGCCCGCGGCGATCGAGCAAGGCCAGCGCCGCGTTCCCGTCTCTACCGCTCGCCTTCGCCGCGCCGTCGATCGCGCATTGAGCGCCGTCGGCCGGCCCTCAGGGGTGGTCGAGGTGCGCGTGGTGGACGATGGTGAGATACGCCGCCTCAACGCCGAGTGGCGCGGCATTCGCCGGCGCACGGACGTGCTCGCGTTTCCGCTCGAGACGCCCGGGTCGCCGAGTCCGCTCGTGGGGCAGATCGTGATCTCGGCCGACGCCGCGGCTCGCCAGGCGCGTCGGCTCGGCGTCCCGCTTGCGCTCGAATTCGATCTGCTCGCCACCCACGGTACGCTGCATCTCGTGGGTTGGGACGACCGCGATCCTGTGGAGGCGGATTTGATGCATCGACGCGAACGCCAGATTCTCGGCGCAACTCCGCCCAAACTATGGAGCGGCCTGCTTACGAGCGAACCAGGCCCCGCTCGGCTAGACCGGGCGGGGCAGAGCCACCGCGCGGGAAGAGCGCGCAGGTCGGAGCCACGCGTACCTTGAACAGGCCACCCTCGGTCAAATCCGTGCTCGCGGCACCCGCTACAACCAAGGCCGGCTTCGTCGCCCTGATCGGTCGTCCGAACGCGGGCAAGTCGACGCTCCTGAACCGCCTGGTGGGCGAAAAGCTGTCGATCGTGTCGCCCCGGCCGCAGACGACGCGGAATCGCATCACCGGCATCCGCAACGGTCGTGACGCGCAGGTGATCTTCGTCGATACGCCGGGCTTGCACGCCGGGCGCGGCCAGCTCGGCGAATTCATGCAGAAGACGGCGGAGCGCGCTGCCGAAGAGGTCGACCTGGTGTGTCTGGTCGTCGATGCGGCGGCCGCAGAGGCGCCCGACGATCTCGTGCTCGCGCCGCTCCGCGCCTTCGGCGGGCCTGTGTTCTGTGCCCTGAACAAGGTCGATCGGGTGAAGCCCAAGGCGCGACTGCTGCCGTTGCTCGAGCGTTGGCGCGCCGCCTACGCCTTTGCGGAGCTGCTGCCGATCTCCGCCACGGACGGCACTCAGTGCGACCGCCTGCTGCAGCTCATCGTGCAGGCGCTGCCCGAGCACCCGCCGTTCTTTCCGGCCGACGCCACGAGCGATCAACCCGAAACGTTCTATGTCGCCGAGGTCGTGCGCGAGAAGGTCTTTCACTTCACGCACCAGGAAGTGCCGTACGCCGTCGCGGTGCGGGTGGAAGAGCTCACCGAGCGTGCCCGTCCCGAGCGCCTCGACATCCGCGCGACCGTCTTCGTCGAGCAGGATTCGCAGAAGGGGATTCTGATCGGCAAGGGCGGCGCCATGCTCAAGCGCATCGGCACCGAGGCGCGGCGCGAGCTCGAGCGCTTCTTCGGCATTCCGGTGTTCCTCGGGCTCACGGTGAGCGTGCGCCGGAACTGGCGACGGGACCCTCGCGCGCTACGGGAATTCGGATTCATGCTGACCTCCTGACATGGCGCTCGGCAAATCCTCGGCGGTGGTGATCGGCTCCTTCGACCTCGGCGAAAGCGACCGGGTGGTTACGTTCTACTCGCGCGAGCACGGCAAGGTTCGCGGCATCGCAAAGGCCTCGCGCCGCATGCGCTCGCGCTTCGGCGGCGCGCTGGAGCTGTTCACGCTCGGCGAGCTCGTGTTCTTCGACACGGGACGCAGCGAGCTGGTGCGCGTCGATCACTTCGACGTGCTGGAGCCATTCGCGGCGCTCCGCGCGGACCTGGAACGCCTCGGACAGGCGGCATGGATCGTGGAGTGCGTCGGCCGCTTGACCGCCGAGCGCGATCCCCACGCCGCACTCTACGGACTGCTCACGCGCGCACTGCGCGCCTGCGCGGGCGCTGCGGCGCCGACCCGCGTCGCCGTGTGCTTCGGCGCGCGCTGTCTCGACGTGCTCGGTCACCGGCCACGCCTCGATCGGTGTGTGGAATGTGGGCGTGCGTATCCATTCGCCCGGCCCGCACTCGACGAGGGGGGCCTCGTGTGCGAGGCCTGCGCGGCGCAGGTGTCGGGTGCGACGCCGATCAGCCCGGCCGCGGTCGCGGCGTTGGCCCGCCTGCGCGCGGCGCGATGGGAGGAGGCGCTGGTCCAGCCACTCGGCCGCATCGAGGCCGAGCTGCGCGCGGCCCTGGAGGCACATATGACACGTCTCATCGGCCATCCGACGCGCACCGCAAAATTCCTGCGCGAAGTGCGACGGCTGTCGGAGACGATCGGAGACCGGTAATGAGTACGGCAACGATGGATGTGCTCGTATCCCTCGCCAAACGTCGCGGGTTCATTTTCCAGTCCAGCGAGATCTACGGCGGGACCGGGTCGTGCTGGGACTACGGCCCACTCGGCGTCGAGCTCAAGAACAACATCAAACGCGTGTGGTGGCGCGACTTCGTCCATCAGCGCGACGACATGGTTGGCCTGGACGCTTCGATCCTCATGCATGCGATGGTCTGGAAGGCCAGCGGTCACATCGATCACTTCACCGATCCGATGGTCGACTGTCGCGAATGCCAGCATCGCTTCCGGGCCGACCAGATCGACGAGCGAGACTGGACGCACTACTGCCCCGCCACCAAGGGCAACAAGTTCACCATCAAGGCTGGGGAGCCCTGCAAACACTGCGGCGTCCGCCGCACGCTGTGCCCCGACTGCGGCAAGGGCGAGCTCACGGCCCCTCGCCAGTTCAATCTGATGTTCAAGACCTTCATGGGGCCGGTCGAGGAGGATGCCGCGGTCACGTATCTGCGTCCTGAAACGGCGCAGGGGATCTTCGTCAACTTCGACAACGTCTTGCAGTCCACGCGACGCAAGCTGCCGTTCGGCATCGCACAGATCGGCAAAGCGTTCCGCAACGAGATCACGCCGGGCAACTTCATTTTCCGCTCGCGCGAGTTCGAGCAGATGGAGATCGAGTTCTTCGTCAATCCGCACGAGCGGCTCGACGGCCGGCCCGCCGACGAGGTCTGGCACGATCGCTGGATCGCCGAGTGCCACGCGTGGTTCACCCGCTATGGTCTCGCCGCCGACAACGTCAAGCTGCACGAGCACGGCCGCGACGAGCTCGCACACTACTCCAAGCGCACCGTGGACCTTCTCTACAAGTTCCCGATGGGCTGGAGCGAGCTGATGGGCATCGCCAACCGGACGGACTTCGATCTGAAGCAGCATTCGAAGTTCAGCGGCAAGTCGCTGACGTACTTCGACGAGGAGCGCAAGGAGCATCTGGTGCCGTTCGTGATCGAGCCCTCGGCGGGCGTCGACCGCGCGCTGCTGGCGTTCTTGCTCGACGCCTACCAGGAAGAGGAGGTTCGCGGCGAAAAGCGCGTTGTGCTGCGTCTGCACCCCGAGCTGGCGCCGATCAAGATCGCCGTGCTGCCGCTGCTGAAGAAGCGTGCCGAGATCGTCGCGACGTGCCACGACCTTCGCCGGCGGCTCACGCGGCGATGGCTCACACTCTACGACGACACCGCGGCCATCGGACGCCTGTATCGGCGTCAGGACGAGGTCGGCACGCCCTACTGCGTCACCGTCGACGTGAAAACCGTCGGCGATGCCGACAAAGGCGAGGCCGGGGACGGTAAGGTCACCATCCGTGAGCGCGACACGATGGAACAGATCCGCGTGCCGATCGCCGATCTAGAGACTGTCTTCGCTCGTCTGCTCGATGCCGGCGCGTCGTGGAGAGAGATCGCGGCGGGTTACCCTCGCGCGGAGGGTTGAGCCGACCGTCTTAGGGGCCCTGGATCTCTTTGGGTCGCGGGGCAGCGCCGGATGTCGGCGATCCAGCGCCGGTTGCCATCGGGAGCGCCTCGCGCGGTAGCGCCGGCGGCGGCGTGACGGTCGGCGCCGCCGCGGCGGGCGGCACTCCGATAGGCGCCGTCGGCGGCGACAACGATCCGGCCTGTGGTGGCGCGAGCGGGGAGGCCTGCGGTGATCCCGGCAACGCCGGCGGCGCCGGAGTCGGGGGTGGCCGGCGTCCGCAGGCCAGCGGCTCGGTGCCGCGCACGAACGCCATCGTCACGACTCGCACGCACTCGTTCGAAGGGTCGAGGTCGACCGGAACGAGCACGACCTTGTCCGGAACGGCAAAGTCCTCGCGTGGACTGTCGCCGAGGACCTTGCCCATGTACGCGACCCAGATCGGCACGGCGACACGCGAGCCCGTCTCGTCCTTACCGAGACTGCGCGGACGGTCGTAGCCGATCCACACACCGGTCGCTACACGCGGCGTATACCCGACGAACCACGCGTTGGAGTAATCGTTCGTCGTCCCGGTCTTCGCCGCGATGGGTCGGCCGAGCACTTTCGCGGCCTGTCCGGTGCCACGCTCAACCACGCCGCGCAGCATGTGCGTGATCACGTAGGCGGTTTCCGGCGCCACCGCTTCGCGCGGCTCCGCGATGGACTCCTCGAGCAGCTTGCCCTGCGCGTCCGTGACGTACCGCACGGTCGTCGGCGGCAGCCACGCACCCTGGTTCGCGAGCGCCGCGTAAGCCGACGTGAGCTCAAGCAGCGTCAGATCCGAGGTGCCGAGGGCGAGGCTGAGGTTGACGTCTAGCGGGCTTGTGATGCCGAAGCGGCGGGCGACGCGCACGGTACGGTTCAGGCCTATCTGCTCCTGAAGCTTGACGGTGACGACGTTGACCGATTCCTCCACCGCCTGCTGCAGCGTCGTCGGCCCGCGGAACTTGCGGTCGTAGTTCTCCGGCTTCCACGTCTGACCATTGGAGCCGATCGCGTACGACACCGGTGCATCCTCGATCCGGCTCGCCGCCGTGAAGCCGGACTCGAGCGCGGCGACGTAGACGAACGGCTTGAAGGCGGATCCCGGCTGCCGTCGCGCCTGGACGGCGCGGTTGAACTCGCTGCGGAAGAAATCGTAGCCGCCGACCATCGCGCGCACATAGCCCGTCTGCGGCTCGATCGTCACGATTGCGCCTTCGGGGTGCTCGCCGGGCCGCGCGTTTTTGGTGCGTCCCTCGAGCGCTTTGAGGCCGTCACGCAGCGACTGCTCGGCGGCCAGCTGCATCGTCGGATTCAGCGTCGTGTAGACGTTCAGTCCGCCTTTGAACACCATGTCGGCGCCATACTTGCCCTCGAGCGTCTGCTGGACGAACTCGAGGAAGTACTGGCCGGTGGTGCGCCGGCGCTCGGGCGGGATGAGACCGAGATCGGCGCGCGCCAGCTTCTTGGCATCGGGGTCCTTGAGCGCGCCGTACTCGACGAGACGGCGCAGCACGACCTCGCGACGGCGCTTGGCGGCCTCGGGATGATCGAACGGTGAGTACGTCGATGGCGCACGCGGCAGACCGGCGATCAGTGCGGCTTCCCTGAGGCCGAGCTCGGTCACCGATTTGCCGAAGTAGGTCCGCGCGGCCGCCTCGACGCCGTACGCGCCGTTGCCGAAGTACACCTGGTTCAAATACATCTCGAGGATGCGGTCCTTGGGATAGCGGCGCTCGAGCTCCAGCGCGAGGGCGGCCTCCTTCATCTTCCGCTCGAGGCTCTTGTCAGGGGTGAGGAACAGGACCTTGGTCAGCTGCTGGGTGATGGTGCTCCCGCCCTCCGCGATCCGCCCGCGACGATAGTTCTGATAGAGGGCGCGCGCCACGCCGATCGGGTCCACGCCGAAGTGTGAGTAGAAGCGACGGTCCTCGGTGGCGATGACGGCGTCGCGTAACACCTGCGGGATGTGGGCGAGCGGAACGAAGATGCGCCGCTCGACATGCAATTCGGTGAGCAGCTCGTCGTTGTCATCGTAGACCTTCGTGCCCTGCAGCGGCTGGAACGTCTCCAGCGTCTTCACCGAGGGCAGGCTGCGCGGCAGAATCGTAAAGGCCCAGAGCGCGAGGACGCCCGCGGCGGCGGCCATGACGAGCGAGCCGATGCCGACGAGCATGAGAAGGAAGCGGAGCCAACGCCGGCGGCCGGGTGCGAATCGCCGTCCCCCGACCGGATTGCTCTCAGAGGCCATGCGTCAGCCATTATACCGGTGCGATAATCTCCCCGGCCATGCGCTCGGAGCTTCTGCGCGATTTTCAGCGCCGCGAGCTGATTGCGGACGTCACCACCCCCGAGGAGCTCGACGCCCACCTGACGTCGGGCCACCGAACCGCCTATGTTGGCTTCGATCCGACCTCCGATAGCCTGCACGTGGGTAGCCTGGTGCCGCTATTGGCGTTGCGGCGTCTGCAGTTGGCCGGGCATCGGCCGATCGTCCTGGTCGGCGGCGGCACCGGTCTCATCGGGGATCCCGCCGGCAAGGCAGGCGAGCGGGCGCTGAACCCGAAGGAGCAGGTGGCGGAGTGGGCCGAGCGGCTCAAACGTCAGGTCCGCCCGTTTCTCGACTTCGATCGCGGACCCCATGCCGCTATCCTGGCCGACAACTACGAGTGGCTCTCCGAGCTCGACGTGATCGGCTTTTTGCGCGATGTCGGGAAACACTTTCCCGTGGGCGCGATGCTCGCTCGCGAGTCGGTGAAAGCGCGGATGAGCGCGGGGATCTCGTTCACCGAATTCAGCTATCAAGTGTTGCAGGCGTACGACTTCATGTCGCTCATGCTCCTGCACGGCTGCTCGATCCAGCTGGGTGGTAGCGATCAATGGGGCAACATCACCGCCGGCGTGGACTTGATCCGGCGCGTTCATGGCCGCGCCGCGTATGGCCTGACGTTGCCACTGGTGATGAAGAGCGACGGCTCGAAGTTCGGCAAGACGGAGTCGGGGACGATATGGATAGATCCCATCAAGACATCCGCGTACGAGATGTATCAGTTCTGGCTCAACACGCCGGACGCGGATGTGGTGCGGTTCCTTCGATACTTCACGTTCCTGCCGCTCGAGCGCATCGACGATCTCGCGGCGGCGACGCGTGAAGCGCCGGAGAAGCGCGAAGCCCAGCGCATGCTCGCCCGCGAGGTGACGGCGCTGGTGCATGGCGAGCAGGCGATGCAGGACGCGGAAGCGACGAGCGCGGCCCGGTTCGCCAAGAACGCGGTGGCGGGCGAGCTCACTCAGGATTTTGCGAAGGCGCCGCAGTTGCCGGCGGAGGCTGCCGGGTGGCCCCTCTGGAAGTTGATAAAGGAAATGGGTTGGGTCGTTTCTTCGTCGGAGGCGCGCCGCCTGATCCAGGGAGGCGGCGTTCAGATCGACGGCGTCCGCGCCACATCCATCGACCAGCCAACCTCACCGGGACCGCACACGTTCAAGCTCGGGCCCAGGCGGATCTATCCGCTGGTCATCGACGCTCCAAAGCGCTGACCCTGTGATCGAAAACCTCGCCGCAAAAGCTTGACAGCCCACTGACGCGTGGGTATAGTCAGTCTTCGCCTGCGTAGCCAGCAGGCAACGGTTTAGAAGTAGATCCGGTCACCTTCCAAGCTGACCGCAGCGCTCTTTGAAAGTCGCATATGTTACTGGCTCACCGAAAAGGTGTGAGCACCATCCGTTCTAACGAGTACCTTGCGCTCGGCCGAGTGACTGCACGTAGTTCGCAGTAACACGTTCGAGCTTGAGGACCAGGTTCATCGCTTTTCTTGGCGAGTTTGATCCTGGCTCAGAGCGAACGCTGGCGGCGTACTTAACACATGCAAGTCGAACGAGGAGCGTCGGTGTAGCAATACATCGGTGCTTCTAGTGGCGCACGGGTGAGTAACACGTGGGCAACCTGCCCTTGAGCCCGGGATACCCTCTCGAAAGGGAGGCTAATACCGGATACGTTCCTCGGGTCGCAAG
>DAIRVP010000073.1:0-24752 GCA_036802765.1 Candidatus Rokuibacteriota bacterium
GATCGCCCAGCGGATCGGACTTGAGGTACAGCTCCACGATCGGCTGACGGATCGCAGTACCCTCGGGGAGCCCGGTGCGCTTGGCGAGGCTCCCCGCCACCACGTTGCGCACGATCGTCTCGATCTTGATGATGTCGAGCCGCCGGCACAGCATCTCGCGATCGGACAGCGTCTCGACGTAGTGGGTTGGGACGCCGGCCTTCGCCAGGCGATGGAAGAGCGTGGCCGACATCCGATTGTTCACGACCCCTTTGCCGACGATGGTGCCTTTCTTCAGCGCGTTGAAGGCCGTGGCGTCGTCCTTGAAGTACTGGATCACGAGCTTGGGGTCGCTGGTCGCGTAGACGATCTTGGCCTTGCCCTCATAGAGCTTGGCTTGCTGCTCCACGTCCTCGCTGGCTGGCTGACGTCTCACGGGTGCCCTCCCGGAGCTCACGCGAGCCCCGCCCGACGGAAAACGGCGTTGACGTTGCGCAGATACCACGATGGGTCGAAGCACGCCTTGAGCTCGGCCGGCGCCAGATGCTCGGTGACGGCGGGGTCGGCCGCGAGTAACTCGTAAAACGAGCGTCGCTCGCGCCATGCCTGCATCGAGTTCTTCTGGACGATCTCGTACGCCTTCTGGCGCGCGAGGCCCGCCTCGGTGAGCTTCAGGAGCACGCGCTGGGAATAGATGAGGCCATACGAACGCTCGAGGTTCTCGGCCATCCGGGCCGGGTCCACGTCGAGCCCCTCCACGATGAACGACGCCAGGTCAAGGGCGTAATCCAGCACGATGGTGGCATCCGGCAGGACGACGCGCTCGACCGACGAGTGGCTGATGTCGCGCTCGTGCCACAGCGCGACATTTTCCAGCGCCGCCGTGGCGTAGCCCCGCAACAGCCGCGCGAGGCCGCAGATCCGCTCCGCCAGCTCGGGGTTGCGCTTGTGCGGCATCGAGCTGGAGCCCTTCTGTCCTTCACCGAATGGCTCCTGCGCCTCGAGCACTTCCGTCCGCTGCAGCCCGCGGACCTCGAGCGCGATCTTTTCGAGCGAGGCGGCGGCCAGGGCAAGCGTCGACAGCAGCTCGGCATGACGATCCCGCTGCACGATCTGCGTGGAGACCGGCTCGACGCCGAGGCCGAGGTCGCGGCAGACTTCTTCCTCGACGTCGGGCTCCACGTGCGCGAACTGTCCCACAGCTCCGGACAGCTTGCCGACGGCCACCACCTCGCGCGCGCGGCGCAGACGCTCGAGGTTGCGCCCAGCCTCCACGTACCAGACGGCCACCTTCAGCCCGAACGTCGTCGGCTCCGCGTGGACGCCGTGCGTACGGCCCACGATCAGGGTGTCCTTGTGCCGCGTCGCGAGCGCCGCGAGTGCGCGCCGCAGGCGCTCCTGGCCCTGCAGCAGCACATCGATCGCGTCGCGGAGCTGCAGCGCGGTGGCCGTATCCCAGACGTCGTTCGTGGTGAGGCCGATGTGCACGAAGCGCGAGTCGTCACCGAGCTGCTCTTCCAGGCTGGTGAGCAGCGCGATCATCTCGTGCTTCACCTTCTGCTGGATGGCGAGGATTCGATCGATGTCGACGCGCAGGGCGCGAATCCGCGGCATGACGGCGGCCGGAATGCGGCCGCGACGCGCGTAGGCGTCGCACGCCGCAATCTCCACCCGGAGCCACGCCTGGTACTTCGCGGCCTCGCTCCAGATACGTCCCATGGCGGGCCGGGTGTACCGCTCGATCACGTCGTCACCTTACCGGAAAAGCCTGACGAATGGTAGAGGGCTCGCTGGCGGCCACTACAGAAAGCGGTCGGCCGCGGTGTTGTCGCGCCGGCGCGCGAAACGCTATCGTGGAAATCGAGCGCCACGGCCCCCAGCGCCGCTCCGTTGGGCATACCACTCGAGGGCTCCAGCATGCGCATCCGAGTCCGATCATGCGTCTGGGTCATTGGATTTGGGCTGCTTCTCACGGCTTGCGGTGGGACGGACGAAGCCAAGCGCGGCGTCGCGGACTTCAGAACGCTGGCCGCCCAGAAGTCCTACGCCGAGATCTATAGGACGGCCGGCGCGGAGCTTCGACAGGGCACGACGGAAGAGCAATTCGAGCGATTCATGTCCGCGCTCGACCGCAAGCTCGGGGTCTGGCAGTCGGCCGATGAGCCGGTGTGGAGCGTGACCCGCGGCACGGGCGGCCACCTCGTGCGGCTCACGTACCAGTCGCAGTTCACCAACGGCCCGGCCAGCGAGCAGTTCCTGTGGCGAATCGAGAGGGGCGGGCCCGCCCTCCTCGGTTACCACGTGAACTCGGTGCTGTTGGCCACTCAGTAGCGCTTCCGGCAGTCGTATGGGCTCGCTGTGTAGGATACCTGCGTGCCCTGGACGAAAATCCCCTGGCGGCTGCTGGTCGACCACGCGCCGACCATCGTCGAGGCGGCGCGGCGTCTGTACGCCAGCTCGCGCCCGGCGCCGTCAGGCGGGCGTCCTGGCAAGCGAACGACGGCAAGCCTCGACTCGCTGCAGCGTGATGTCGAGCAGCTCGAGGCGCGTGACGCGCAGCATGCCGAGGTGATCGCGGAGCTTGCCAGGCAAGTTCAAGAGATGACGACGGCGCTCGAGGTGTTGCGCACCCGACTGCGATGGGCGTGGCTCGGTGTCGCGGTCGCGCTGATCTTCGCGGTGCTCAGCGCGCTGCTGCTGCGACGCTGAGATCCAGTCAGTTTCGGAGTTCGGCGGGCAGATTACGACGATCGAGCGGGCCGAGCGTAGTGAGCGCGAGTTGGGCTTCGTCCAGCAGCTCCGCCACCAGCGCCTGCACCTCGTCGTGCTTCACACGATCGATCGCGCCGAGCATCTGATCGAGGGTCAGGAACGAGCCGAAATGGAGCTCGTGCTTGGCCAGGCGGTTCATGCGGCTGGACGTGGATTCGAGCGAGAGCATGAGGCTGCCCTTCAGGTGATCCTTGGCTCGCCGCAGCTCGTCCTCCGTCACGCCCTGCTTCTTGGCCTCGCGGAGCTCCTTGAGCGTCGACTTCAGCATCTTCGAGAAGTTCGGCGGATCGGTCGCCGCATAGACGTACAGCGTGCCCGTGTCCGAATACGACTGCAGCCCCGAGTGGATCGAATACACGAGCCCCTGCCGCTCGCGCACCTCCTGAAACAGCCGCGACGACATGCTGCCGCCGATGACGTCATTGAGGAGGAACAGCGCATACCGCTCCGGCGCCGCGTGGTGTAGCCCCGGGAAGCCGATGACCACGTGCACCTGCTCCAGCGTCTTGTGAACCAGGTTGACGCCGGGGATGATACGAACGGGCTGCTGCACGCGCGGCGTGGGATCGTGCCTGAAGCCATTGAACCCGGCGCCGAACAGCTCGACGACCCGGTCGTGCGTCACATTGCCGGCCACGGCAATGATGATTCGAGGCGGCACGTATTCCGCGCCGAAATAACTCGAGACCGCGTCGCGGCCGAAGCTTTCCACCAGCTCGCGCGTACCGAGGATCGGCTTGCCGAGCGGATGGTTCGCCCAAATCTGCGCAGCGAAGAGGTCGTGGATCACGTCGTCCGGCGTGTCATCGACCATCTTGATCTCCTGCAGGACGACCGACTTCTCGCGCTCCAGCTCCTCGGGGTCGAACAGCGGGCGCAGCAGGATATCCGTGAGCAGATCAACGGCGAGCGGCAGGTGCTCGTCGAGCACCTGCACATAGAAGCACGTGTGCTCCTTCGTCGTGAACGCGTCCATCTGACCGCCCACCGAGTCCATCTCACGCGCGATGGCCTCGGCGGAGCGCGTGGCGGTGCCCTTGAAGACCAGATGCTCGATCAGATGCGACATCCCGCCGCGCTCTTCGACTTCATGACGGGAGCCTGTCTCGATCCAGACTCCGACGGCGACCGATCGAACGTGAGGCATCCGCTCCGTGATGACCCGGATCCCGTTCGGCAGGACGCTCTTTCGGTAGTCTTCGGTCACGTGTTCATGCCCGGGGTGGATTCGCCGCGTTGGGGTTCTTCAGCTTTTCCTTGTCGGCGAGCGCGGGCTGCTCGCGGAGCGCGATCTTCCGCGAGAGCCGCATCTTGCCGTTGCCGTCGATCTCGATGACCTTCACGAGCACCTCGTCGCCTTCGGTCAGCACGTCTTGCACCGCGCGAATGCGGCTCTCGGCAATCTGCGAGATGTGCAGCAGCCCTTCGGTGTTCGGAATGACCTCGACGAACGCGCCGAACTCGACGATCTTCTTGACCTTGCCGAGATAGATCCGGTCCAGCTCGACTTCCCGACAGATATCCTGGATGATGCCGACCGCCTTTTGCACCGCGGCGCTGTCGGGCGCGAACACGGTCACGCGGCCATCGTCCTCGACGTCGATCTTGGTACCCGTCTGCTCCTGAATGCCGCGAATGACCTTGCCGCCGGGGCCGATGATCTCGCGGATCTTCTCGGTGCGGATCTTGATGGTCACGAAACGGGGCGCGTACGGCGAGAGCTCGGGGCGCGGCTTCTCGAGCGCCTCGCGCATCTTGGCCAGCACGATCATGCGCGCGTCGCGCGCGTTCTGCAGGGCGGAGCGCATGACGTCGATCGAGACGCCTTTGATCTTGATGTCCATCTGCAGCGCGGTGACGCCCTTTTCCGTCCCGGCGACCTTGAAGTCCATGTCGCCGAAGTGGTCTTCGGCGCCCATGATGTCGGTGAGGATGCCGTAACGATCACCCTCTTTGATGAGTCCCATGGCAATGCCGGCCACGTGGCTCTTCAGCGGCACGCCGGCGTCCATCAGCGCCAGCGACGCGCCGCACACGGTCGCCATCGACGATGAGCCATTGGACTCGAGGATGTCCGACACGACACGGATCGTGTAGGGAAAGTCTTCCTTCGCGGGCAGGACCGCCTCCACGGCACGCTCGGCGAGGGCGCCATGACCAATGTCACGCCGCGTCGGTGAGCCGAACCGCCGGACCTCTCCCACCGAGAACGAGGGGAAGTTGTAGTGCAGCAGAAAGTGTCGGTACGACTCACCCTCGAGCGCCTCGATCTTCTGCTCGTCGTTCTTGGTGCCGAGGGTGGCTGAGACGAGCGCCTGCGTCTCACCCCGGGTGAACAACGACGAGCCGTGCGCCCGCGGAAGATAGCCCGTCTCGATCGTGATCGGCCGAATGTCGGTCGGCTTGCGGCCGTCCAACCGAAGATTCTGCTCGACGATCATCCGGCGAAGCTCGGCCGACTCCGCGGCCTCGAACGCCGCGCGCGCCTGCGCCTTCTTGGACTCGTCGGCGCCGAGCGCCGCCCACACCTCTTCGAACACGTGGTGCACCGCTTGCGCGCGGGCATGCTTGTCCGGTGTGGCGAGCGCCTCCGACAGCTTTGCCTTGGCGAGCTCGCGCACGCGAGCCTCGAGCGCCAGGTCGCGGCCGGCGTTGGGGTCGAACGCCCAGCGCGGCTTGGTCGCGCGGGCGGCGAGGTCCTTCTGTGTCTTCGCCAGCCGCCTGCAGTGCTCGTGGCCGAACGCGATGGCATCGAGCATCGTTTCCTCGGGGACTTCCTTCGCGCCCGACTCCACCATCAGCACGGCGTCCTCGGTCCCCGCGATCACGATCTCGAGCGTCGAGACACTTCGCTGCTCGGTGGTCGGATTCAGGATGAATCGGCCGTCGATCTGCCCCACACGCACGGCGCCGATCGGGCCGTCGAACGGAATCCCCGACAGGCACAGCGCCGCAGAGGCGCCATTCATCGCGAGCACATCCGGGTCGTTTTCCTGATCACCAGAGATGACGAGGCAGATGACCTGCACCTCGTTCTTGAAACCATCTGGAAACAGGGGGCGGATCGGCCGGTCGATCAGCCGTGACGTGAGGGTTTCTTTCTTGACGGGCGCCCCCTCACGCTTGAAATAGCCGCCGGGGATACGTCCGCCGGCATACGCGCGCTCGCGATATTCGACGGTGAGCGGGAAGAAGTCCTGACCCTCGCGGGCCGTCTTGGAAGCCACGCACGTGGCGAGCACCATGCTGCCGCCGTAGCGGACGACGACAGCGCCGTCCGCCTGTTTGGCGACCTTGCCGGTCTCGAGTGAGAGCGGCTGGCCGTTGATGTCGAGTGAGACTGTGTGAGGCTGAGTCATTGTGAACGCTTGTCCTCGCGCTTCTGCCGGATCCCGGCGAACGCTTTGGGCCCCCGGGTTCATTCCGACCGAGGACCAGCCATGCACTGCATACGATTCGGAAACTATCGGCGGATACCGAGCTTGTCGATGATCGTCCGGTACCGCCCAGTGTCCTTGTTCTTGAGGTATTCCAGCAGCCCGCGCCGCTTCCCGATCAGCATCAACAAACCCCGCCGCGAGTGATGGTCCTTCGCGTGAGTCTTGAAATGCTCGGTCAGTCCGTTGATCCGCTCGGTGAGGAGCGCGATCTGAACCTCCGGTGATCCGGTGTCCCCTTCATGGGTCTTGAACTGCTCGATCAAGCTCTTCTTGCGGTCGACAGTCAACGGCATCCGGCCTCCAATCGCCTCGTCCCAGAGATCGTCTCCCCAGGGCGGGTTCCAAAAAACCTTTTTCTTGTCTACAGATAGCGGACACTTTATCACGGGGGCTGCTGGAAGTAAAGGAATGGGATCAGAGACGCCGGCGTGCCGTCTCGACGTCGTCCGCGATCTGCGCGCGCAGGGCATCGACGGTCGGGAACCGGCGCTCTTCGCGTACCCGGGAGACAAAGGTCAGCTGAACGGTCTGACCATAGAGGTCGCCCGAGAAATCCAACAGATAAGCCTCGATCGCGAGCGTCGCCTCGCCGAACGTCGGCCTGACGCCAACGTTGACGACGGCACGGCGAGCCTGTCCGCCGACCTCGAACGTGCACGCGTAGACACCGGGCGCCACGAGCACTGGCCGGCCGGGCGCAACGTTCGCGGTTGGAAACCCGAGCGTGCGTCCGCGTCCGGCCCCTGCGACAACCGTTCCGGGCAACGTATACGGACGCCCGAGCATGCGGGCTGCAGCGTCGACGTCGCCGCGACCAAGCGCGGCGCGAATTGCCGTCGACGAGACCGGCACACCGTCGACGGTCAGCGGCGCGACGACGTCGACGTTGAAGCCCATGCGTGCGCCGAGCTCGCGCAGGAGCGCGGCGTCACCTCGCGCGGCACGGCCGAAGCGATGGTTGAATCCGACCACGACCTGGCGCGCGGCGAGCCGGTCGACCAGCACGTCCTTCACGAATGCCTCCGGCTCCACCGCGGCGAGCTCGCGCGTGAACGTCAGCACGATCGTGCCGTCCACGCCGCAGGCGGCGATGAGGTCGAGCCGCTCGTCCAGCGTGGTGATCGGCAGCGGCGCCCGATCGGGCTGCAAGACCTCCAGCGGATTGGGCTCGAACGTGCACGCGAGCGCCGGCGCACCGGTGGCACGCGCGTGAGCGACGGCCGCACCGAGGATCGCGCGGTGGCCGAGATGGACGCCGTCGAAGACGCCCAGAGCGACCGCGCTCGGCCGGCGCTCAGGCGGGACGGACGGAAGACCCCGGACGATCTGCATGCACCATTCTCACCGGGCGCACGCTGGCGCCGGTCGGCGCAATCTCTCCGACACCGAGCAGGACATCGGACGCGTCGTACACTCGCGCCGGCCCCGGCCCCGTCAGCGGCGGCCTGACGTCCGCAGACTGACCATGCACGAAGCGACGCGCGCCGCTTGCGTCCAGCCTCGCCGCCGGCAGGTGCGCGAGCGCGGCGTCGGGGGGCAACACGTGAGTCCACAGCGCGGAGGTCGGCGTTTCTACGAGGTCGCGCCAGGCGACCGCGTCGGCACGCTGGAACCGACCCACGCGCGTACGCACGAGGCGCTCCACGGCAGCGCCGCACCCGAGCGCGGCGCCGAGATCGGCCGCGAGCACCCGCACGTACGTCCCCTTGCCGCAGACGACGCGCAGCGTGGCGCTCGCATCCTCGACGCCCTGCACCTCGATGTCGCTCACGACGACGTCGCGCGGGGATCGATCGACTTCCATGCCCTCACGCGCCAGCTCATAGAGCCGACGGCCCGCATGGTGGACCGCGGAGTACATCGGGGGGACCTGGCGGATGCGGCCGACGAACCCGCGGCACGCGGCATCGAGCCGGGCGCGCGTGAGGCCGATGACCGGTGCCTCGGAGAGCACGCGCCCGGCGAGATCATGCGTGTCGGTCGTCACGCCGAAACGCACGGTGGCGACGTACTCCTTCTCCTGATCCATCAGATAAGGCGCCAGCTTCGTGGCCTCGCCGATGAGCAGCGGCAAGACTCCGGTCGCGGCGGGATCCAGCGTCCCGGCGTGGCCGATGCGGCGTACGCCGAGACACTTCCGTGCGAGGGCCACCGCGTCGAATGAGGTGACGCCAGCAGTCTTGTCGACGACGAGGATTCCGGACGACGGCGGGGTCATCGTGGCGCAGCGAGCGCCGCGCGGACCGCGTCGAGGATCTGTCGGGTCACTGCGTCGAGCGGACCGCTGACCGTGCACCCGGCGGCGTTCGCATGCCCTCCGCCGCCGAACGCAGCGGCGATCTTGTTCACGTCGACCTCGCCCTTCGCACGCAAGCTCACCTTCACCCGTCCGCCGCCGAGCTCACGCAGCAGGCAGGCGACCTTCACACTGCCGATCGAGCGCGGGTAGTTCACTAGCTCTTCGGATTCGACGAAGCGCTCCGGCACGACGCCGCCCGGTAGCGCCAACCATGCGATCAGGCCATCGTTGCTGACCTGCACACGCCCGAGGGCCTCGCTGAGCAGTCGAAGCGCGTCCGGGGCACGCCGCTCATAGAGCGCCGAAGACACGACATCCGGCTTGGCGCCCGCCGCCGTGAGGGCCGCGGCGATCTCGAATGTCTCGGGCGTGACATTGGAGTAGCGAAACGAGCCGGTGTCCGTGTGCACGGCCGTGAACAGGTTGGTGGCGATGGATGGAGTCAGCGGCGCGTGGAGCGCCGAAAGCAGTCGATAGACCATCTCGCCGGTGGCCGCGGCGCCGACGTCGATCCAATTCGTCGTGCCGTATCTGCGGTTGTCCGGGTGGTGGTCGATGTTGACGACGATCGGCGCGGCGCGCTTGGCCGCATCGATGAGCCCTTCGGTGCGGTCCGGATTGGGGCAGTCGGTGAGCACGACGACGTCGAAGACGCCGTTGAGGGCCTTGAGGACCTCGTAGCGTTCGACGCCCGGCAGAAACGACAACGCACCGGGTGCGGGGTGCGGCCCGCCCGAGAGGACCGACCATCCCCGCGCGTGCAGCGCTTCGCCGATCGCCAGCAGCGTGCCGAGCACATCCGCATCCGGATGCACGTGGCCGAGCATCAGCGCGCGCCCCGGCGCGCGATCGAGCGCGGCCACGACATCGCCCGGCACGCGCAGGGCGTCCTTCACGCGGCGCTCGTCACGAGCCAGAGGCGCGCACCTGCTTGAGGATCGACTGGATGCGCGCGGCATGCTCCAGCGAGTGATCGGGACGGAAGTCGAGGTCCGGGGTGACGCGAAGGTCGAGATGCTGGCGCAGCCAGTTGCGCACGAAGCCGCGTGCGCTCTCCAGCGCGGCCATCGATGCCTTCCACTGCGCGTCGTCGCCGAGCACCGATACGAAGATCTTCGCCGTACGAAGATCCTTCGAGGTTTCGACCTCGGTGACAGTGACGAACCCGAGCCGCGGGTCTTTCAACTCCCGCTGCAGCAGCATCGAGACCTCTTCCTTGATCAACTGGTTGACGCGGTCGAGTCGCTTGCCCTGCATCAGAGAATCTCCACCGTCGTGTCGAGCACCATGCCCTCGACGTTGTTTTCGATGAAGTCCATGGCCTTGGACACGACTTCATTGGCGTGACGCGCGTCGGATGAGACGTACGCGAGGGCGAGCGTCGCTCGCTGCCACATGTCCTGGTGGTCGACCTCCGCCACCGAGACTTCGAACCGCGCCCGCACCCGCTCCTTGAGACCCTTCAGGACGTGCCGCTTGCCCTTGAGCGAGTCCACATCCGGCAGATGCAGCTCCACCATCCCGAGCGCAACACGCGCGGCCACGGTTCCCCCGCGCCGCGCGCTACAGCGTGCGCGCGACCTCTTCGGTCGAGAACACCTCGAGCACGTCGCCCGCCTGAATTCCCGGCACCGCGTCGACGCCGATTCCGCACTCCTGGCCGTTCGGCACCTCGCGGACGTCGTCCTTGAAGCGCTTGAGCGAACTGACGATGCCCTGCCCGAAGACCTCGTCGCCCCGTCGGACCCGGACCTTGGCGCCGCGCACGATCTTGCCCTCCGACACGTACGAGCCGGCGATAGGTCCGAGCTTGCTGATGACGAAGATCTGTCGGACCTGGGCGCGGCCGAGGATCGTTTCGCGGATCTCCGGCGCCAGCATGCCGGCCAGCGCCGCCTTGAGGTCGTTGATCGCCTCGTAGATGACGTTGTACGCGCGCAGGTCGACGCCGTTGGCCTGCGCTTGCTGACTCGCTTTCGGCTCCGCCTTCACGTTGAAGCCGAGCACGATCGCGCCCGAGGCGGATGCCAGCATCACGTCGCTCTCGTTGATCGCGCCGACCGACGAGTGGATGACCTTCAGCTTCACCTCGTCGGTCGACAGCTGCTCGAGCGACTGCGCGAGAGCTTCCACCGAGCCTTGCACGTCGGCCTTGAGGATGAGCCGCAGCTCCTTCACCTCGCCCGTCTGGATCTGCTTCTGCAAGCCCTCGAGCGTGATGCGCGTCGACACCTTCCCGGCTGCCTTGGCGCGATCCGCGCGCATGGTCGCGATCTGCCGCGCCTTGCGCTCGTCGGAGACGCCGACGAGGACGTCACCGGCTGACGGTACGCCGCTCAGGCCGTGGATCTCGACGGGGTCGGAGGGGCCGGCCGTCAGTGTCTTTTTCCCGGTGGGATCGAGAAGGGCGCGGACGCGTCCGGAGTGCGCGCCGACCACCACGGCGTCGCCTTCCTTCAAGGTGCCGTTCTGGATGAGCACGGTGGCCACCGCGCCGCGGCCTCGATCCAGCCGACTCTCGATGATGACGCCCTTGGCCGCGCGATTCGGATTGGCCTTCAGCTCGAGGATCTCCGACTGCAGCGCGGTCATCTCCAGCAGCTGATCGATGCCGGTGCCCTTCTTGGCGGACGTCGGAACGAAAATCGTCTGCCCACCCCAGTCTTCGGGCACGAGCTCGAGGTTCGCCAGCTCACGCTTCACGCGATCCTGGTCGGCCTCGGGCTTGTCGATCTTGTTGACGGCGACGATGATCGGCACGTTCGCCGCGCGAGCGTGGTTGATGGCTTCCTGCGTCTGCGGCATCACGCCGTCGTCTGCCGCGACAACCAGGATGACGATGTCGGTCGCCTGGGCGCCGCGCGCACGCATGGCCGTGAACGCCTCGTGACCCGGCGTGTCCAGGAAGGTGACCTTCCCATGCGACGTCATGACCTGGTAGGCACCGATGTGCTGCGTGATACCGCCGAACTCCTTCTCCGCGACCTTGGACTTGCGAATCGCGTCGAGGAGCGACGTTTTGCCGTGGTCGACATGGCCCATGACGGTGACGACCGGAGGCCGCAACTGCTGCGCGCCGGTATCGGCGTCCTCCTCCTCGAGGATGTCGCCTTCTACCGACCGGACCTCGACGTCGAAGCCGAATTTGTCCGCGACGAGCTTCGCCTCGGTCGGATCGAGTAAGTCGTTCACCATGCGCATGACGCCCAGCTCGAGCAACCCCTTGATGACTTCGCCGGACTTGCGACGCATCTTTTCCGCCAGCTCGGCGACCGTGACGGACTCCGGCACGCGGATAAGCTCGCGACGCACTTCGGCCGGAGCGGGCGGCGGAGGCGTCTCGACGACGGCGGCCGGCGGCGGCGCGACTTTCGCGGCCGGCGGCTCGGCGACAGGCCTCGGCGGCGGGGGCGCCGGCGCTGCGGGCGCCGCGGGTCGCGGCGCGGCCGGGCGCGGCGGCGGGGGCGGCGCAGCGGGACGCAGCGGCCCCTGCGTCACGCGCGGTGGCGCAAACGGTCCGGCCGGCTGTCGCGACGGCCGCGGAGGCGGCGGCGGCGCAGGCCGCTCCAGAGGTCGGAATGGAACAATCTTCGGCTCGGGCTTCGCCGGCGCGGACGGCGCGACGGCCGCGGCGGGCTTGAGCGGCTCGATCGGTGGCGGCGGGGGGGGCGGCGCGACCCGAGAAGGCTCCGGCGCGATCTCAGGCGGCTTGGCCACGACCGGCGGCGCCGGAGCCGTGATCTCGGCCGGCCTCGGCTTGACGATCGTCGCGGCCGGCTTGATCTCGGCAGCACCCTCTTCGGCTTCGGTCGGCTGAGCCTTCTTCGCGCGCGTCGGCTTCTTCGCGATCGGTGTGCCATCGGGCCCGAGCTCGACGGGGGCCTTCGGCTTCGCGACGCGCTTGGGCTTGACCGATTCTTCGGGAAGCTCCCTGCCCTTGCCCAGCTTCGTGCGCAGCTCGTTGGCGAGCTTCGCGTCGAGGGGAGTCATGGCGCGCACGCCCTTGTGACCCATCTCCTCGGCCGCGAGCATCAAATCCTTGCTCGTGACGCCGAGCTCCTTTGCCAGCTCGATGACCTTTATTTTCGTTGCCGCCACAGTCCCCTCACCTCCCCGAGGCTACGGTTTCGATGTCGATCGACGGTTCGCTCGGACGTCGAAACGCGTGCGTCAGCCGTCCGGGTTTGAACGCGCGCTCGTGACACTCGGGATCGCGACACACATACGCGCCGCGCCCCGGGCCGGCTTCGTCGACGCTCACGCGACCATCCGTGGCACGAACCAATCGCAGCATTTCCCCCTTCGGTCGCCGACGCCGGCATCCCAGACACGTTCGAATCGGATTCGATCCCTTTCTCGTCACGCCGTCGCGGGCGGGTGCTCGGGCTCCGCCACCGCGGCGTCATCCTCTTGCGGATGTTTCGGCTCACGCTCCGCCACCCACGCCTCCGCCGCCGCGACGATCGTGTCGGCGGCGGCGCCGATCGCCGGCAGCGCCGCGAGTCGATCACGACCCGCAGCCGCCACCGCACGTGGCGACACCAGCCCCGTCTCGATGAGCGCCTGGAATGCCTCCGGCGTCACACCGGGCAGCGTCGACAGCGCCGCCCGGGCGGCCTCGGCATGCTCGGCTTCGGCGCGCTCCGCCTCGACCTCAGACTCGCTCTTGATGTCGATGCGCATCCCCGTGAGCTTCGCGGCGAGGCGCGCGTTCTGGCCTTTTTTGCCGATTGCGAGCGACAGCTGATTGTCGGGCACGACCACGAGCGCCGCCGTTTGCGTCTCGACCTGCGGCTCGCCTTCGTCCACCGGTTCGTCCACGATGGTAACGGACGAGACCTTCGCGGGCGACAACGCGCGCGCGACGAACGACGCGGGATCGTTCGACCACTCGATGATGTCGATCTTCTCGCCACGCAGCTCGCGACTGATCACCTGAATGCGCGTGCCGCGAAGGCCGACGCATGCACCAATCGGGTCGACGTCGCGCTTGGTCGAGGCGACGGCGACCTTCGCACGCTCGCCCGCCTCGCGCGCGGTCGCCTTGACGATGACGATCCCTTCCTGAATCTCAGGGATCTCCGTCTCGAATAGCCGCGCGAGATACCCGGGATGCGTGCGCGAGAGCGAGATCTGCGGACCCTTCGCCGTCCGCCGCACCTCCAGGACGTACGCGCGAACGCGGTCGCCGGGGTTGTAGCGCTCACCCGGGATCTGCTCGCGCTCGGGCAGGATCGCTTCGGCCTTGCCCACCTCGAGGATCACGTTCCGCTTCTCGATCCGATGGACGACGCCGCGGAGGATCTGTCCCTCCTTGCCGACGAACTCGGAGTAAATGCCCTCGCGCTCTGCGTCCCGTACTTTTTGGAGGATCACCTGCTTGGCGGTCTGGGCGGCAATGCGCCCGAGATCCTGCAGCGGTTTATCGGACAGCAGCTCGAGCTCGACACCAACCTCGGCCTCGGGATTGAGCGACTTGGCGTCAGTCAGCGCGATCTGGGTCTCCGGATCGGTGACCTCCTCCACCACCTGCTTGCGCTGGTAGACACGGAAGTCTCCGGTCTTCCGGTCGATGTGGATACGAACGTTGTCGCCCGGCCCCAGGCTCTTGCGCGAGGCCGACAACAGGGCAGTCTCCAGCGCCTCGAAGAGGACCTCTTTGTCGATCCCCTTCTCGCGCCCCAGCTGCTCGATGACCATGATCAATTCGCGATTCATCTGTCCTGCGACCGTTTGCTCCAAGGCACCTCGGCGTCCAGCCGGGTCTTCGTGACGCTCGCCCGGTCCAGCTTGGCCTCCGTGCCGTCGTCCTGTTCGAGCACGAGCTGGCCGCCGTCGACGCCGACCAGTCGACCCCGTATCTCCTGACCGCCGGCGAGCCAGCAGCGCACGCGTTTGCCGCTCGCCCAGCGAAACTCTCGATCCGTTCGGAGCTGTCTGTCCAGCCCCGGCGACGAAACCTCGAGATCGTACGCCTCCTCGATCAACGCCGACGCGTCCAGCACATCGCCGACCTCGCGGCTCACCCGCTGACAGTCGTCGATACCAACGCCCCCCGGCTTGTCCACGAACAAGCGCAGCACGCCCCGGGGTCGGCGCGGCCGCCACTCCAGGTCGACGAGCGTCAGCCCGTGATCGCGGAGCACGGGTTGCACCACTCCTTCGATCTCCAGGCCCTTCTCGTCGTCCTGCATCACCGTTTCTCGAAACTAAAAAAGTGGGCAACGCCCACTTTTTCGAGAAGTTAGCACGAGGTAGCCACGGACGCAAGTTTGCACGCGGCCCCGGCCCGCGGCCCGGGTGAGTGCGGCAGGTCAACGCCGAGACGGTTCGAGCACTCTCAGGCTGCGAATTGTGTCGACGACGGCGTCTGGCGCGACGCGCTGCTCGCGGCGGGGCGCGCCGCGCTCCTTGATCTCCACCACGCCCTCTTTGGCGAGCGCGTTGCCAACGGTGACCCGCACCGGGACCCCGAGGAGGTCAGCGTCCTTGAACTTCACACCTGGCCGTTCGTCTCGGTCGTCGAGGACGACCTCGAGCCCGGCGGCGCGGCACACGGCATAGATGGACTCCGCGGTGGCGACCTGGGCCTGGTCGCGAAGGCTCAAGAGGACCACGTGCACGTCGAACGGCGCGATCGAGGGCGGCCACACGATGCCGTCGGCGTCGGCGCCCTGCTCGATGGCGCTGGCGGCGATGCGCGCGGGCCCGATGCCGTACGAGCCCATCACGATCGGCCGCTCCTGGCCCGATTCGTCGAGATATTTCGCGTTCAGTCCCTCCGAATACTTCGTACCCAGCTTGAAGATGTTGCCGATTTCGATCACGCGCTCGACCTCGAGCGCCTTGCCGCACTGCACGCACGCCTCCCCGGCGCCAACGGTGTGCAGATCCACGAAGCGCGGTTCGAAGTCGCGCCCCGGCACGACGCCGCGCAGATGGAAGCCCTCACGGTTGGCGCCGACGACGTATGTCCCCTCGCGCAGCGTCTCGTCGGCGAGGACGAGGCCACGTGCGCCGACTGGGCCGACCGAGCCCACGGGCGCGCCGAGATGTTGCCGCACCTCGTCGGGATGCGCCGGGCGCGCTTCTTCGCCGAGCGCGCGCGCGAGCTTGCGCTCGTGCAGGCTGTGGTCGCCCCGCAGTAGCACGAGCACCGGCCCCGCCTTCGGCGCAACGAACAACAGCGACTTGATCGTCAGCCGCGGATCGATCTTCAGATAGGACGCGACCTCCGCGATGGTCTTCGCGTTCGGGGTCGCGACCTCGTCGCGCGTCCACGCCGGGAACGCCGGCGCCTCGGGCACGCCGCGCGCGAGCTCGACGTTGGCTGCGTAGCCACATCCGTTGCAGATCGCGATCTCGTCCTCGCCGGCAGCGCTCGGCGCCATGAACTCGTGCGCCCCGAGACCCCCCATCATGCCGGTGTCCGACTGCACCACGCGGAACCGAAGACCGCACCGCTCGAAGATGCGCCGATACGCCCGCTCGTGCGCGGCGTACGAGCGATCGAGCGCCGCCACGTCGGGATCGAGCGTATAGGAGTCCTTCATGATGAACTCGCGGGTGCGGAGAACGCCGGAGCGCGGCCGGGCCTCGTCGCGCTCCTTCGTCTGGATCTGATACCAGATCTGCGGCAGGTCACGGTACGAGCGGATCTCCCGCGCAGCGACCCAGGCGATCACCTCTTCGTGAGTCATCGCCAAACACATGTCGCGGTCGTTGCGATCCTTCAGGCGGAACATCTCGGGGCCGATGGCGTCCCATCGGCCGCTGTCGCGCCAGATCTCGGCGGGATGCAGGACGGGCATCGTCATCTCCTGCCCGCCGATCGCGTTCATCTCCTCGCGGATGATCGCGTTCACACGATCGAGCACGCGCTGGCCGAGCGGCAGCCACACATAGATCCCTGCTGCAAGCTGACGCACGAGGCCGGCGCGCAGCATGAGCTTGTGGCTGAGCGCCTCCGCGTCCGCGGGATCTTCCCGCAGCGTCGGCACGAGCGACTTCGACAGCCGCATGCTACTTCGCGTCTTTCGTCTTGTTCGCGCCCTTCACACCGGGGGCGTAGACGAGCCGCGCGACCGGCGTGCCGCCGAGGATGTGGGACTCCACGATCTCCGCGAGGTCTTCATGCTTCACGCCCGCGTACCAGACATTTTCGGGATAGAAGACGATCATCGGGCCATGGCCGCACTGTGAGAAACAGCCCGCTTTGTTGATGCGGATGTCCCGCTGGCGCCCCGCCTTGACGACCTCGGCGCGGAGGTGCTTCACGAAGCCCTCGACGTCGCCCTTCGATGGGCAGTCGTCGCCGCTCGTGCACACGAAGACGTGCGTCTCGTACTGACCCATCAGCTCGCCGCTCCCGCAACTTTCGCCGCCTTGCGCTCCGCGACGAACTTGTCGACCTCCTCACGCATGGCGCTCACGATGTCCGCCTCGGGCACCTTGCGGATGACCTCGCCGCCCTTGAAGATGAGACCGATCCCGCGTCCGCCGGCGACGCCGATGTCCGCTGCGCGCGCCTCGCCGGGCCCGTTGACCTCACATCCCATCACGGCGATGTGGATCTCTTCGTTCAGACCGCGGAACTCGTCCTCCACTTCCTTCGCGAGCTTGACGAGATCGACGTCGGCGCGTCCGCACGAGGGGCACGACACGAAGGTGAGCCCGCCCTTGCGGAGCGCGAGCGACTTCAGAATGTCGATGCCGACCCGCACCTCTTCGGTCGGATCGGCCGACAACGACACGCGAATCGTGTCGCCGATACCCTCCGAGAGCAGCGCGCCCAGGCCGACGGCCGACTTGATCGTACCGACGCCTGGCGTGCCGGCCTCGGTGACGCCCAGGTGAAACGGATAGTCGACCTGATCGGCGAGCATCCGGTAGGCCTCGATCATCATCAGCGGGTCGGACGCCTTGAGCGAGACCTTCATCTCCGGATAATCGCACTCCTCGAGAATGTGGATATGGCGCAGCGCCGACTCGACCATGCCCTGCGCCGTCGGTCCGCTGTACTTGTCGAGCAGATCTTTTTCGAGCGAGCCCGCATTGACGCCGATGCGGATCGGAATCCGGCGTTCCTTCGCGAGCGCCACGACCTCGAGCACGAACTTCTTGCCCCCGATGTTGCCCGGATTCAACCGCAGACCGTCCACACCTTGCAGCAGCGCAATGAGCGCGAGCTTGTAATTGAAGTGGATGTCGGCCACGAGCGGGATACGAATCTGGCGCTTGATCTCGCCGAGCTTCTCCGCCGCCTCACGCACCGGCACCGCGCAGCGGACGATGTCGCAGCCCGCCGCCTCCAGCGACCAGATCTCGAGCAGCGTCGCCTGGACGTCACGCGTGTCCGTCTTCGTCATCGACTGCACGGTGATGGGCGCGCCGCCGCCCACCTTGACGTTGCCAAGCTGGATCTGCCGCGTCTTGCGCCGATTGATCATGGCCTCCGCCTCTATCTGAAGAGCTTGAACGCTTCGAGCCGCATCAAGTCGTTGTAGAAGGCATACACCATCAAGATCATGAGCAGCACGAAGCCGAGCTGCTGGGCGGCTTCTCGCTTCTTGAGCGACAACGGGCGGCCGAGCACCGCCTCGATCGCGAAGAACAGCAGGTGCCCACCATCGAGCATCGGCACCGGCAGCAGGTTGAGCACTGCGAGGTTGACGCTGATGAACGCCGTGAAGATCGCCAGCGGTCCGAGACCTTCCTTCGCCTGGCGTCCGGCCTCCGTCGCGATCTGAATCGGTCCGCCGATGTTCGACGAATCGATCTGTCGCGAGACGAGCTTCCACAGCCCCTTCAGCGTCAGCACCGTGACGTCCCAGGTGCGGACGACGCCGTGCTCCACGGCGGCGATCGGCCCATAGGGCTCGAACCGCACGGACTTCGTCGCGATCCCGGCGTCGATCTTGCCGACGGTGATCTCCTGTCCCGTCGGCGCCTTCTCCGTCACGGCGCGAGGCATGACCGTGACGCTGAGCCGCTGGCCGTTGCGCTCGACCGTAATGGGCAATGGCTGGCCCGGCCGCGTCCGGATCGCCTCCACCAGATCCTCGGGGGTGAAGACGGGTTGGCCGCCGACCGCCAGCACGACGTCCCCGGCCTGCAGACCCGCCCGCTGCGCCGGCGAATCCGGGAGGACCGAGCTGATCTGAGGCACGAGCTGCGGTCCGGCGCCGCTGTCCCATGCTTCGCGCCGCTCGCCGAAGATCGGATCGGTGATCGCTTTGCGCCGTGGCGTCACGGTCACCGTCTCTTCGCCGGCACCGCGCTTCACGCGCATGGTGATGGCGCGCCCGCCCGAATCCGCCAGCGTGCGCTCGAGGTCCTCCCAGTACTTGACCGGCCGTCCGTTGACGTCCTCGACGACGTCGCCTGTCTTCAATCCCGCCGCGGCGGCCGGGCTGCCTTCGGCGACCCGACCGACCGCCGGTGGCCACACAGGGCGACCGAAGGTCGCGAACACGACCGTGAAGATGACCATGGCCAGGACGAAGTTCATGCCGGGACCGGCGAAGACGATGAGAAAGCGCGCCCACAGCGGCTTGAGCGCGAAGGCTTTCGCCGAATCGTAGGGCAGCGCATCGCCGCCCTCCATGGGATTCTCCTCGCCCATCATCTTCACGTAGCCGCCCATGGGAATCAGCGACAGGCAGTACTCCGTCTCCTTGCCGCGCCATCGCATGAGGACGGGACCGAAGCCGATCGAGAAGCGCTCCACGCCCACGCCCGTGAGCCGCGCGACGGCGAAGTGCCCCAGCTCGTGCACGAGGATGAGCACGCCGATGACGACGATGAAGCGCAACACCATGACGATGAGGTCGACGGTAACTGTCACGACCTGCCTCCGGAGCGCGTGTCGATCCACTCGCGCACGCGTCGTCGCGCGCGCTCGTCGACCTCGACGCACTCCTCGATGGAACCGAGCTCGCGGGACGGCTCATCGTCCAGCGCGCGCTCGATCGATTGCATGATCTCGGGAAATCCGATGCGGCGCTCCAGGAACGCGGCGACCGCAACTTCGTTGGCAGCGTTCAACACGACCGGGGCCGCGCCGCCGGCCTCGAGAGCGGCGCGCGAAAGCCGCAGCGCAGGAAAGCGGTCGGGGTCGGGTGGCTCGAACGTGAGTGGCCCCGTTCGCGTCAGATCGAGCCGCGCGGACGGCGTCGGCCGCCGCTCCGGGAACGTGAGCGCGTACAGAATTGGGATGCCCATGTCGGCGACGCCGAGCTGAGCCAATACCGAGCCATCGATGTATTCGACCATCGAATGCACGATCGACTGCGGGTGGATGACGACCTGCACCTGATCCGGCGCCAGGTCGAAGAGCCAGCGCGCCTCGATGACTTCGAGCCCTTTGTTCATCAGCGTCGCGGAATCGATCGTGATCTTCGCGCCCATCTTCCACGTCGGATGTCGCAGCGCGTCCTCCACCGTCACCGCGGCGAATTTGTCTTTCGGCAGCTCGCGGAATGGTCCGCCCGACGCCGTCAAGAGGACGCGGTGCACGTCGCCACGATTGTGACCGACGAGGCACTGAAAGACCGCGCTGTGCTCGGAGTCGACCGGCAAGAGCGCCACGCTTCGCGCGCGCGCCGCGGACGTCATGAGCCGTCCGGCCATCACCAGCGTTTCCTTGTTGGCCAAGGCCATCGTGCGGCCCGCCTGGATGGCGGCCATGGTCGGTAGCAGCCCCACACCGCCGACGAGCGCCGACAGGACGACGTCGGCGTCGACGTCCCGCGCAAGTGCGACGAGACCGTCGATACCCGACAGCAGCTCGGGACGCGGCGCCGGCAGCAGCCGTGCGAGCGCATCCACAGCCTTGGGCTCGAGCAGGGCCACGGCCTGTGGGGCGTACTTGCGACACAGATCCGCGATCTTCTCCGGATTCGAGCCGCGCGCGGCCATACCGGCCACCGCGAACTCGTCGGGAAAGCCCGAGACGAGCTCGAGCGTGCGCAGACCGATCGACCCCGTGGCGCCGAGCAGTGTGATGCGCTTCATGAGCACCCCGCCAGTCGCGAGAAGTAGTAGAAGGCGGGCAGGTTGAGCAGGAGACTGTCGATCCGGTCGAGCACACCACCGTGGCCGGGGATCAGCGCACCGGTGTCCTTGGTGCCGACGCTGCGCTTGATCGCAGACTCGGCGAGGTCGCCGAACTGTCCGATCACGCCGAGCAGCGCGCCGCCGCCGAGCCACACGGCCCACCCGCACCCGGGCAGAAGCCAGGCGCCGACCGCGGCGCCGGTGGCGATCGAGGCCACGAGCTGGGCGAGCGCCCCTTCTATCGTCTTCTTCGGGCTGATCACCGGCGCGAGCTTGTGGCGGCCGAGCGTGGAGCCCGCGAAATACGCCGCCGTTTCGCCGATCCACGTGACGCCGACGACGTAGAGCACGAGCTCGTCGCCGAGAGGCGAGGTGTGGTGCAGCAGGATGCCAAAGCCCAACAGCCAGCCGATGTACGTGATCGCCAGCAGCGTGTTCGCCGAGCGCGTAACGTCGGGTGTGCCGCGCCACACAGGCGCCGCGAGCACTGCGACCACGGCCATCAGCAGCGTGAAGACGGGTAGCGCGAGCGGATCCATCAGGCGCGCCGCCGCAAACGACGCGGTGACCGCGGCGCCGGCGACGATCGCGAACCCGCGATCGATCGGCCGGCCGGCCTGCTCGAACAGGCGTACGAGCTCCCACAGCGCCCCCACGCTCGCGACCACGACGAGCGCATTGAACATCCAGCTCGGCGCCTTGACGACGATGAGCAGGAACGCCGGCAACAACACCAGCGCGCTCGCCAGACGCTTCAGCACGCCCGACTTCCGCGGCGCATCGAGCGCGACCGTCGCAGGCATCGCCACGTCACACCCCACCGAAGCGTCGGTCGCGGCGCTGATAATCGGCAATGGCGCGATAGAGATCGGCGGGACTGAAGTCCGGCCAGAACGTCGGCGTCACCCAGAGCTCGGTGTACGCGATCTGCCACAGCAGGAAATTGGAAATCCGCATCTCGCCGCTCGTTCGTATCAACAGATCGGGATCGGGCACGCCCTCGGTGTAGAGCGCTCGGCTGATGTCCGCCTCGGAGACGGCGTCGGGCGCGAGCTCGCCCGCCTGCACGCGACGCGCGAGCACACGAAAGGCGTCGAGAAGCTCGTCGCGTCCGCCGTAGTTGAACGCCACCAGCAGCGTCAGCCCGGTGTTGTCGCGGGTCTCGCGTGCGACATGCTCGAGCCCGCGGCGAACGGGCAGCGGCACGCCGGCCGCGCGACCGATCACGCGCAGGCGGACCTTGTGCTCCATGAGGTCCGGCAGCTCGTGATAGATCGATTCCTCGAGCAACCGCATCAGCGTGGTCACTTCATCCTCGGGCCGGTTCCAGTTTTCCGTCGAGAACGCGTAGAGCGTGAGGAACCGCAGCCCGGCCGCGTCGGCGGCGCGCACGATGGCGCGGGCGGCCTTGACGCCCTCGCGATGGCCGGCGACCCGCGGCAGTCCGCGCTGAGTAGCCCAGCGACCGTTGCCATCCATGATGACCGCCACGTGCGCGGGGACGGGCCGCGCGCGCACGTGCTCCAACAGCTCGGACTCCGCGGTGATCGCCATCAGAACGACATGATCTCCTGCTCCTTCTTCTTCAGGAGCTCGTCGATCTTCGCGATGAACTTATCGGTGGCCTTCTGGATCTGGTCGTGACCGCGCCGCTCCTCGTCCTCGGTGATCGGCGCCTTCTTGTCCTTGGCGAGGGCTTTCAGCTTGTCGTTCGCTTCGCGCCGCACGTTGCGCACGGCGACGCGCGCGTCCTCGGCCATCTTGTGCACGTTCTTGACGAGGACCTTGCGGCGCTCCTCGGTCGGCGTCGGCATGGTGAGCCGGATCACCTTGCCGTCGTTCACCGGCTGGATGCCGAGATCGGACTTCATGATGGCCTTCTCGATCTCCTTCAGCTGGGCCGCCTCCCACGGCTGGATCATCAGCGTGCGCGCGTCGGGAACGGAAACCGACGCCATCTGGCTGATCGGCGTCGCATTGCCGTAGTAGTCGACGCGGATGCTGTCGAGCAGCCCCGCCGACGCGCGGCCGGTCCGCACGCCCGCGAACTCCCGCGACAGCACATCGATGGCGGCGTTCATCCGCGTCTCGAGATCTTTCAGCACGACCTGCATGCCGTCCTCCTTACCCCGCCGCCGACGACACGATCGAGCCCACGGGCTCGCCGAGCACGAGCCGCTTGATGTTGCCGGCGCGCGTGAGGTCGAACACGACGATCGGCAGCTTGTTGTCCATGCAGAGCGAGATGGCGGTGGTGTCCATGACGCCGAGTCCCTGATTGAGCACCTCGATGTAGCTCACCCGCTCGATGCGTCGCGCCGTCGGGTCCTTCTTGGGATCCGCGGAGTAGATGCCGTCCACCTTGGTCGCCTTCACGATGACGTCGGCGCCGATTTCGACGGCGCGCAGGGCCCCCGCGGTGTCCGTGGTGAAGAACGGGTTACCGGTGCCCGCCGCGAAGATCACGACGCGCCCCTTCTCGAGGTGTCGAATGGCACGCCGCCGAATGTACGGCTCGGCGACCGCCCGCATCTCGATCGCGGAAAGCACACGGGTCTGCAGCGACGCCTTTTCCAGCGCATCCTGCAGCGCCAGCGCGTTGATGATCGTCGCCAGCATGCCCATGTAGTCGGCCGTCGCACGGTCCATGCCGGCGGCGCTGGCGGCGATGCCTCTGAAGATGTTGCCGCCCCCGATCACGATGGCGACCTGGACGCCGAGGTCGATGACCTCGCGGATCTCGGCGCCGACCCGATCGAGCACGGGCGGATCGATCCCGTACCCCTGGTCGCCGGCGAGCGCTTCTCCAGAAAGCTTCAGGACGATGCGGCGATACAGGGGGCGCCCGGCGGCCTCCGCCGCCGCCACCGACTCAGCCTCCGATCCTGAAGCGGGCAAATCGCTTGACGACGACCCGCTCGCCCGTCTTGGAGTTGGTCAGGTCGACGAGGTCCTTGATCTTCGTCTTGCCGCTCGCATCCTTGATGAACGCCTGCTCGAGCAGGCACTGCTCGGCGAAGTACTTCTCGAGCTTGCCCTCGATGATCTTGTCGAGCACCTGGGCGGGCTTCTTCTGGTCCGCCATCTGGCCGCGGTAGATCTCGCGCTCCTTCTCGAGCACGGCCGCCGGCACCTCCTCGCGCACCACGTATGCGGGGTTCGTCGCGGCCACCTGCATCGCGAGGTCGCGGACCAGCTCGCGGAATGCGTCCGTCTTCGCCACGAAGTCCGTCTCGCAGTTGACCTCGATCAGCGCGCCCAGCTTGCCGTCCGGATGCAAATAGGCGTGGACGATGCCTTCCTTGGCCTCGCGCCCTTCGCGCTTCTTGGCGTCGGCCAAGCCCTTCTTCCGCAGATATTCGGCGGCGGCGTCGAGGTTGCCGTTCGAGGCGGTCAGCGCAGCCTTGCAGTCCATCACGCCGGCGCCCGTCCGCTCACGAAGCTCCATGACGGTCTTGGCGTCGGCAGCCATCAGGAGACCTCCGCCTCGGCGTTGGCCATCTCCTCCTCGCCCTCCGGCGTCTCACCGGAGCCCTCGTCTTTACCGAGCGTGCCGCGCCCCTCATTGACGGCGTCGGCGACGCGCGAGGTGATCAGGCGCACGGCGCGGATGGCGTCGTCGTTGCCCGGAATCGCGTAGTCGATGCCGGTCGGATCGCAGTTGGTATCGACGATCGCGACGATCGGGATGCCGAGCCGCTGCGCTTCGGCCACCGCGATCTTTTCCTTCCGGGGGTCGATGATGAACACCGCGGACGGCAGGGACTCCATCGCTTTGATGCCGATGAGCGCCTTCTCCAGCTTCTCGCGCTCGCGGTCGAGCTCCAGCGCCTCTTTCTTCGGCACCCGCTCGAACTCCCCCGTCTCCTTCATCTCCTCGAGCTTTTTCAGGCGGGCGATCGACTTTCGGATCGTCGCGAAGTTGGTGAGCGTGCCGCCGAGCCAGCGCTGGTTGACGTAGAAGCCGCCGCAGCGCGTCGCCTCTTCCAGCACGGTGTCCTGCGCCTGCTTCTTGGTCCCGATGAACAGAAGCGTACCGCCGCCGCTGGCCAGCTCCCGCACGAAGGAGTACGCCTCGCGGAACTTCTTCAGGGTTTTCTGGAGATCGATGATGTAGATTCCGTTGCGCTCGCCGAAGATGTACTTCTGCATCTTCGGGTTCCATCGCTTCGTCTGGTGGCCGAAGTGCACTCCGGCCTCGAGCA
>DAIRVP010000074.1:0-22403 GCA_036802765.1 Candidatus Rokuibacteriota bacterium
GAGCATGTGCTGCGTCATGCCCTGGATGGTCACCTTGCTGTCAGTTGGCTTGATCAACTTGCCACACGATGCGCAGAAGATGGGTTGTTCCATAGCGCCTAGTATCGGCCAGCGGCCACGCGCTAGCGCAGTGGACCTAGGTCCAATAGCACTCGGCCAACGGTGGCGACGACTATGATTACGGCGCGAGCGGGGCGAGCGGGGGAGGGATCAAAAGATGATCCCACGGTGGTTGGTTCGATGGGCGGTCGGGGCGCTCGCAATCCTCCTGTTCGCCTTTGCGGCTCGCGAAGTCCCGGTTCTCGCGGTGCTCGTGGCTCTGGTAGGTGGACTCGCTGGACTCCTTTATCTCGTCACGCGCACTCGGGGAATGTCGCCTCTTCAACCCGAACACGAACGAGAGAAGAACGAACGCTTCCTGCGAGACATACCCCCGCCGCCAGGGTGGTAAGCCTGAGCTTCAACTGCTTGCGCCACGGAGACGACGCCAGAAGCCCATAACGCTGAGGAGCGCGGCCTTGTGTGCGCGCGGCAATGGGTCGATCGGCACGGGCCCTCACGATGACCCAATGGCAGCGCGTGCCGGCGGAGTCCCGTCGGAAGTAACACGTTTACGCAATGTACATGCTCTTCGGCAACGCGCCGCTTGAATCCACCGCCGCCGCGCGGCTTGGCCGTGGCTGGACGGTCGTCGTCGCCTCTCACGTCGTCTGCCGTGTGCCCGCGCGACCCCTCTAGGGACCAACAAGAGCCGACGAAAACCAATCATTCGCTGCTCGCTAACATACGGCGAAATAAGTAGAGCGCGGAGTTGCGCGTGCGCGGGGGTCGGTCTGAAAATCCTGGTGTCGGCGGTTCAATCCCGTCCCTGCCCACCATTTTTTCCGCGCCCTTTCGTATCGCGACCGGCACGCCGATGCGCCGCCATTGATCCGCCCGTAGCCCGGCGCCATCGCGTGGCTTCCGCGTATGCGAGGTATCTCGTGCTTTTCCACCGCGATCGCTTTCCGGGTATTTTCCGGGTTGGCGACTCGAAGGCGGGGACAAGCGGCAAGAGTGAGAGTGCCGAAATTCGCGCTGAATCGCGCGTGGTCGCCTGACGTTGCTGCTGCTCCTGCGCTGTCAATCCAGAGGTCGCGGGTTCAAGTCCCGTCGAGCCCGCCATTTTTTCCGCGAACATGCGAAGGGGCGCCACGCCCGTCGCCGTTCGTTCTTGCCGGTCTGGCTGGGATGGCGTGGTTGGGCTTGGCCACCAACGCACGCTTACCGTAAGCTGATGACGTCACGGTTCGTCCCTCCGGACAACCCGGAGGCGCCCCAATGCCGGAGCGCATCCTATGTGGCATTCCGACTCACTTGATGACCAGCTGCGCACGCTAACGCAAGAACGAGCGCACGAGCGCCGCTTCGGGCGGCAGTCTGCGGCAATTCGGCTGGTCGCGCAGACGATAGGTCGCATCGTCGTCGCGATCCTGGCAGTGATCGGCGGTCTTGTCGTTCTTGGTGCGGTGGTCGATGCGCTTTGGTAATGCGCCAGCGAATTCCGACCGGGCTGCCTAATCACCGGGGCGAGCCCGGCCGGAATTCACTGAAGCCTCGCGATTACATGCAGACGCTCGACGTGCCGTTCCAGGTCCGGCCCGCGCGCTCGCACGCATCCTGCGACGTGTACTGCGCGCCGCCAGAGGACGGCGACTGCTGGGTGGCGCATCCACCTACGAATCCCAAGAGGACAAGAGCGAGGGCAACGACTCTCATGCGTGTTCCTCCTTTGGGCGCAAGATCGCGCCCCACAGACGAGATCACTGCCGACCGTTAGATGCAGATCTGCGCCGCTTGGGAACACGCAAATGTGAATCGCTGTCGGTGGACGTTCGCGATGTTGCGATCGCAGAATTGCTGAGTCGCATGAACGCTACGATCTTTGGCGATTTGCTCGCCGTCGCGAGCGTCGAGTGTGAATTCGAAGCTAACCGACGTGCGTTTGGGTCTGGCCCCACCGGGTTGGGCTGGCGCTCCAGCGCGTCGTGCTCGCCTTCTGTCGTGGAACAGCTCTGGGCCGGCTGATGTGCTGGGGCAAGGGCTGTGGACGATCACCATGAGCCGGACGACAGGCTGACCCGAGCGTTCCGAGCGCTCTGACCGTGGTAGACTCCCCCCGGTCGCGCAACGCTGTGCCGAATTCTTTGTGCCGCATTCTTGTGGAGGCTGCCATGAAACGCCTCGCCGCGACTTTGGTCGCATTTCAGCTTTTGGCGACCGCTGCAGAAGCCCAAAGCAGCGCGCCGACACCCGCCGTACGGTCGACGCTCGAGATACTCAATAGCGCGAAGATGCCGATCGTGTTCGATATCAGCTGTGATCAGGGCAGGAACTGGGACGCCATGACGCTCGCGGCGGGCACGAACAACGTCTATTACTGCAACCGCGAGACGCCGCCTCCGGCCTTGTGGTTTCGGATCATCACGCAGGTGCCGGGACAATCCCGTCGCGAGGTCCTTGGGCCGCTCGAATGGAGGAGTCGAAGCGAGATCATCTGGGACGAGAGCACCGACCGATGGACGTTGCGGCGCGTCAACGGGCCTTGAGCGATGCGCAAATCCGTGGCCGCGCTCGCGATCGGCACGCTGCTCTTGGGTTGTAGCACCGCCGCTCTGACGCCGTCCGCGACGGTCACCACGCTCGCACCGGACGCCGACCGCTGGTTCAACGTCAGCTGGGAGCCGACGCCGGAGCGCGACGGTACGCACGTCCGCCTGCGCGGCTATCTGGGAAACACCTACGGTGAGCCGGTCGGCCGAGTTCAGCTGCTCGGTCAGGCTCTGGATTCCAGCGGGGGCGTCGTCGACCAGAAGATCGTGCGGGTTCCGTTCGCCGTGCCGGCCTTCGACCGTGTGTACTACGAGATTCCGAACTTATTAGCGGCGAGCCAGTATCGGGTCACCGTCTGGGCATACGAGCGCCGGAAATTCTTCTGAGCGCGCCGTCGAGGTCGACCGAACGTACGGTGAAAATGCCCAGGCGCTCCGGCTGAAACGGACGCGGTTGTTTCACCGGAGTGATGGCGGCTTGGGACGCCGCCGTCTTCAGCTCGGCAAGCGCTTCGGAATATCCGAGGTAGGTCGCGATCGACGCCACGACCACACGCGCCTCGACCGTGACGAGCTCGATACCGATCAGCGAAAGCCGAACCCACGCGTCGATGACGATGCCCTTGTCGAGCACACGGTCCAGCACATCCAGAAGGCTCGACGTCGGCGACGTCCGGTGGACTTGCCGCTCGTGTGCTTCCGTCATCTGACGAAGCCTTCCTGGGCTGGAAAAAAATTGCCGTACGCGATGAAACTTTTGGGGGCCCCGAGCAAAGCAAGCCCAGTGCCGCACACGGCGAGCGCGCAGGCGCTGTGCGGCGCCGCGTGCGAATGACGACGCCCCGACACCTGACGTCCATCCGTCAGCAGTCGAACACCACGACTCCGTGGTGTCTAAAGGTGGTCGTGGAAATTGTTTTCCATCTCGACGCGCGGTGATCATTTGTTTACGATGGCGCGTATGCGCGAGCGTCCGGAAACCGCGATGCTGGCCGACGTGCTCATCGCGGATGACAACCGCGACACGCGGGAGATGTATGCGCTGTACCTGAGCATGCTCGGCTACCACGCCGCGATCGCGGCGGACGGGGGTGAGGCGGTCCGGGTGGCGCGCGGCCACCGCCCCGATCTCATCGTCATGGATCTCGACATGCCGGACATGGATGGCTGGGCAGCGATACGTGAGCTTCAGAGCGATGCGTGCACGGCGTCGATCCCGGTGATCGTCCTGACCGGCCATGACTTCAAAACGCAGCTGAAAGACCAGGCGATCGCGGTCGGCGCGGTCTCCTACCTCATGAAGCCGTGCTTCCCCGAGCAGCTGGAGCGCGAGATCAACGCCCGCCTCGCCGTGCAGCGCGCTCGAATGACTGCCGCCCTGTAGTCGACGAGCACCTTCCGCGCGTGTCTTCGACGATGCGCGACCTCATCAGCAGGCTCGGCCCTCACGAGATCATCATCCTGGGCGTCGTCCTGGTCGTCCTGTTTCTGATCGTCGCCACCTGGATGCTCGGCGCGATCGCCGCGGGGTTGTACGCCAACCGCCTCAATCGCAGCAGCGCCTATGGATTCTTGGCGCTGATCGTGTCGCCGCTGCCGGTGTTTCTCCTTCTCTTCGGGCTGGGACCGCGCGTCGATGAGGACGACGACCACATCCGCATCGCGTGCCCATTCTGCGCCGAGGACGTCAGGTCCCAAGCGCGCGTATGCCCCCATTGCCGCGGCGATCTCGCACGGGCGGCCGAGCGGTTGCGGCCGCGCTGAGACTGATCGGCCGTCGGCCCGCGACGGCTCTGGCCTCGAACGGGCCACGACCGCGTTATGATGGCCGCCGATGCCACGAAGCGACACGCCACGCCGACGATTGCTCGTCGTCGATGACGAGATCGAAGTCGTCGACGTTCTGAGGGAGCACTTCGAGGCGACGTACGACGTGGATACGGCGCCCGATGGCAAGAAGGCGCTGAAGCTCATCCGCGCGCGGCGACCGGACGTGATTCTCCTCGACCTCCAGATGCCGGGGCTCAACGGCCTGGAAGTCATGAAGCGCATCCAGACTCTCGATCCGAAGCCGGCCGTGATCGTGGTGACGGCCACCGAAGATACCGACGTGGCCGCGCAGGCCATGAGCCACGGCGCGTTCAGCTACGTGCCCAAGCCATTCGACTTTCAGTATCTCGACCATCTCGTCGCCATCGCGTTGGGCAAACACTGACAGGCTCGACCTTTTCGCTCCGCGAGCGCCGCCTGCTGGCTGCCCTTCGCACTCCGGCGGGCGTGCAGCGTGCACTCGACGCGATGCCGTACCATCTCGCGTCCACGGCGTGGTCGCCACGGCGCGTGCTGCATGAGCGGACCGCGCACTGCCTGGAGGGTGCGATCTTCGCCGCCGCGGCGCTGCGCGTGCTTGGCTACCCACCGTTGCTCCTGGACCTCGAGGCGGTGCAGGACACCGATCACGTGCTCGCCATCTATCGCGAGCGCGGGCACTGGGGCGCGATCGGCAAATCGAACTTCTCGGGGCTTCGCTTCCGCGCGCCCGTGTACCGGACGCTGCGTGAGCTGGCGCTGTCCTACTTTGAGGACTACGTAAATCTCCGCGGTGAGCGCACGCTGCGCGCGTATTCGCGACCGGTGAACCTCGCGCGGTTCGATCGCGCGCGGCGCGGCTGGGAGACGTCGGACGACGATCTGTGGTTTGTGGCCAAGCATCTGGCGGGGTTGCCGCACACGCGGATCCTGCCGCGAGGGCTCGAGCGGCATCTGGGCCGTGTCGACCGTCGCTCGCTCGCGGCGGGCCTCGTCGGATTTCGTCAGAAGTGAGGGTCTGCGACACGTGAATGTGCTCGCGCTCGACTTCGACGGCGTGCTCTGCGACGGCCGCGCGGAATACTTTGAGGCCGCGCGCCGCGCGTATCGCCAGATCTGGCCGGCAGCCCTGAGCGTCCCCGACTCGGCGGCCCGCGTGTTCGCGGCTTACCGGCCGCTCGTCGAGAGCGGGTGGGAGATGCCGGTCCTGCTGCACGCGGTCGTCGCCGGCGAGCCGCCGACGGCGCTGATCGATCGCGCCGCCTGGCTCGCCACCGCGCGTCGGCTCCTGGACGGCGCCGGCCTGGTCAGAGACACCGTCGGGCGCGCGCTCAACCAGGTGCGAGACGAGTGGTTCGCTCGCGACCCCGGCGACTGGGTTCGCCACAACGTGTTCTACCCCGGCGTCGTTCCTCGGCTGGTGCAGACGCTTACCGACGGCACACCGATCGCGGTCGTCACGACGAAGGCCGAGCGCTTCGCGCGCGCGCTGCTCGCGGCGCAGGATCCTCGGCTGGGCGACCTCCCGACCGTCGGGCGAGAGCCGGGCCGGACGATACCAAAGCCGGAGTCACTCGTTCGGCTGGCGGCTGCGCATGGATTGCAACCCGGTGCGGAGGGACTCTGGTTCGTCGAGGACCTCCTGGAAACGCTGGACGCCGTCCACGCCACGCCCGCGCTGGGGGCAGCGCGCCTGTTTCTCGCCGATTGGGGCTATAACACCCTGGAGCAGCGAGCGTCGGTGGGCTGGCGCCGCCACGTCCGCCTGTTGTCGCTGGCGGCGTGGACGACGCCCTTCTCGGCCTGGCCACACTGAAAGTCCCCGGCACCCGCCTTGCTGTGCAACGTTCCGGACAACCATCACAAACGGAGGCTATCGTGATCAAGAGCCTACTCGTCGGAGCGGTCGTCGGCGGGGCTGTGGTGTGGGTCTACGGAGATCGAATCCGGGACTACATCGACGACGTCACGATGAACGTGCGCGAGCGCGCCGCGGCCCGGCTCGAGACGGCGGCCGAGCGCCTGCAGACGGTCGCGGACACCGTCGAAGACGGATTGAGCAAGGCGTCGCGGCGCGCCAGCTGACGTGCCCCGTGCGGCCGGCGCGTCGGGCGTCCTCTTGGCGGCCGGCGCGCTCGTGTTCCTCGGCGATGCGACGCTGACGTTCGTCCAAAACCTGGTCGACGGCACTCTGCCCAGGTTTCCTTCCCCGAGCACGCGCTCATTCCCGAGCCGTTCCTCGTCGTCGGCCTCATCGTGGGCGCCCACGAGCCCACGCAGGCGAGTGTGTTCCTCGGTCCCGCAGAATGGGCAGCGTAGCCATTGTGCGGGCCAGTCGCCACCGTAGCGCCCGCAGCGCAGCCGGCGCACGCCCTCCAGGTCGCGCGCCTCCGCCAGCGTTGCCCACGCGCCGCAGATCGGACACCAGGCGTGCGCAGGCCTGCCAGGCCGCCAAGGGCGGCGGACCCCCCGCCGCGGCCGATGCGCAGAGGAAATCGCGGCGTGAGACCTCCATCTGTGCCACTGCGCCTGCCAATTTCGCAATGCTATGCCGTCGAGACATCGACTCACCGCGCAAACCCTTGCGAGAGTCATATCGTGGGGCGATACAATCGTGTCGTGCGAGGCTCCGTGGCGCGACCTGGCGGTACGAAGCGACGCACAGGACCCAACCGGTGAATTACGCGACGCTTGCCGAGTGGCGCTACCAGCTGCGCCTCCTGCTCGGCCGGCGCGAGGCCGCGGCGCGGGCCGCGGGAGTGGAGCCCCAGCAATACATGCTGCTCCTCCAGATCAAGGGGCTGGAGGCGCGCGGCGCGGTGACCATCGGCATGCTCGCCGAGCGGCTCCAGATTCGGCATCACAGCGCAGTCGAGCTGGTGGACCGCTTGGTAAAGCGCGGATTGGTGGCTCGGCGGCGCCACGACGGCGATCGCCGACAGGTGGTGGTGAAGCTCAGGGCGCCGGGCGAAGCGGTGCTTCGTCGGCTCGCCCTCAACTCACTCGCCGAATTGCGCGCGGAAGCGCCGGCGCTGGTGGCGACACTACGACGGCTCATCCGTGAAGCGAACGGGCGGCGGCGTTGAACGACAACATCGGGAGGGAGACGCGAATGCGGATCACAGCGTTTGTAGTGCAGGCATTCCTGCTGGTGAGCCTGGCGGCGGGCTGCGCCATGACGCCGGCGACGTCGACGACGGCGGCCCCGGCGCCGTCGGGCACGTCGATGACAACGCCCGACGGGTCCCGCTCATCATCTCAGAGCGGTGGCGGCACGCGGCAGGCGTCATCGGTCGGCTCGACCACGCGGCCGCGCCTCGAGGGCTTCCGCGTCGCCGATAGTCTCAGCGACATCCACTTCGACTTCGATAAGTACGAGCTGACCGCGGACTCGATGAAGACGCTCGACACGCATGCGGAGTGGCTCAAGGCCAACCCGAAGCACCTCGTGCTGATCGAGGGCCACTGCGACGAGCGTGGCACCGACGCCTACAACGTCGCGCTCGGCGAGCGCCGCGCGAAGGCCACGCAGAACTACCTCGCCGCGCACGGCGTGCGGACGGCGCGCATCACGATCATCTCGTACGGTGAAGAGCGACCGATGTGCTCCGAGCACAGCGAGGAGTGCTGGGCGAAGAATCGCCGCGCGCACTTCATGGTGAAGGCCCAGTAAGCGCGCGGTCTCGCGCCGCGTTTTTCTGCGCTCGCCCTTTCCGATGTTTGACGGGGGGACCCACACGGTCCCCCCGTTCTCTGTGACGCTCCCGTGACACCACCCTCATTACGCTTCCGGTGTTGCTGACGACTGGTGGCGATAACGCACCTGCGCAATGCCGATCGAATGGTCGTAGCGGGGAGGGACTCATGAAATGGTCTCTGTGGCTGCTCGTCGCGGTCATGTGTGTCGCTCAACTGGTGAGTGGCTGCGCGACCAGCCCCGGCGGTATCAATCCCGTCTCGCCCTTGAAAGCGGGCACGAACATCACGACGTTCTCGAACCTCGCCCTCGAGGTTCAGGCCGACAGCGGCGTCACGCTGTCCCCAACCGACAAGGAGCGGATTTCTCGCCTGCTTCGGTGAACGTTACGCGGTATGACAAGGGCAACTCCTTCGCGCGATTCATGCTTGCCGGTCTCGGGCAGATGCATATCGACGCGGCACGTTGTTCTTGAAGATCAGGCGACGCAGAACACGCTCGGCCGATATGAGGTTACGAAGACGTTTGCGTGGGGAGGGATCTACGGCGCGGTCACACGCATCGACGATGTCGAAGAAGGATTTGCTAGCGCGGTCGCCGCGCTGATCTTGGGCCAAGAAGAGCGGTGAGATGCGTGGGCGCCAAGACTCGCGCGGCGTCAACTTCCGGTCGAGCCGAAGCCTCCGGCGCCGCGCGCGCTCTCTGGCAGTGTCGTCACTTCTGTAAGCTCGACCTGCTCCACGCGCTGCACGACCAGCTGGGCGATGCGGTCCCCGCGCCCGAGCGTGACCGCCGTGGTCGGGTCGTGGTTGATCAGGATCACGCGGATCTCGCCGCGATAGCCCGCATCGATGAGACCGGGCGTGTTGACGAGACTCAACCCGTGGCGGAGCGCGAGGCCGGAGCGGGGTACGACGAAACCCGCATATCCCGGCGGCAGCGCGATGGCGAGCCCGGTGTCGATGGCGGCGCGCGCGCCCGGACCGAGGGTCACCGAGGCGCGCGCGTAGAGATCGAGCCCGGCGTCATCGGCGCGGGCGTAGGACGGCAGGGGTAGGTCCGGATCGAGACGCTGAACGAGGACGCGGACGGGAGCGCTCAGCGGTTCGAGAGCGCGCGCTCGCGGTCGGTCTGCACGACCCAGTTGGCGAGGCGGCGCACGACCTCGGCGGTGAGCTGAGGACGGTTGCGAATCAGCCAGTCGAGCCGTTCGTGCTTGAGCACGAGCAGCTCGACGTCGGTCGCGGCGACGGCGTCGGCCGAGCGCGGCGCCGAGCGGAACAGACCGAGATCGCCGAACAGCTCGCCTTCGCCGAGGGTGGAGAGCACCTTTTCGGCGCCATCGAATGTCCGCTTGATTTGGACCGTGCCGGCGTGGACGACGAACGCCTCACCTTTGGGGTCGTCGCCTTCCCTGAAGATGAGCTCCTGGGGCTTGAACGCGCGGCGCTCCAGGTCGCCGACCGTCAGATTCTTGTACATCTCGAGCCCGATCGAGGGCAGGTACGACTTCGATTCCACCGGCAGCCGCGCGTTCGTCCAGCCGCCGAGCCCGCCCTTGAGGATCCGCACGCTCTTGAATCCGCGGGTGCGCAGCGCCGCCGCAACCTTTTCGGCTGTCACCTCGCTGGGGCTCGTGTCGTACACCACGACGAGCTGCTCGCGCTCGACGTTGGGCTCCGCCTCGGGCTTGCCGGCCAGCACTGCGTCGGGATCGAGCCGCACGGCGCCCGGCAGCCGCAGGGGGCTCGTCTCGAAGTCGGTCTTCGTGCGCGCATCCACCAGCTGGGGGTTGCGCCCGCTCTCGATGGCCGCGATCACCTGCGCGGGCAGGATCCGGTAGCGGTTCTTCCACCAGCGTCTGCCGAACATGCTGCCGTAGATCCCCGCGCTGAGCAGCGTGACGCCGAGCGTGACCCAGGCCCACGGGAACGGCCGCGGCGGCGGATTCTTGAGCTTGCGCTCCGCTTCGGCGAGCGTGTATTTGACGTCGGTGAGGTTCGGCTGCATCGCGTTCGCCTCTTTGAGGCGCGCCACCGCCGTCGAATAGCTGTCGGCAAACAGCGCGTCCAGGCCGGCCAGCCACGCGGCATTGAACCGGCTCTCACCGGGACGCACCGGCGTGTCCTCGAGGAACTTGCGTACATCGCGCGCGGGGATGACGAAGTTGAAGCCCTGCACGATCGCGCCGCTGGAGCCGGACAGCGTCGTGGCCGTGAGCACACCGACGAGCCGCGCGTCGTCCCCCACAGCCGGCCCGCCGGAGTTGCCGTGCGCCGCCGCCGCGTCGGTCTGGATGAAGTCCTGGCCGATCGCGTCCTTCTTGAAGCTTGAGACGGCGCCGTTGGTCACCGTCGCGTCCAGCGACTTGCTCAGCAGCTCGTGCGACAGGACGACACCTGGGAAGCCGATGATGTGAATCGGATCACCGATCCGCACATCGCCGTCGCTCAACCGGATGGCGGGATAGTCGCCTTCCTTCACCCGCAGCAGGGCGAGATCGCGGCCGGAGTCGGCCGCCGCCTTGCCGTTGATGTCGAAGCCCAGCGGCGGACTGAACTTCACGACCTCCGCCTTGAGGCTGACGCCGCTCGACAGCAGCACCGTCAGCTGCGGCGTCGGCGTCACCTGCGCCGAGCTCATCGCCCGCGCCGTCGCGTCCCGCCGGATGGACTCCTCCATCTCGGGCATCTGGCCGCGCATCTTGCCCTGCGCGCGGAGGGCGGGATCGACGCACGCTTGATCGATCGCGTTCTTCTTCAGCTCGTGCGTCACCCAGGGTGGGAGCCGGTGCACGGGATCGACGACGTGAGCGTTGGTGATCAGATAACCCCTGCCGTCGACGAACCAACCGGTCCCGGTTTCGACGAACGGCGTGGGACGGACGGTCTTCGTCCCTTGCCCGCAATTGAGCGTGACCTCCGCGCGCACCTCGGCCGTCACCAGCGCGACGGCGGGCTTCGCGATCAAGAGCGCTTCCTGAACGGAGACGGCGGACGTCAGCGTCGGCGCCAGGATCGTGCAAGCCACAAGGACAAAGGCGAACGCCGCTCTCATGGTCTTGTGACCCTAACACGGGAGCGGGCCGCGGCACAAAGCGACCGGCCCGAGTACAATGCGCGCATGCCGTCGAGCCGCACGGACGCGAACCTTCAGGTCGCGCTCGCTGGCGAGGCCGACGCCAACCGTCGCTATCTCGCCTACGGGATCCGGGCGCTCGCCGAGGGCCGCGCGGATATCGCGCAGCTGTTCTTCGAGGCGGCCGGCGCCGAGACGATTCACGCCCTGGAGCACCTGCGCACGATGGGCGCGGTCGGCCCCACCCGCGAGAACCTCGCCGTCGCCGCCACCGGCGAGATACTGGAGATCGACGTCACGCTGCCGCGGATGATCCGCGAGGCCGAAGAGGACGGCCGGCCTGACGCCGCGGCCTCGTTCCGCCTGGCGCTGGAGCGGGAGCGGCATCACCGCGACATGTTCCGTCACGCGCTTGCCACGTTCGACGGCGCGCCCGTCACGTCGGCGTCGGCGACCGCATCGTCGATCGCCGCGCCGGCGTCCGCATCGACGGCCGCGGCCGCCTCGGCATCTGCCCGCGCGGCGCCGGTCACTGTCCCCCGTGGGCCAGGCGTCGCGGCCGGCACCGGGGGCGTGACGGCGGCCACCATGCGCCGCATGGACGGTCGCGCTCACATGTCGGAGCTCGACACCGAGCCCAGACGAATCGAGCGGCTGGCGTCCATCCGCGAGGTCGTCTTCGGCACGCAGGACGGTCTCGTGTCCACATTCGCGGTGGTCGCGGGACTCGCCGCCGCGGGCGTCGGCCCGCTCGTCGTGCTGCTCGGGGGCGCCGTCTCCGCGATGGCGGGCGTGCTGTCGATGTCCATCGGCACGTTTCTCTCGTCGCGCGCCCAGCGCCAGCTCTATGAGCGCGAGCTGGAGCGCGAGCGGCGTGAGATCCGCGAGCATCAGGGCGAGGAAATCGCGGAGCTGATCGCTGCGCTCGCCGCACGCGGGATGGCGCGAACGGACGCCGCAGAGGTGGCGCGGCGCATCGCCCGTCATCCGGACATCTTGCTGTCCGCGCTGTCGATCTTCGAGCTCGGCCTCGCGCCGCAGCGGCTCGGAGCGCCGGTCCGCGATGCCCTGGTGATGGCGGTGGCATTCGGTCTCGCCTCGATCGTGCCGCTGTTGCCCTTCGTCGTCATACAAGGGCTGGGGGCGCTCGGGGTGTCGGCCGTGCTCACGCTGGTGGCGCTCTTCTGTGTCGGCGTGCTGAAGGCGCGCGTGGCCGGCGTATCGGCGCTGCGCTCGGGGTTCGAGGTGGCCGCGCTGGCCGCGGCCTCCGGGCTCATCAGCTTCGGCCTCGGCCGACTCGCCTCGCTGGTGCTCGGTGTGGAAATTCGCGGGTGAGCTTCGCGCTGCGCCTGACCGAGGATCGGCTCGGTCCCGGCTCACGCCTCGCGCTGCCGCCGACGCCGCGCGTCCTGTACACGCGGAACGGAGCCACGCGTATCGAGAGCAGGCCACCCACGGCTCAAGCCGGGCTCGCGGACCCCGCTACAACAAATGCCGCGTGGCATGGCGTCGGCGAAGTCGTCGTTGCCGCCGATGCGCCCGCGGTGGTGTTGCGCTTCGAGTTGATCGCCGCCGGTAAAGCGGACGAACGCGAATCGTCGCAATCCCGCCGGCTGTTGGAGCACCCAATCGATCTCGATCCCGCGCGCGCCTGGCTGATGCGCTGCGACCGCGTCGACTTCGCGCCCGGCGGCGTCGCGCTGCCCCACGGACACAAGGGCGGTGGAATTCGCTGCCTCCTCGCCGGCACGCTCGAGGTCACTGTCGGCGATCGGCCGCCGCGGCTCATGCTGCCCGGCGACGCCTGGTTCGAGAGCGGCCGCGAGCCCGTCCTGGCTAAAGCCTCGCCGGAGACGCCGACGACGTTCGTTCGCGTTTCGATTCTGCCGCGCGAGATCCGCGGTCAGTCGTCGATCGTGTACGTCGATCCCGCCGACGCCGGGCGGGGCCGGCCGCGGCAGTACACCGTCTACGTCGACGAGCCGATCAGTCTGCCGTAGGAACGGCGGCGACTAGCGGCCAGTCGCCCAGCGCGCCTCCTGATACGCGCGGCGCTGCGCATCGGTCAGTAGCTCGCGCGTTTTCAAGTGAGCGAGCAGGTGGACGAGGCGCACGTCGGCGCGGGCGTGCTCTACCTCTGCCGTCGCCGCCCGGACGGCCGTCTCGTCGGCGCCTCCGCCGGAGAAGAGCGCGCGCAGCCGCTTCTCCGCCTCGAGCAGCCGCGCACTCTTCGGTTTCGATTCGGCGAACATCGCGTGCATCACCGCGCGTACCCGCGCCTCCTGCTCGGCGGTAAGCGCCAGCCGGTCCTTCAGCTCCAGCACGTGCATCGGTCCCGGATAGCCGTTCTGGTCCGCAGCGAACGCCATGCCGAAGCCGCGCCCGTCACTCACGACGGCGTCGAACTCGTCGAGACATGCCTGGGCTCTCAGGTGACCGTCAGAGGGCGCACCGGGCGTGTGCTGGTGTCCGGAGTGCTGCGCCGCGACGGTTGATGGGAGCAGCGCCAGAATCACCAGCAGAACGAGCGGAGCACGCATGACGGTCTCCGGCTCAGGCGAACTTCGAGAGATAGCCCTGCAGGGCTGCGGTTTCCCGCCCACGTAACGCCACGGCGACGTGCAGCTGCTCGAGATACTGGGAGAGGACCTTGCCACCGAACTGCGGCTTCTTCTCGGCGAAGAAGCGCGTGATGTCGGCCTCGAGCACCGGCGTCGCCAGGCCGGTTACCCCTTCGGCCAGTCGCCGCATGCCGTGTTTGGGATAGAGGCGATCCATCGTGTCCCAGTGCTGCTTGACGAAGTCCCAGGCAAGCTCGCGCGCGTCCACGCTCATGAGCATGCTGCGCACGACGAACGGGGCGTCCTGCGTGCGAATCTCGCCGTTCACCGCGCGCTCGAGCGTCTGGCGCATGAGCTGCGCCTCGCGGAAGCCGGCCAGCGCATACAGGTAGCGCTGTTCCTCTTGAGGCGTGCCCGCCGAGCGGAAGCGCCGGAGGAAATCCTCGTACCGTCCGGCGTCCCCCGTGTGCGCGAGCACCGCGATGACCGCGGGCAGCACATTGGGGTCGACGGCGCCGGAATCCGCGAGATACGCCCGGTAGACTTCGACCGCACGAGCCTGCACGCTCGCGTCGTTGCCGAGCACGCCGAGCGCGCGCACGAGATCGCCGCGAAGCTGCCGCGTCAGCTCGTCTTCACCGGTGCGTGGCGTCCAGCCCAGCGCTTCGAAGGCCGCGGCGGCACGGTCGCGGACGAACGCTTCGAATCGTCGCCGATCGGACGGCTCGAGGATGCGATTGAGCGTGTTGAACGACCCCAGCAGCACGGACCAGACGTTGCGGTCGCGCTCGTCGCGGAATCGCGCGGTGAGATCGAGGTAGGCGGTGAGCGGCATGAGGCCGGCCACCGCGAGCGCCCAGGCGTCGTTGACGAGATTGAAGCGCTCGATCGGCGCCAGCGCCTCGATGCGCTGGAGCAGCGCGTCGAGCAGGTCGGGCGCATACCGTACGCGATAGAAGCCGTGGCCCCCGGCGTTGGCGACGACGCGCTCGGCGCCGGCGCCCACGCGCAGGCGCGCCTCGCGGTCCGAGAGCAGCACGCGCTCTTCGCTCTGGCGGCCGCCGGCGTAGAGGCGTAGCTGGATCGGCACCTGCCACGGCTGCTCGGGCTCGGCTGTTGCAGACGGCAGCGGCTCGCGCAGGTAATTGAAGCGCTGCTGCGAGAGCACCAGATGCCCACCCGGGTCGCGACTGACCGTGACGACGGGATAGCCCGGGCGGAAGATCCAGCCGTCCATGACGGCCGGGATCGGCTGTTGCGAGGCGCGACCGAGGGCTGCCCACAGATCGCCGGTGTCGGCGTTGGCGAAGCGGTGCGCCAATAGATAGCCGCGCACGCCTTCGCGAAAGACGACCGCGCCCAGATACTGCTCGAGCATGCGCAGCACGGCGGCGCCCTTTTCGTAGGTGAGCACGTCGAACATCGCGTCGGCGTCCCGCGGCGACGTCACCGGAAACTCGATCGGGCGCGTGCTGTGTAGGCCGTCGAGCGAGAGCGCGGCCGCGCGCGAGACACCGAACGTGTTCCAGCGCTGCCATTCGGGTTTCCACGCATCGACGGCCAGCATCTCCATGAACGTCGCGAAGGCTTCGTTGAGCCAGATGCCGTTCCACCACGTCATCGTCACGAGGTCGCCGAACCACATGTGCGCGTTCTCGTGTGCGACCACGTCGGCGACGCGCTCGAGCTCGGCGTGGGACGCGGCCGTCTCGTCGACCAGCAGCGCGGTTTCGCGGAATGTGATCGCTCCGAGGTTCTCCATGGCGCCGGCCGCGAAGTCGGGAATCGCAAGGAGGTCCAGCTTGTCGCCGGGATAGGGCAGTCCGTAGTAGTCCTCGAAGAACGCGAGCGACGCGGCGCCGATCTCCTGGCCAAATTGCGCGAGGTGCTTCTTGCCCGGCACGCACCAGACTCTCAGCGGCGTGCGCCCGATCGGTATCGCATCGGTCGCTTCCAGCTCACCGACGACGAACGCCACCAGATACGTCGACATGACGATCGTGTCGGCGAAGCGAACGACCTTGCGGCCGTTCTCCGACGTCTCGGACACGATCGCGGTGTTCGACACCGCCGTCAGCGCGGGGTCGATGGCGAGCGTCACCGCGAACACCGCCTTGAACGACGGCTCGTCCCAGCAGGGGAACGCCCGCCGCGCATCCGTCGCCTCGAACTGCGTGGCGGCCATCGTGCGCGAGACGCCGCTCGGGTCCTTGTAGACGGAGCGATAGAAGCCGCGCAGCTTGTCGTTCAGGGTGCCGCGGAACGCCAGCCGCAGGCGCCAGCGCCCACGCGCCGCCGGCGAGGCGAGCGCGAGTCGGCAGCGCTCGGCGCTGTCGTCCATCGTTGCCGTTGCGCGGATCGTGTCGCCGCGGTCGTTCTCGAGGCTCGCGGAGTCGATCGCGAGCTCGATCGCGTTGAGCACGATCTCCGAGATCGTCTCCGTCACGTCGAGGGCGACGCTTTCCTGCCCGCGGAACGTCAGCGTGGTGAAGTCGGGCTCGAGCCGGATGTCGTAGCGGGACGGCACGGCCGTCCGGGGCAGACGATAGGGATCCACGGATGCCTCCGCAGTGGAATGGCGCTGTTGCCCCGCTACTGTACCGCGGCCCGGCTATGCCGCCAAACGACCGTCCTCGACGGCGCGCTTGAACTCCTCGAGATCACGCGCCGTCTGCGCGCCGGCGTCCGCGGACACGAGCGACGCGACCGCATGACCGAAACGACCGCCCGGCGGATCGTACTGCAGCGACACATCGACGCGCGTGCCCTGGGCAACCGGCTCGAACCTCACCGACCCCGCGTGGTTCACCAGCGAGCTATCGATCGTGCGCCACGCGATGATTTCGCCGGGCTTGTCGTTGATCAGCTCGGCATCCCAGGAGATCGGTGTGCCGGCGGGCCCTTTCACCGTCCAGCGCGAGCGGGTTCGGTCGAGAATCTCGACGCGCTGCACATTCGACAGCAGGCGGGGAAAGTTTTCGAGGTTGCGCCAGATGCCGTAGACACGCTGCGGCGGCGCATTGACGACGATCGATTCGTCGATCTTGACGCCCAGGTTGCCGACCTTCCGGCTGGCGATGGCGCGCCAGCCCTGGCCGCCGCCGAGGTCGATGCCCAGGCCGTCATAGAGCAAGGAGCGGCCCGTGATGCCGCGGTAGCCGAGGGCGCTTCCGATGGCGACCAGGAGTACTCCGCGTAGCGACACCCGGCTCAACCCGAAAACAAGCAGCGCCCCGCCCGCAATGGTCAATGCGAGCCGCTCTGGATCACCAAGATTCCCCGTGCGCTCAGCCTGAGTCCTCATCACCTGTCCTCCTCCCGGCTGGCCTGCTGCACGTCCGGTGCCGTCAGACGCGCGCACCGGCGACGAAGCCCGCGAGGAGATCCCAGCCGGACGAGTGACCAAGACCGACGAGCCGTCGCGCGGCGGCGAGCGTCGCGCCGTCGTCGCCATGTTCCAGGCCGGCGGCGAGATCGTGCAGCGGCGCCCAGCCTTCGCCGACGAGCAGATCGCCGAGCAGCGTTGCGCCGATCCGATGCGTGAGCCGTCGCGCAGCCGTTCTGACCGCTGAAGCGGCCGCCGCCCAGGCGTCGGCGTCGATCACGCCGGCGCGCGCGAGCAGCGCGCGGGCGAAGAAGACGCCGCCGGTGAAGTCGTCACCGGCTGGCGTGAGCCCAGGTCCGAGTCCGACCAACATTGCTGCGGCGGCCGCGGCGCGCGCGGGATCGTCGGCGGCACACGCGGCCGTCAGCTCATCGACGTGCGGTCGGGCGGCTTCGAGCGGAAATGTCATCGGGATGCGGAGCAGCCATGCGCCGAATCCACGCGGCTCGCCCAGCTTCGTCGCGAGCGTCACGAATCGCGCGGCGCCGTCCCGCATTGCGGTCGCGCTGACCCTCGTCGCGGCCATGGCACCGGGCCGCCACGGGCGGAGTCCGCTCGCTCGCGGCAGGCGAAGCGAATCCCCGGTCTGGCTCTTCGCCACGACGGTCGAAGCTTCGGCAACGAGAATGGCACGCGCATGCAACGTCGCATCGGCCCCACCGATCCAGAGCAGCTCATCGCCGGCTTCGACGTACACCGACGCGCTCAGTGCGGCCAGCACGCGCGTCTCGCCTCCGCTGTCGCGGAGAGCGGCGTCCGCTCGCCAGCCGAGGGCACAGATTCGCACGGCGCATTCTAGTCCCGCGAGGCGTGATGCTGGCTCCCGTCGTCCGAGGCGAGCATATGATGTGTCCCATGCGATCGCGCTCGTGGGCGGCCTGCGCCCTCCTGCTCGCCGGCTGTGCAGGCGGAGCGCTGACCGCGCGCACCGAATCGGTGGAGACCTTCATCGCGCGACACTGGCGTGTACCGTTGGCACCGCAGGGCCCGCCGCCGCCACGCTACACGGCGCTCGAGGCTTCGCTCGAGCCGGAAGCGTGCGGCACGTGCCATCCCGCGCAGCTCGCCGACTGGCGCACGAGCACGCACGCTTCGGCGATGGGCCCGGGAGTGGTTGGTCAGCTCGTCGAGCTGCAAGCGCGCGAGCCGCGCACGGCGCTCGCTTGCCAGAATTGCCACGCGCCGCTCGCGGAGCAAGCGCCGGTGATCGCCGAGACGCTGGCCCCGAATCCCGCGTTCGATCCGGCGCTGCGCGCGCGCGGCGTGCCATGCGCGGCCTGTCACGTGCGCCAGCATGCGCGCTTCGGTCCGCCGCGTCGCGACGGGTCGCTCGCCAGCGCAGCGCCGCGCGACACGCTTCCGCACGGCGGCGTGACGCGCACGCCGGCGTACCTGGCGTCGGAGTTCTGCCGCGGCTGCCATCAATTCGGGTCAGAGGGCTACGCGTTGAACGGCAAACCGCTGGAGAACACCTACGCGGAGTGGAAGGCGAGTCGCTTTGCCGCGGCCGGCGTGCAATGCCAGGACTGCCACATGCCCGACCGTCGTCATCTGTGGCGCGGCATCCACGACCCGGATATGGTGCGCGCCGGCCTGACGATCACCGTGATCGAAGACCAGCGTACGACCGGCGCGTTCGGCTCACGGCTCGTCGTCGAGAACAGCGGTGTGGGCCATCGCTTCCCGACGTACGTCACGCCGCTCGTCGTCTTGCGTGCGGAGCTGGTCGACGCGGCCGGCCGTCCGGTCCCGGGCAGCCGTATGGAGCGGCGCATCGGACGCGAGGTGACGCTGGATCTCGAGCGCGAGCTCTCGGACACCCGGCTGGCTCCAGGCGAACGGGCAGAGCTGGCATACGCGCGCCCGCTCGAGGCCGGCGCCGTCGGCGCGCGCCTCAGCGTGCTCGTGTATCCGGATGCGTTCTACACGGCCTTCTTCGAGACGCTGCTCCAGCAAGGTGCCGGCCGCGGCGAGGCGGACGTGCGCCGCGCGCTGGAGGACAGTCGCCGCTCGGCGTTCGTCGTGTTCGAGAAGCTCGTCAGACCGAAGTAGGCCTCAGTCGTCCATCATGAGCATGATCAGTCCGTCGTCGCCGACCTGGTGCGCGGCGATGCGCAGCCCCGCCTCGGCGACTTCGGATTCGATCTCGCCCGGCACGAACTGGTGCTCGAAGTGCAGGCCGCCGTGCTCGAACATGATCACGTCGGTCGGCAGCGGGCTCCAGTCGGATCCCGTGAGGCGACCCACACTCTCGGCGACGGCGCGCGGCAGGAAGCGGGTCACCGGCTCGGTGACGGTGTAACTGAGGACGATGCGCCCGTTCGGTGCCAGATGCCGGCTCGCCGCGCGCAGCGCACCGACGCGCGTGGCGCGATCGCAGATGTAGCTGTAGCAATACCAGGAGAAGATGAAGACGTCGTACTTCTCCGGAATCTCCGCCGTCTCGATCCAGCCGATGTGGAAATCGGCCTGGACGCCGGCCTTGGCGCACATCGTGCGCGCGAGCGTCAGCGCGGTCTCGGACGGCTCGAGCCCGTCGGCGCGATAGCCGGCGCGGCGCAAGCCGATCAGGTCGCGACCGGAGCCGGCGCCGACGATGAGGATGTGATCGTCGGGCTTGAGGAATCGGAAGTAGAAGTTCTCCTCCCAGGTGAAGAGGCCCGACATCACGTAGGTCTCGTCGATCCCGAAATCACTCCAGCGCCCCGCCGCCGCGCGCCCGATCTCTCGGCGCGTGAGCACGCCGGCGGTCGCATACGCGAGCACGCGCGCGGCACGAATCAGGCCGCGGCCCACGTAGTACGAGACCATGAAGACACCCCACCGCCACGCGGACATAGTCACCAGCCTTTCGCCGCGCCGTCGGCGCGGGGGTCGGAGCCCGCACGCAAACCGTCGGCGTCGAGCGCGACGACCTGCGCGTGGCCCATGAGATCGCTCCATGGCTCCACGACCTGCACTTGATGGCCGCGCTCGCGTAAGCGAGCGGCCACCGTCTCTGGAAAGCGCGACTCGACGCGTAGCGCCTTCGTCGGCTCGCCCCACGTGCGCCCGAACAACCAGCGCGGCGCCTCCACCGCGGCCTGCGGACCGAGGCCGCGATCGACCAGGCGCATGACGAGCGCGGCCTGCGTCTGCGGCTGGCCTTCGCCGCCCATCGTCCCGTAGACGAAGCGCGGGCGGCCGCCGGCGAGGTACATCGATGGAATCAGCGTCGTGGCGGTGCGCTTGCGCGGCGCCAGGCAGTTGGGATGCGCCGGGTCCAGCGAGAAGAACGCGCCGCGATTCTGCAGCAGCACGCCGGTGTCGCCGGCCACCACGCCGGCGCCGAACTCGTGATAGAGGCTCTGGATCACCGACACGGCGTTGCCGTCGCCGTCGGCAGTCGCCACCGCAATCGTGTCCCCGCCGGCCGGCGCGCCGTCGACGGCCCGCGCCGCTCGGCGAGAGATGAGGCGACGCCGCGTCGCCAGCCGGTCGCGGTTCAAGGCCACGGCGACGGGCACGTCGACGAAGTCCGGATCCGCCAGCCAGAGGTCGCGGTCCTCGAACGCGAGCTTCGTCGCCTCGACGGTGAGATGCACGAGGTCCGCGTCGTCGAGCGTGGCGACATCGAAGCCTTCCAGCAGCCCGAGGATCGCGAGCGCCGCGAAGCCCTGAGCCGGCGGCGGAAAGCTCGCTACCTCGCCGCCGCGATACGGCAGGCGCACCGGCTCCGTCCAGTTCGCCTCGTGCTTGGCGAAATCGTCGACCGTGAGCGGGCTGCCGACGGCGGCCGCGCCGGCGGCCAGCCGCTGACCGAGCGGCCCGCGATAAAACTCCTCCGCGCCGCCGCTGGCGATGGCGCTGAGCGTGTCGGCAAGCGCGGGTTGCGTCAGCCGTCCGCTGGCGAGGCGATCGGGATGGTAGAGCGGCCACAGCGTGCGACGCACCTCGTCGGCGACGCCCGCGGCGAACAGCGCCGGCGTCGCCGCCGTCACGCGGCGCTGGCCGGCCGAGACGTCGATCCCCTCGCGCGCGTGCGCGATGGCGGCCTCGAGCAAATCTGCCCAGGCGATCGGCGACTTCATCGTCTCGCGGCTGTAGCGATGCGCCGCCCACCAGCCCGACACCGCGCCCGGCACCGTGAGCGCCGCGGCGCCGCCGCGCGTGGGAATGGCCGCGCCGAAGCGTGCGCGATACGTCGGTAAGTCCGCGGTGCGCGCCGCGCGTCCGGCTCCGTTGAGGGCGCGCAGCCGCTGCCGGCCGGCGTCGTACACGAGCCACACGTTGTCGCCGCCGACGCCGTTCATGTGCGGATAGACGACGGCAATCGTCGCGGCGGCGGCGATGGCAGCGTCGAGCGCGTTACCGCCGGCGCGCAAGATCGCGAGGCCGGCGTCGGAGGCGAGAGCGTGAGGGGAGGCGACGGCTCCGTGCCGGGTGCGTGTCTCGGGCCACCGGGTCGCTTCGCTCACGCGCCACGATCATACGATGAAGTCCGGCCCAAGCGTGATGGTTATGAACCCTTGTGCTAGGCTCCCGCCATGCCCGGCGCGCGGGACGCCGCCATCCGGATCCGAAAGGACGTCGTCTTCCGCGATCTCGAGGGCGAGCTGGTGCTCCTCAACCTGGCGACGGGCGTGTACTTCGGCCTCGATCCCATCGGCACGCGGATCTGGGCGCTCATCGACGACGGCCGCACCGTGGACCAGATCGTCGGCGCCATCACCGAGGAGTACGAGGTCGACGCAAGCGTGTGCCGCGCGGATCTCGAGCGATTCCTCGCGACGCTGCGAGACAACGACCTCGTTGATCTGGACGATGGACGGTGAGGCGGCGGCTCGCTGAGCTGCGGCGCCTCACGCCTGCTGAGCGACGCGCGCTGCTGCGGGCGTGGGCACTGCTGTTGCTGGCACCTCTGCTTCTTCGGCTGCGTCCGTTGCCTCAGCTGCTTTCCTCGACCCGCGGCGCGCGGGGCGCCCCGCTCGATCCCGAGCGTGTCGCCTGGCTCGTCGGCGCGGCGGCGCGCTATGCGCCGGGCGCGCGGTGCCTGCCCCTCGCGCTGGTCACCGCCTGGATGCTCGCCCGCCAGGGCACGTCCGCCACGCTGCGGGTCGGCGTCGCGCGCCACGCCGGACATCTCACCGCGCACGCGTGGTTGGAGCACGACGGCCGTCCCTTGCTGACCGCGTCGGACACCGACGCGTACGCACCGATTCTTGCGGTCGTCGTCACGGCGCGGTCCGAAAGCGCGGCCTGATGAGCGGGATCGCCGGCGTCTTCCATGTCGACGGTCGGCC
>DAIRVP010000074.1:22503-24735 GCA_036802765.1 Candidatus Rokuibacteriota bacterium
CGAAGCCGCTCTACGTCCACTGGGACGGTCGGCGGCTCCTGTTCGCGTCCGAGGTCGGCGCGCTGTTCCACGATGCGTCGATCCGGCGACGCCCGGACGCCGCGACGATCGCCGATTACCTCCTGATGGATTTCCGCGATCCCGGTGCGACGTTCTTCGACGGCATTCGTCGCGTGCCTCCCGGCCACGTGCTGAGCGTCGGGCCGCGCGGCCTGTCGGTGCGCCGCGCGTGGACACCCGACGGCGCGACGCGCGCTCACAGTGCTGACGATCATGCGCGCGATTTTGCCGCACGGTTTCGCGACGCGGTGGGAGCGCGGCTCATCGATGCCTCGTCGCCGGGCATCCTTTTGAGCGGCGGCATCGACTCGACGCTGGTCGCCGCCGTCGCCGGTGCGATGCGCGGTCACGATCGGTCGATGAACGCGCTGACCTATCTGCACGACGGATTTCTCGTCGAGGACTGGGAGGCCATCACTGCTCTCACGACGGCTGGCGCCATCGCGGCGCCGCGCACGCGCGCCGGGCTGCCGCTGCTCGAGATGCTGCTCGCGTCGCCCGAGCCGCCCAACGACGAGGCTCATCCAGTCCTGACGGCGTTGCTCGCGCCCGGCGCCGCCCGTGACTTCCGGGTCCTCCTGACCGGCATCGGCGGCGACCAGCTCTCGAGCGCCGGCGAGCGTGGAGCGCTGGCCGATCGTGTTCGCGCCGGGCGCGCCAGTCGGGCCTGGCGCGAGGCGCGGGCCCTGGCCAACGCATACGGCAACGGTGGACGTACCGCCACCGTTGACGTGTTGTGGTCGGCGCTATCACCGCGGCTGCGGCGTACGGTCCGGGGTCTCGCCGGTCGCGACGCTCCACCGTGGCTGCGGCCCAGCGTCGCGCGCTTGCGGCGGCCCGCACCCCGAGATTCCGCTCGCTTCGAGACGCGGATGGCGGCGGCGATGTGGCGCGCGTTGACCGCGCCGGTGCTCGCGTTCGCGCTGGAGAAGCTGGACGCCGAGTCGGCGCGCCTCGAGATCGAGCCGCGGCATCCCTATCTCGACCGCCGCGTCGTCGAATGCCTCCTGGCCGTGCCGCAGGACGTCTTCGTGCGCCACGGATACCGCAAGCAATTCGTCCAGCGCGCGCTGCGCTGCGCGCTGCCGCTGCGCAGCGCCGAGCAACAGGCGGAGTATGTGTCGTCTGCCGATCCGGCGACGGCGCTGCGCGACGATGCCGCGCGGATCGAGCGTGAGCTCTTCTGTGCCGACGCGCCGGTATTCGAGTACGTCGATCGCGCATACGCCGCCCGCATGCGGGACGACTACGTCGCCGGCCGCGGGCGATACGGGGCGCGACTGTCCTCGTTCGTGCTGCTCAATGCGTGGCTACGGCAGGCGTTCGGGGCATGAGCGGCATCGCAGGCATCTATCGATCGCGCGGTGGCGACGTGGACCGCGACGCGCTGCACGCGATGAGTACGTGCCTGGCGCACCGGGGCCGCGACGCTGCGGGGCAGTGGACCGACGGATCGATCGGTATGGTCCACCGCCTGCTCGCGACGACGCAGGCGTCCGCCGCCGTCGACCATCCGGTCGTCGATTCGACCGGCGCCGTGCGGCTCGTCTGGGACGGTCGGCTCGACAACTGTCTCGAGCTTGGCTCCGGCACCGACGAAAGTGACGAGGCGGTCGTGCTGCGTGCTTACGCCCGGTTCGGGGACGCGCTGCCGTCGCGGTTGGTCGGCGATTTCGCGTTCGCGCTCTGGGACGGTCGCCGCGCGCGGCTGCTCTGCGCGCGCGATCGCATCGGCCTGAAGCCGCTGCATTACGTCTGGCGCAACGGCGTGTTCGCCTTCGCCTCCGAGATGCGACCGCTGCTGCCGGCGCTCGATGCGGTCGAGCCGGACGACGAGATGGTGCTCGCATTCCTGCTCCGCGAGTTTCGTCCCGGTGACGAGAGCCGCACGCTGATCCACGGCGTCCATCGTCTGGCTCCGGGCGAGGTACTCAGCGTGGATTGCGACGGATTGCGCCGTCGCCGGTACTGGGCGCCGGATCCTGATCATCGACTCGAAGCGGCGTCGAGCGACGAGCTGGCCGAGCGATTCAGCGCGACCTTTCGCGACGCGGTATCGGCGCGGCTGCGGACGGACTGGCCCGTCGGGGCGTTGCACTCGGGCGGTCTCGATTCCTCGGCCATCGTCGGCGCCGCGGCGCGCATCTTCGAGGAGCGCGGGGAGGGCTCGCC
>DAIRVP010000075.1:0-24551 GCA_036802765.1 Candidatus Rokuibacteriota bacterium
GAGGGTCGATCTCCTGCGCGAAGCGGATCGTGGCCTCGATCGTCTCGCGCGTCTCACCCGGCAGGCCCAGGATGAACGTGCCGTGGATCGTAATGCCGAGCGCGCGCGCCGCGCGGGTGAATTCACGCGCGCGGTCGAGCCGTGTCCCCTTGCGGACGTTGTTGAGGATCGTCTGGCTGCCCGACTCGTAGCCGACGAGCAGCAGCCGCAGTCCGTTGTCGCGAAACACTTTGAGGCTCGCCATCGGCACGTCGGGCTTGGCGTTGCACGACCACGTGACGCCCAGCCGCCCGAGCCCGCGCGCGATGGCCTCGGCGCGTGGCAGGTCGTCGGTGAATGTGTCGTCGTCGAAGAAGTACTCCTTCACCCGCGGGAACAGCTTCGTGGCGTGGGCGATCTCGGCGACGACGTTGTCCACCGAGCGCGTGCGGTAGCGATGGCCGCCAACGGTCTGCGGCCAGAGGCAGAACGTGCACTTCGAGCGGCACCCGCGGCCGGTGTAGAGCGAGACGTACGGATGCCGCAGATAGCCGATCGCGTAGCGCTCGATGTCGAGATCGCGCGCGTAGACGTCGACCACCCAGGGCAGCGCATCCATGTCTTCGAGGACGGCGCGCTCGGGCGTGCGGCGCAACTCGCCGCCCGTATCGCGATACGACAGGCCAGCGACGGAGGCCAGCGGCCGCCCTTCGGCGATCTCGCGAACCGTGAAGTCGAACTCATTGCCGCAGACGAAGTCGAGCACGGGCGAAGCCGCAAGCGCCGCCTCACGCTGCACCGCCACGTGCGCGCCGACCAGGCCGAGGCGAAGCGCGGGATTCTCGCCCTTCAGCGCCTCGGCGACCTTGACGTCGTGCGTGAACGACGGCGCGCTGGTGTGCAGCACGGCCAGCTCGTACTCGCGCGCGAGCGGCAGCACGTCGGCCAGCGTGAGATCGGCGGGCGGCGCATCGACGAGTCGCGAGCCGGGCACCAGCGCGGCGGGCTGCGCGAGCCACGTGGGATACCAGAATGAGCGGATCTCACGCCGCGCCTGATAGCGCGAGCCCGCCCCACCGTCGAAGCCTTGAAACGAGGGAGGGTGCAGGAACAGCGTCCGGAGGACGGTCACGCGCCCCATCTTAGCCGATCACGCGGCATGGTCGTCGCCGGTTGCGGTTTGGTCGTCGCCGCTGCGGCATCGGCGTCACCGGTTGACGTACAGGCGTCGCCCGCCAGCGCTCGCGATCAGCCGCCGGCCGGGAAGCGCTCGCACCACGCTGTGATCCTCCGCACGACCGGTCACGAGCCAGACGCGACGGCCGTCGCCCCAGACTGCGGCCAGCCGCGCACGATCCCAGAACACATCGCGGCTCTCGGGCCGCGAAGCGCCGAAGCCCAGCACGCTGCGCTGCCCATCGACGATGACGGGCCGCCGGCCCGAGTACCACTCGAGCGCGCCGGAATTCTCGATGGGCCCCTCGTGAACGATCACGTCGTTGGCGCTCGCCTGTCGCGCCAGCTCGAGCGCGATCGGCTTCACCGTCCGGGCCGCGGCGACCGTCTGCAACCCGAGCGCAACACACGGCAGCACGGCCAGCAGCGTCAGTGCCGTCGCGGCGGCGGCCGTGAAGCGCGTATCGCGGCGCGTGCCGAGGAGGCCGAGCGCGAGGGCGCCGGCGCCGAACGCGAGCGCGCCGACACCGAGGACGGGGACGAACAGCGCGGGCTCGAGCGACGCGGCAACACCGGCGGCGGCGCCCTTGCGCGTGGCCACGTCGGTCGCGTCGAGCACACGCGCGAGCGGCGCGCCATCCGACGCCCAGGCGAATGCGCAGGCGCCGCTCAGCACGGCGAAGACGCCGGCGTGGAGCAGCGCGAGCGGGCGCCCACTCTCGGACCAGCCGCGGGCGGCGAGCAACGCAATCGCCGGGTAGGCCGGCAGCCCGTAGTGCGGGAGCCGAAACGGCGAGAGCGCGGTCACCGCGAGGACGCCCACCGCCCACACCGCGAGCGCGAGCCACGGCGTCTCGGCCGGATCGCGCCAGCCGCGCTGGCGCAGGAGCCGCGCGACGGCCACCGCGGCGGCGAGCACCCACGGCCAGGCGCCGAATGACGCGACGACGAGAAACTCCAGCGCCGTGAGCGGCACGTCCTCGTCGGGAAAGTGTCGCGTGCGCAGGACGTTGAGCACGTGATTGTCGACGACGGTGTACCAGGCGAAGCCCGGCGTGACGAGCGCGACGACGGCGTACCACGCGAAGCCGACGATCACGAGAGCCACCACGCCCCGCCGCGGCAGCCACGCGCCGAGGGGCCGCACACGACCGGACACCATCAGCGCCAGCCCCACGGCGAGCGGAGGCAGCAGCGCCCCCAGCGGATCCTTCGCGAGTGCCGCCAGGCCGAACGTCGCCAGACCCGCCGCGGCGAGCCGACGCCGTCCGGTAACGATTGCCCACAAGAGCAGCGCGAAGCCGGTGCTGAGCGTGGCGAGAAAAATCGTCTCCGGGCGCACATAGCGGCCGTAGGCGAAGAAGCCACACGAGCTCAGCAGGGCGACGCCGGCGAGGATGCCCCACGTCGAGCCGAGCAGTCGCGCGCCGAGCCACGCCGTGGCTGCCACGCAGGCCAGCGCGCCGAGCGCGGCAATCGCACGTGCGCTCGACTCGCACGCGCCACCGATCGCGAACGCGCCCGCGAGCAGCACATACAACAGTGGCGGCTTGTCGACGTAGCGGACGCCGTCGAGGGTCAGCCGGAGTGGATCGCCGCTGGCGGCAAGCTCGCGAGCGATCTGCGCGTGCATGCCCTCGCCGGGATCGTCGAACGGCGCCGCGCCGAGACCGGTGAACAAAAACGGCGCCGCGAGGACCACGGCGAGCATCGCCGTCGCCAGCGCGCGACGCGAAGTCAGGTTCGCCCTACCAGGAACACGCCGAGCACGATGAAGCCGATCCCGGTCCAGCGCAGCGGCGTCACGGGCTCCGCCAGCAAGAACTGCGCGAGACACGCGACGATGATGTAGTTGAGCGTCGTCAGCGGCAGCACTTTGCTGACGTCCTCGCGCGAGAGCAGCGCCATGTAGATGAAGAAGAACGCCGCCTGCAGCGCGACACCGAGCAGGACCCAGGGATTGGAAAGCGTGCGGCCGATGGGCGAGCCGCCGATTTCCGCGCCGACGACCTTCATCCCCTTGGCGAGGATCACGTGCCCCAAGCCGCCGAGCAGGCTCGCGATGCCCACCCAGAGGAGGGTCGACAGCATCAGAGCGCTTTGGCGATCGCCGAGAGAATCGAGCGCTCGACGTCCCGGTTGGTGGACGCCGATGCCGCGAACGGCTCGTCCTTGTCGATCCAGAGAATGCGCTCGCGCTTGAACACTTCGCGCTCGATGGTCACCGTCGTGCGGTTGTCGCTCGCGGGCTTCACGTAGAGCGTCAGCCGATGCCGCACGCCCTTGGCGTAGACGCCGTAGTCCTCACCCTCCACGCGGCGTGACTCAGTGCCGATCATGCCGATCGTACGGTCCTGCTTGTCTATCTCCCAGCCGAGCTGCTTGAGCACCGCCTGCGTGACCGTCCAGACGCGGTCTACGGGGGTGTTGAAGGTCTGGGCCACCGGCTCGGCGGCCGGGGCCACAGACGCAAAAACCAGCACGAGGAGCACCGCGAGTGTCGCAAGCTTCATCGCATCCTCCTTATCTCGATCATTTCACCGCGGCCGCCCGTTGCAACCGGCCGGCTCGCAGCGTGAAGACGGCGTCGGCACCCTCGGCCGCGTCCGGACGATGGCTCACCACGATGACGGCGCCGCCGGCACGCGCGCGATCGCGCAGGGCCGCCAGGATCGCCGCGCCATTGGCGTCATCGAGATTGCCGGTTGGCTCGTCCGCGAGCAAGAGGGGTGGATCGTTCAGCACCGCGCGACAGAATGCGACACGCTGCTGCTCGCCGCCCGACATCTGCGCCGGATGGTGATCGCGGCGCTCGGCGACGCCGAAACGCTCGAGCAGGGTCATCGCGCGGCGCCGCCGCTCGGCGTCCACGCCCGTGGTGTAGCGCGCGGCGAGCAGCACGTTCTCGAGCGCGGTCAGCGCCGGGAGGAGCAGGAACGATTGGAACACGAACCCCAGCCACCGGCCGCGCTCGCGGCCTTTCGCCGCTCGGCCCAGCTCGCTGACCCTGCGATCGCCGAAGCAGATTTCCCCCGCCTCGGCGTCTTCGAGCAGCCCGAGCACGTTGAGGAGTGTGCTCTTGCCTGAGCCCGACGGACCTCCGACGACCACCAGCTGGCCGCGGCGGACCTCGAGGTCGGCACCGGTCAGGACGTCGATCGGCGGGCCACTGGGAGCGGGGAAGCGCTTGATGAGCCCGCGCGCGGAGACGACGGTCTCAGGCAGCACTGCCCCTCCGGATCGCTTCGGCGGGCGACAAGCGCACGATGCGCAACGCCGCGTATGCGGCAGCCGCGGCACCGAGCAGCACAGAGAAGACCAGCGTGCCACCGAGCAAACGCGGCGAGAACAGGAACAGCTGCTGGCCGCTGCGGCGCGCCCAACCGTCGATGCCGAGGCCCAACGCGAGGGCGATCACGACGCCGAGCGCGCCACCGGAGAGCGTCACCGCCAGCGCCTCGGCAAGAATCTCTCGCCCGAGCTGCCAGTCGGTGGCGCCGAGCGCGCGCTTGACGCCGAAGTCGCGGATGCGCTCGAACACGGCGGCGGCCACGGTATTCGCCAGCGACAGACCGCCGATCACAAACGCGAGGAAGCCGAGGCCGACCAGCAGCGCCGAGAAGAACGCGGTGGACTGGCGTAGCAGTGACGACAGTTCACTGGGGATCTGCACGTTCACGCCGGCGACCTGATCGCGGATGCGCTTCGCGACGACGTCGGGATCCTCGCCATCGCGCCAGCCGACGGCGGCGCCGGTGTTGAGGTCCTGTGCGCGCAGCGCCACGCCGCCCGACGCGAGCACCGTGCGCAGCAACCGATCCTTGCTGACCCACTGCTCACGCGCGTCTTCGATCGACACGATGACGAACCGGTCGGGTGCGGTGAGCATGCGCTCGAGGACGCCGACCACTTCGTAGGGCTGTCCTTCGAGATCGAGCCGAGCGCCAGGCGCCAGACTACGAGAGGCCGCGAAGGACGCGCCGACGACAGCTTTGCGCCGATCCCCCTGCTGCAGGAAGCGACCGCGCTGCACCGGCAGCGTGCGGTAGTGGCGATTCGGTGACGGCACGGAGAGATCCATGCCGATGACCAGCTCCTGCGTCAGCGTCATGAACTGCGACGTGCTTGGATTGAGCGGCAGCAGCACCTGCGGCTGGACGCCGTCGACGCCGTCCACCTTGCGGATCGCCTCGACGGTCGCCGCCGGGAGCAGGCCACCGGCAGTGAAACCGGTGCCCATGCCCATCCCACGTCCCGCCACTGAGATCTGGCCGAGCACGAACTGGTCCCCGCCTTCGATGAAGCGCACGATGCGCTCGGCCATCGCGCCGAGCGCAACGATACCGGCGACGCCGATCGCGATGCCGACGATGGTGAACAGATACCCGCGAAAAACGCCGCGTAGCGCCTTGATCACACGTTGGAACGGACTGCGGCTCGGACGACTCTTCTCAGGCTCGCCTCGCCCGGCGGGGCCCCAGCCCCGCGACGGGCTGCGGCTCGGACTACCACTCCAACCTCGACTCGACCGGAAGGCCGGCGCGGCGGCGCATCCATCCTTGGATACGCGCGATGCCATAGAGGATCCGCAGGGCGACGCGCACACGCCAGGGCGACGTCACCCAGTTGCCGCCCGACAGCACGTTGAGGACGGCCTCGTAGATGCCGAAAATATTTCGTGGGTGCATGAACAGATCGAAGAACGACGGCTCGTAGTACTTGTGGATGAACTTGAAGAGCGGATCGAGCCCCGTGCGCACTCGGCGCGCATAGGGGGCGAAGCGTCGCGCCGAAAAGTCGCCGACCCGAGATGCCTCGAGAATGGCTCCGGCCGCGAGCTGGCCCGTCCGCAGCGCGATGTAGACGCCGCCCGAAAAAATCGGATCGACGAACGCGATCGCGTCCCCGACGGCGATGAAGCGATCGCCGACGATCGGCGAGTTCTCGTACGCGAAGTTGGCCTGGCGGTACACCGGCGTGATCCGCACCGCGCCCGCGAGGTTCTCGGACACGCCGCGACAGCGCGCGACCATCGAGTCGAGCAGACCATCGAGCTCACCCGTCCACGCCTTCACGGTGCGCGCATGGCAGACGGCGCCGACGCTGGTGATGTCGCCCGCGAGCGGAATCCACCAGAACCAACCGTCGCGGAACACGTAGACGCGGATGTTGCCTTCCTCGAGACCCGACTGTCGCGCAGCGCCCTTGAAATGTCCGAAGAGTGCCACCTTGCCGAGATTCGGAATCCGACGGCGCTGGCCGTAGCGACTGGCCATCAGCGCATCGCGGCCCGTGGCGTCGACGAGCATCGAGGCGCGCACCCGCGTTGTCCCGTGCTCGCCGCTGGCGCTGACCGTCACGCCCTCGGCGTCGAAGGCGGTCCCCTCGACCGTCGCCGGCTGGTAAACGGTGACACCGCGCTTCTTCGCGTGCTCCAGCAGGACGGTGTCGAACTCGGCGCGCGGAACTTGATACGAATAGTTCGGCCACGGCTGCCCCGGCAGAAAGTAGAAGGTCTGCGTGGCCCCGTTCTCCTCGTCGTGGAATTCCGCGCCGTACTTCAGCTGGAACCCGCGCTCCTCGATCGCCGCCTTGGCGCCCAGCTCCTCGAGCAGGAGCATCGTGGCGGGCATCAGCGACTCGCCGACGTGGAAGCGCGGAAAACGCTCGCGCTCGAACAACGCGACTCGCAGGCCCCCGTCCGCGAGAAACGTCGCGGTGCTGGAGCCGCCCGGGCCGCCTCCGACGACCGCGACGTCGAACGTGTCGCTCACGATCGCGTCCACAGCGTCTTCACGGTTACCGACGCCGGCGCATCGTCAGCATCGAGTCGCGCCTGCGCGTACAGCGCCTCGATGAGCGCGCTGACCATCGGCAGGCGGACGCCGCTCAGCGCCACGAACACCAGCAGCGGCAGCACGAGCGGCAAGCCGAGGGCCGCCGTCGTGGCCGCCGCCGCGCGGCGACGCCGCGGATGACGCCACCACCACGCGACTCGGCCGGCCGCGCAGCGTGCCGCCATGACGCCCATCATGACTCCCCACCCTGCGCCGCCGGCGTACGGCGCCGCGCCTTCGAGCATCGCCGCATGGCGCTCGCGTGCGCGGCTCGCAGAGGCCAACGCCGCCACCTCGCGCGCCGCCGCCGAGGCCTCGCGCGCGGCGCGCACGAGCGTGTGTCCACCCAGGTGCGCACCGATCGCGACGCCGTCGACGACGGGCCGGAAACGGCTGCGCGCGGCAACACGCGGCAGCGCGCGGACGCCGACTTCGCGCACCGTCCAACCGCGCACGGCTGCCGCGAGGAGCACCTCGGTCTCGAACACGAAGCCGCCGCGCCGTGTCGGGATCTCGTCGAAGATTTCCGTCGGATAGACGCGAAACCCCGACTGCGTATCGGCCAGCCGCAATCCACTGGCCCAGTTGACGAAGAAGCCGGCGACGAGCACCGCCTCCGTGCGCCCTGCCGGCAGCGCAGCGTCGCCCCGAGATCGCGTGCCGATCACCAGCGTTCGCGGCGTCGCCATCGCCAGCAACGCGGGAATGTCGTCGGGATCGTGCTGGCCGTCGGCATCGAGGGTCACGACGTGTGTCGCGCCGTGCGCGCGCGCGATCGCGACACCCGTTCGCAACGCCTGCGCTTTGCCGAGGCGCCGCGGATGACGGTGCACCTCCGCGCCGGCGCGCGTCGCGGCCTCGGCCGTGCCGTCGGTGGATCCGTCGTCGACCACGACGACGGGCGCGTGCAGCCGCGCGCGACGGACGACGCCGTCGATCGTCGACGTTTCGTCATAGGCCGGAACGACGACGAACGGGATCACGCCGCGCTCACCACCAGCGCCACGTGCGCGCCGCCGCGCGCGAGGCCATGCACGAGGCCGCGTCCCGGACGTACTTGCTCCACACGGGCTGTGCCGTCTGTGAGCGGCAGCAGACCCGAACGCGCCGTCCACGCGGCGGCCGCGACACGCAGCACGCCCAGACCGGCGTGACGGCCGAGCTGCTGGCCGAGCGAGGAGACGAGCGCCTTCTTCCCGAGCGCGGCGCGCAGCACCTCGGCTTCCCACCGATCTCGCGCCGCGTCGCGGCTGCCGGAGGCGTAGACCCAGCCGACGTCGGTTGGCCGCGCTCCGGCGGAGCTGAGCGCCACGCGAATGGCGTGCGACCGGCGCGCTCGCCCCACTCCCCACGGACGCGCGGGAAGCGCGCGCCAGGCCGCTGCGCTGATCTCTCCGAGGACGGTCGCGCCGCGCGCGCGAGCCGCCACACGCGGCTCGAGCACGACGAACGCCGCGCCTTCGCCGCGATGCTCAGCACCGAGGCCGAGGTGCGCCAGCTCGCGCTCAACGACGGGATCGAGCTCATCCACTCCGCCGGCCAGCATCGCGGGCACGCGGCCGCTCGCGACGGCGGCCGCGGCCCGGGTCACCGCCAGCTCGCCGGCCACCGTCGGCGCGTTCAGGGTCAGCGCCATCTCACGTGCACCAACGGCGATGGCGGTCGTCGCGACCATCGTGTTCATCACGGTATTCGGGAAGAGCAGCGCGGACAGCCCCGCGGGACCACGCGCGAGAAAACCGTCGGCGAACGCATGCGTCGAGGCGAGGTCACCGAACTCGGTGCCGACGACGAGGCCGAGCCCCATGCTGGGATCGAGCCGCGACTCGCGCAGCGCGATTCGCGCCGCCCCGATCGTCAGCTGACACACGCGCGAGAGCCGGCGCGCCTCGGTCGGGTCGACGAGGGCCGCCACCGCACCGGCGGCGAGCACGTCGTCGACCGGCGGCGGTGCCGCCAGGAATGCGCCGAGCGCCGACGAATCGCCGATGACCGCGCTGGTGACGACGCCGACGCCGGTGATGGCGACTTCGGCCCGCTCCGTCACGCGACGCCCCGTCGGAACAGCAGCGTCACGTTCTGGCCGCCGAAGCCGAAAGAATTGGAGACCGCGCACGTGAGCTGCGCGGCGCGCGACGCGTGTGCGACGCAGTCGAACGGAACCTCCGGATCCGGCGTGACGAGATTCGCCGTCGGCGGCACGACGCCGTGCTCGAGCGCGAGCACGGTGGCAATGGCCTCCAGGGTGCCGGCGGCAGCCATCGTGTGACCGATCATCGACTTGCTCGACGACACAAGCAGACCGCCTTCGCCGAACACACGCGCCAGCGCGCGAGCCTCGATCCGGTCGTTCTGCGGCGTGCCGGTTCCGTGCGCGTTCGCGTACTGCACCTCGCGCGGTGCCGCACCCGCCAGCTGCAGCGCGGCGCGCATCGCGCGCACCATGCCATCGCCGTCGGGATCCGGAGCCGTGACGTGAAATGCGTCGGTCGTCATGCCGTGCCCCGCGAGCGTCGCATACACGCGCGCGCGGCGCGCGCGGGCTCTCGCCTCGGACTCGAGCACCATGAACCCGGCGCCCTCGCCGATCGACATCCCGCGCCGGTCGCGATCGAACGGCCGGCACGGCATCGGATCCAGGAGCTTCAACGCGTTGAAGCCCATGAAGCAGATACGGGTGATTGCGTCCACGCCGCCGGCCAGCGCCACGTCGACCACGCCATCGGCGATGAGCTCGGCCGCTTCGGCAAGCGCGACGGCGCCGGAGCTACACGCAGTCACAACGGTGTGGCGAGGGCCGCCGATACCAAATCGACTCGCCACAGCCTCGGCGTGGGCCGACGGCAGCACGGCTCGTAGCGTCCGCGGACGCGCGCCGTCCCGTGTCGGACGCCAGTACCAGGCCTCGGCCTCGAGCATCCCGCCGCCGACGGCCCCGACGATGAGCGCCGCCGTGCTGCGGTCGCGCGCGGCGAGCCCGGCGTCGGCGAGTGCCTCACCGGCGGCGCCGATAGCGAGGCGGTCGGCGCGCGTGCGGCGTGTGGAGCCCGCGAGCGTTCCGGCAACCTCCGCGCCGATCCTGCAGCGGAAGCCGTCGGTTTCGATCAGCGTGAGGTCTCGGATGGCGCAGACACCGGCGGAGAGGCCCTTCCAGTACGCGACGACTCCGGCCCCGTATGGACTGGCGGCGCCGAGGCCGGTGATGACGACCCGCTTCATGCGGGCGGCAGCTTCCCGGCGATGAATCGCGACAGCGTTTCGAATGAGGCGAAGTGCTCCGTCAGATCCTCGTTCTCGTCCATCGCGATGCCGAAGCGCTCTTCGATGGCGATCGAGAGCTCGATGAAATCCAGTGAGTCGAGACCGATGGAGCCGTCCACGCCCTTGGGTAGCGCCGTCGACTCATTCGTTTCCGCCGCGCGGCGTGGGTCGAATTTCAGACGCGAGACCAGGATCGTTTTCAGCTCGTCGAGGACTTCTTTCTGTTCCATGGGCCTCCTATGTCGCCACAACGACCTGGGCGCGCCGGCCGCGCCAGTGCCCGGTGACGCGCGCGCTCGACATCCCCGCCGCGCGCGCGAGCGCCAATCCCACGAGCGGAGCGCACGAGAGCGTTTCACCTGCGCGCCGCGCCGCCATCGTTTCGAACGTCGACACCTCGCCCGGTCCGTACTCGACGCCCTCGCCCTGCCCCGCGAGCACGGCGCACGCGGCGGCTTCGACCAGTGGTCGCGGCGTAGCCCAGCGCCCACGGGCCCAGAGATCGGCGCACTCCTCGAACGTCTCCACCGCAAGCACCAAAGCGAGCGTCGCGCGTCCCGCTGCGAGCATCACACTGGCCTGCCACAGCGCGTCCACGGTCCCCACAGCGCCGCCCACAAGGATGACATACCCGCCGGTCAAGCCGTACTCGATCGCAACCTCGGCTGGCACCGCGGATGGCGCTGTATACGGAAAGTACACGCCGCCGCCCGGAGCCGCGGGCAGGCCCCCCTCGGTGCGAGCCGCACTCGGACTCGTCGCGACGATAAAATTCTTGTTGCTCGCGCCATAGGCGGCGGCTGTCACGTACACCAGCGCCGTCTGCGAGCCCGCCACCGCTGCGCGATCGAGTCCGCTATCACGAAGCGCCGCCTCCACGGCCGCCACGCCGAGCAGGCTTTCACGCGTCGCCCGGCGAAACCGCTCGCCGTTGATCGCCGGTCTCGCCATCGACACGATCCGCCGTTCGCCCGCCGCGCGGCGTGCGTCTTCGGGCAGCGCCGCGGCGCCGGCGCCCCAGCCCGTGAGCAGCCCGACGCCGAGGATCTTCGTCACGCAGTCCCCTCGAGCACAAGAGCCGCATTGCATCCCCCGAACCCGAGCGACGTGCTGAGACTCACACGCGGCCGTGCGGCACGACTCGTGCCGCGGACATCGAGATCGCAAGCCGGATCCGGCTCCTCGTAGCCGGCCGTGCCCGGCACGACACCGTCACGCGAGGCGAGCAAGCACATGATCGCTTCCAGCGTCGCGGCGGCGCCCATGGTGTGGCCGAGCGCACCCTTGATGGCGTTGACGGGCACGGACGCCGCGCGCGGGCCGAGCACCCGGCGCAACACCGCGGTCTCGATGCGGTCGTTGAGTGGCGTGCCGGTGCCATGCGCGCTGACGAAATCGACGGCGTCACCGCCGACACCGGCCGCGGCGAGCGCATTGCGGACGGCGTGCTCGAGCCCGCGGCCCTCGGGATGTGGCGCGGCGATGTGCGAGCCGTCGCTGCTGCTCGCATGGCCTAGCAGCCGGCCCAGCCGCGGCCGCGACATGTCGGCGTCGCGCGCCATCAGCACCAGCGCGGCGGCCTCACCGAGCAGCAGACCACTGCGTCGGCGGTCGAAGGGTCGCACCTGTTCACGCGTGAGCGAACGGAGCGCGTCGAAGCCTCGCATGACGAAGCGACAGAGCACGTCGTAGCCGCCGGCCACCACGAGGTCGGCGGCGCCCGCGCTGAGCAGATCCGCGCCGACGCCCATGGCCGTCGCGCCGGAGGCGCACGCCGTGGACACCGTCACGACAGGCCCGCGCACCCGCAGTCGCCGCGCGAGTGTGTGCGCAGGACTGTCGTACAGACCGGACGCGGCGACCCGGACACCGCCCTCGGCGAGCGCTCGATCGCCTTCCTCCACGCCGCCGAGCGCGGTGCCGACGACGACCGCGACGCGCGCGGGATCGGCATCGAGCTCGGCACGCGCGAGCAAATCGTCGGCGGCGAGCGTCAACAGCGCCGACGCACGACAGCGCGGGAGCCTGCCGTCGCGCGGGGCACGGAGCTTCTTGATCTCTCCGCCGCGTCCGACGCGGAGATCGTCGACCCGAAAGCGCTCGATCCCCGAGATGCCATCCACTCCGGTGCACAACGCCGACCAGAACGTGTCGAGGTCGAGCCCGATCGGCGTCGCGACGCCCGCGGCGACGACCGCCGCCGGCGTCATGCGGGGGCGCCCCAGACGTCGTAGAAGTTGAACCATTGCGTGGGATGACGGCGCACCATCGTCTCCAGCACGCCGACCCAGCGGGCGAGCGCGGCCGCTTCGTCACCCGCCCGCACCATCGACGGTGCGCCGACGACGATCCGATAACGCCGGTCACCGTCGAGCAGACAGAAGGCGGGCACCACCGGCGCTCCCGCCGCACGCGCGAGCAGGAACGGTCCCATGGGAAACAGCGCAGGAACGCCGAAGAACGGCAGTGTGATATCGCCGCGCGTGCCGAGCGCCCGATCGCCCTGCAGCGCGACGACCTCGCCGCGCCGCAGCGCAGTCAGCAGCGTGAGCGACGTCGTGGGCGCGCTCCGCGTGACAAAACGCACCGGCGCCTCACCGCCGCGCAGGAAGCGCTCGACCGCCGGGTCCGCTTCGGCCGCGACGACGACATGCGTCGGGCGCGCGCCGTCCCGCGCCAGCGTCCGACCCGCCAGCTCCCAGTTGCCGAGATGCGCGGTGAGCACGACCAAACCGCGGCCGGCCGTCGCCGCCTGCGTGAGCTCCGTCAGACCTTCGACGCCCGCGACGAGCGTTCCGACGTCGGCGCGGCGATTGGCGGTGATCAGGTCGGTGAAACACACGGCGAAGTTCCGGAAGACGCCGGCCACCAGTGCGTCGAGCTCGCGGGCCGACGTGCCGGGCAGGATGCGCGCGAGATTTCGGCGGACGACGGCGCGCTCGGCAGGAAATCGGAGGGAGGCGATGTTCGCCACACCGGCGGCGACGCTCACGCGCACCGCCCTCGGCAGCATGGACGCCGCGAGCGTCGCGAGGCGATATGCACCGGCACGATTGAATCCGTGCGCGTACCAGCGCGGCGTCGTCATGACGGCGGCGCGCTCGGCGCTCGTCGTCACCTGCGTCACAGCAGCCACGAGTAATACATCCTGAACAAACGAATCGGTCCCACGCTCGTGTCGTACACGTGGCTGGCGATGAAACGCTGCTGGCGCGCGTCGAAGGAGATGATGCCCGGCTCGTTCGGATCATTCGGATCCCAGACGATCAGCTCGACGCCGTCGGCAACGTCGCGATACGCGTACGCGATCACGGTGTGATTCAGCTCGTGCTTGGGCCAGTTCGTGATCAGCAGCTGTACCAGACCGCCCGCCGCGACCCGATCCAGCACCTCGTCGAGCACGGCCGCCTGGTGGCCGTCGGGCAGCGGCATGGTCACGCGCCAGTTCGTCCAGTGCACGAGCGTCCAGAAGCGTGCATTGAGCCCCGCCTTCACCGCGCCTTCTTCCGCCGCGGAGAACGCGCGCAGATTCGCAAAGCCGGGGATGACGACGCGCTCGGCCGCCGGCAGCGACGGATCCCACGGCTCGCGGCTCGTGACCGCGCGTACCAGACGCGTGTACTCCTGCGCGTCGACGCGGGCCGCGGTCGGGTCGAAGCGCGCGAACTTATGGAACTGGCGCAGACCGCGCGCCAGGACGAAGCAGTAATTCGCGTACAAATCGGGGGGGTGCGGCCGCGGCGTATGCTCGCGGATGGCGTTCGCGAACGCGAATGTGTCGTCAGTGAAGCTGAAGGCGGGGACGCTGGTGGCAACGGGCCGCGCCGCCAGCTGGGCCGGCGCGTGGACACATGCCGCGGTGACCAGCGCCAGCGCGACCACCGCGATCCGGCTCATCGCTTTCACCCTAGTCGTCACCCCCGGCCCCGTCAAGGATTCTACGGTCGTGCTATGCTCCCGTCGGTTTTCTGAATGACCCGTGCGCTCGCCCTGCTCTACCGGCTCGTCTACGTAGGTCTGCTGAGCCGGCTCCCCGAGCCGACCGCCGTCGCGCTGGGCCAGCATGCGCTGCGCGTTCTGCCCTGGGACCGATGGTCCGTGTTCCGGCACGAGGACCCGCGGCTAGCGGTAACGCTCGGCGGAGTGCGACTGCCGAATCCGCTGATCCTGGCCGCGATGTACTACGACACCCGCATTCTGCAGAGAGCCATGGGGCTGGGCTTCGGGGCTGTGACCGCGAAGTCGATCACCAAGACGCCGCGGCCCGGTCATCCCCAGCCGAATCTCGTGCGCCGAACGAGCCCCGCCGGACCCGGACTCGTCAACTGCAACGGCTTCGCAAACCCGGGTCTGGCGCGCTTCCGTGAGGCCGTCAGTCGGCTGCCCCATCGAGTGCCGTTGATCCTCAGCGTGGCCGGCGAATCCGCGGAAGACTACGTCGCGCTGGTGGGCGGGCTGGCGGCGTATGCCGATCTCGTGGAGTTCAACGTCTCGTCGCCGAACACGAAACTCGTCTATGGCTGGGCCACGCGCCCACGCGAGCTGCGCGGGATGGTGCAGGCCGTGCGCGCGGCCACCGACAAGCCGCTGATCGTGAAAGTGTCGCCGGACTTTGCCGACAGCAACGAGCGTGACATCATCCCCGCTGCTCTCGAGGCCGGCATTCGCGTCGTGAACTACGGAAACGCGCGGCGCATCGACGAGCCGCGACTCTCTCAGGGCGCGGGCGGCCTGTCAGGGCCCGAGATTTTCCCCGCGACGCTCGAGCATCTGCGCGCAACGCGCAAGCGATTCGGCGACGCGCTGGACATCATCGCCACTGGCGGCGTCGACACGCCGGAGAAGGCTCTGGCGCTACTCGACGAAGGCGCAACGGCCGTCGGCTACTTCACTGGATTCATCACGCGCGGGCCGATTCTCGCGCGCCGCATCCTCGACGCGCTGCTCGCGCGTCGCTGACTTGCTCACACCCTATCCACATGTCCACAGATATCCACAGGCGCGCAAATCGCACGGACTGACGCGGGCTCGCGAGGGCATGGTCAAAAAACACCGCGTGATTCGTCCACGGATACGCACACGAGAAATATTTTGCGCATGATCACGGGCGAGAACGCGCACGCGGCGCGCGAAACGCGCCTCTGATGCGGGCAATTGAAGTCTTGACACTGAAATCACGGCGCTCGTATGGTGTCCGCCGTGCTCAACGCCGAACTCGGTACCGCTGCATCGCGGTCGATTTCGACCGACACCCGCTGAGAGGACGACGGACCAATGGATGGTCGGAAACCGCTGGCCAAGGTCGAGGGGCGCCGACGTCTCCGTATGAGCGGTGTGACGGTCGCGTTCCGCGGGACCCCGAACCTCGACGACTGGGTGGCCTACATCGCCAACGGCACGAAATCACGCAAGACGATCCTCGCCGACCACGCCTCCGAGCGGAAGGTGAAGAACCTCATGACACGGCTGCAGACGATGTCCAAGAAGGAGATCGAGAAGCTCGCGAAGGGCTGACGTTTACAGGCTGAGCGGTCGAGAGTTGGCGACCGTCTCCGGCTTGTCCCGCCACGTCGACGGGTCCGCGTCGACGTACAGCTCGACCATGTTGCCATCGGGATCGTCGACGTAGATCGACTGGCTCACCACATGGTCGCGGATCCGCATCTTGTCGATACCGTGAGCTTCCAGATGCGCACGCGCGGCCCGAAGCTCGTCCAGCGACGTGCCGATCCTCAGCGCGACGTGATACAGACCGGTCCCCTCGGCCGGCGGGGCGGGCGCATCGGGGCCCATCTCCATCACGGCCACATCGTGGTGATTCTCGCCGGTCGAGAAGAAGGCCATCGGCCGTCCGAAGTCGCCTCGCGCGACTTCCTTGAGCCCCAGCACGTCGCGATAGAACCGCGCCGAGCGCTCGATGTCGCGCACCTTGAGGACGACATGACCCACGTTCCGGACCCGGATCGCCATCGCGCTAGATGATACCGCGCTCGGCGAGGCTCGTATAGCGGCCCCCGCCGATGATCACGTGGTCGTGCACGTTGAGGTCGAGCAGATGGGCGCATTCGACGAGCTGGCGCGTCAGCCGAACGTCCTCCCGACTGGGCGTGGGGTCGCCGCTCGGGTGGTTGTGCAAGAGGATGACCGACGCGGCGGATTCGAGGATCGCCGGCTTGAACACCTCGCGCGGATGCACGAGGCTGGCCGACAGCGTCCCCTCGGACACGACGACGTCACGCAGCAGCCCGTTTTGCGCGTCGAGCAGCGCGACGCGAAACACTTCGCGGCTCAGATCCTCCATGAGGGGTCCGAAGGCCGCATAGACTTCGCCCGGGGTCGACAACGCCACGCGCGCGCCCGGAGTGCGCGCGCGCAGCCGACGCGTCAGCTCGAACGCGGCCGCGAGTCGGGCGGCCTTCGCCCGGCCGACGCCCGGTCGCCGAGCGAGCTCGCTGACCTCACGCCCCGCGAGACCAGCGAGCGAGCCGTAGGCGGCGAGCATCTCGCGCGCGACGGCGACCGCGTCCTTGCCGCGCGTGCCCGAGCCGAGCTGCAGTGCGAGCAGCTCGACGTCTGCGAGCGCCGTCGGGCCGTTGAAGTAGAGACGCTCGCGCGGGCGATCGCTTTCGGGGAGATCGTCGAGGGGCATGACTTCAAGTACGACCCGCGATGTGTCGCGGTCAACGCCCACAATCGCTGACGTGTCGAATCCGATATGCAGAACGGCTCACGTCGAGCCGTCGCGGCGCCGATCGTCGATCGTGATGTGGCGCGGCTCGTCGCCGACTCCGGCGATCCGGACACGCACCGCACGCGCCGGCAGCACGGGTTCCAGCCGGTCGGCCCACTCGATGACGGTGACGCCGTCGCCGTCCATCATTTCTTCCACGCCGAGGTCGAGCAGCTCCGCGAGGCTTGCGGTGCGGTAGGCATCCACGTGGTGCACCGGCAGGCGTCCGCGGTATTCGTTGACGAGCACGAACGTCGGGCTGGTGGCTCCGCTCGTCACGCCAAGCGCGCGCACCAGCCCCTGGACGAAGACGGTCTTGCCGGCCCCCAGCTCACCGCTGAGCGCGACCACGTCGCCCGGCCCGAGCGTGGTGCCCAGGCGCTCTCCAGCGGCGTCGGTCTCCTCGGGAGAGCTCGTCGCGAGGCTAGCGCTCATCCGCGAGCCGCCGGAAGGCTTCGCCGAGCGACTCGATCACGTCGCTCGCGATGAGCGCCTCCTGCCCCACCCGCGCCGCTGCCAGGTCGCCGGCGAGTCCGTGCAGATAGACGGCGGCCGGCGCCGCCTGCGCGACGTCGATGCCGCGCGCGAGCAGCCCGCCCAGGATTCCGGTCAGCACGTCGCCGGTGCCGCCGGTCGCCATGCCTGGGTTGCCCGTCGGATTGATCAGCACACGGCCGTCAGGGCCCGCGATGACTGTGTCAGCGCCCTTGAGGACTAGGTGGACGCCGTGCGAAGCGGCGAATCCGCGAGCCACGCCGACGCGGTCGCGCTGCACGTCGACGATGGTCTTGTCGAGCAGCCGCGCCATCTCGCCCGGATGGGGTGTGAGAACGCGCGGACCGTGGGCGCCGCGCAGCGTATCGAGATGACCCGCCAAGGCGGTGATCGCATCGGCGTCCACCACCATCGGCCGAGGCAGAGTCGCCACCAGAACGCGGGCCAGCGCGCGGGTCTCGTCATCGAGCCCGAGGCCCGGCCCCATCGCGACCGCGTCACGCGTCTCGGCCAGCGCAACGATCGGCTCGCGCGCCTTCATCCCGACACTCCGCGCGGCGGTCTCGGGCAGCGGTTCGGTCATGGCTTCGAGCGACAGCGCAGCCACCGTCGGCTGCGCGCTGGCCGCCGTGCCGACCGTGACGAGCCCGACCCCGGCGCGCAGCGCGGCGCGCGCACAGAGGCCGGCAGCGCCGGTCTTGCCGACCGAGCCGGCGACGACGAGAAGGTGGCCGTAGCTGCCCTTGTGCGCGTCGCGCCGCCGCGGCGGAAAGAGCGGCGCCACGTCGGCATCCTCCTGGAGAAACGTGCGCGCTTCGCGCGCGACCTCGGCATCCGGCACCCCGATCGGCACGACGACCATGCGGCCGGCCAGCTCGCGGCCCAGGCCGGTCACGAGACCGAGCTTCGGCGCCGCGAATGTCGGCGTGAGCCAGGCGCGCACGACTGGCCCTGCCGGCGGCTCACCATCGGCCGAGAGTCCCGACGGCAGGTCGAGCGCGACGACGGGACGACCGCTGGCGTTCATCGCGTCGATCAATGCGGCGACGAGCGGCGCCGGCGCTCCGCGCGCGCCCGTGCCGAGCAGCGCGTCCACGACGAGGTGCGAACGCCGGAGCGCGCCGGCGGCGGCGCTGGCGTCGTCGACGAGGCGCGCGGCGATGCCGACGCGACGCATCTCGGCGAACTTGATCGCCGCGTCGCCGCGCAGCACTTCGGGCGGAGCGGTCGTGATGACGTCGGGACGCGCGCCGGCCCGCTTCAGACGGCGCGCCACGACGAAGCCGTCGCCGCCGTTGCCGCCACGACCGCAGACGATCGCCACGTTCAGACCGCGCGCACGCAGCCCGCGCTCCGGGAGCGCGGCCAGGATCGCATCGGCGGCGCCACGGCCGGCGTTCTCCATCAGCACCGGACCGGGAATGCCGAGCTCGGCCGTCGCGCGGGCGTCGACGCGACGCATTTCTTCGGCGGTCAGCACGGGCCGCACTAACGGCCTCGCGGGAGCGTCACCGCCTGCGCGACGAAGTCGGAGAGGATCGCGGTGTAAATCTCGCGAAACTCCACGCGGGCCGTCTTGGGCAGCTCGACGTGCACGGCGCGCTCCGGCATTCTCAAGATGCCGTCGCGCTTGGCGCCGGTCGCCGCGTAGAAGATCGGATCGGCGGGCTCGATGAGGACGTCGAGCCGGGGCGCACCGGCATGGCCGCGCAGATGCGCGTCGCGGATCAGCTCGCAGAGGGCGCGCAGCCGCTGCGCATATTCACGATCGACGCCCACCGTCGCGATCTCGATGCGGCCGGCGGATTCACGGCGGTTGTTGCCGTGGATCTCGGCGTAGAAGCGCAGCGGTCCCTGCGCCGCCTCGCGCACGCGCTGCTCGAACGTGTCGTACACGACCCGCGCGCCGTCGGTCGCGGTGTCCTCCGACGGCGGGCGTCCCGGCACGCCCTCGTAGGGCCGGTTCACTTGATAACGCCGACCGGGATGCTCGCGCGTGTCCGGTTCGAGGTTGAAGCCGGTGGCGACCACGAGACCAAACCCGGTGCGGCGCGCGACCTCGGCGGCGATCTCCGCCGTTTGCGAATCCGACGAGCCGTGCGGCGCGGCGATCACGAACCCGGCACGCCCGGGACGCGCGGCGACCTGACCGCGCGGCGTGTTCGCCGGGTGCTCGACGGTCTGCGTGGCGCAGCCGACGAGGATCAGCGAGCCGGCGGCCACGCTAACGAGTCGCCGGAGCGCGCTGCGGCTCATCGTCGACGAGCATCGCCTGCGCGAGCGCATAGTCACCATCGTGCGTGAGGGCCAGGAGCATGGTTCGCCCGCCGCGCGCCAGCCCGAGCTCGCGGGCCCGGCCGTGCAGCACCAGCTGCGGCGCCTGACCGCGTTCGCGGCGCACTTCCAGATCCCGCCAGCGCACGCCGAGGCTGAGGCCCGTGCCGAGCGCCTTCGTTGCGGCTTCTTTCGCGGCGAAGCGCGCCGCGAAGTGGGGAACGGGATCGCGCCGGGCGCGGCAGTACGCGATCTCGCCGTCCGTGAAGACACGGCGGAGAAACCGCTCATCCCAGCGCGCGATCACGTCGCGCATCCGCGGGATCCGGACGAGGTCGACGCCGATGCCGATGGTCCTGCTCACTGGCCGATCTGCGTCCGGATCACGTCCGCGAGCTCGTCGGCCATCGTCTGGATCCGGCCGGCGTCGGCGCCTTCGATCATGACGCGCGCGAGCGCTTCGGTGCCGGAATACCGGATGAGCACGCGGCCGACGCCGTCCATTTCTTTCTCGAACGCGCCGACGCGATCACCCAGCCCCTGGATCGACTCGATCGGCGGCTTACTGCGCACGCGGACGTTGACGAGCACCTGGGGGAACTTGCGCATGCACGTCGCGAGCGAGGCCAGTGGCTCGCCGGTTTCGCGGACCACCGACAACAGCGCGAGCGCCGATAGGATTCCGTCACCCGTCGGCATGTGATCGGGAAACAACAGATGACCGGACTGCTCGCCGCCGAGGTTCGCGCCGGTCTTCTGCATTTCCTCGTGCACGTATCGATCCCCGACCTGCGTCTTCACCACACGGATGCCCGCCGTCTTGAGCGACTCGTCGAGGCCGAGATTGGCCATCACGGTCGTGACCACCATATTGCCGTTGAGCCGGCGCTGCTGCGCCATGTGCCGGCCGGCGATCGCGAGCGCGTAGTCGCCGTCACGGATCTCGCCGAGGTGATCCACGGAGATCAGGCGATCGCCGTCGCCGTCGAACGCGAAGCCGACGTCGGCGCGCACCGTGCGCAGCCGGCGCTGCAGACCGTCGGGGTGAAGGGCGCCGCAGTCCGCATTGATGTTGGTGCCGTCGGGCTGAGCGCAGATCGCGACGACACGCGCGCCGAGCCGGCGGAACACGCTCGGGCCGACGCGGAACGTCGCCCCGTGGGCGCAATCGATCACGACCGTGAGGCCGGCGAGGTCCAGCGGGAAGCAGCGGGTGAGGAAATCGACGTAGTACTTCTCCGCGCGATCGTAGTGGACGAGCCGGCCGATGTCGGCGCCCTGCGCGCGAGGAGCCGCGTCGGCCGCGGCCAGCCGCGCCTCGATCTGCGCCTCCCACGCGTCCGGGAACTTCGTGCCCTGCGCGGAGAACAGCTTGATGCCGTTGTCCTCGAACGGATTGTGCGAGGCCGAGAGCACGATGCCACCGTGCGCGTCCAGCGCGCGCGTCAGCAGCGCGATGCCCGGCGTCGGTAACACGCCGACGGTGTAGCAGTCGGCGCCCGCCGAAAGCAGTCCGGCCACCATCGCCGCCTCGAGCAACGGCCCCGAGCGTCGGGTGTCGCGTCCGATCACGAGACGAAGCCGCGAGCCATCAGTCCGCTGCGCCGCCAGCGTCGCGACGAGCTCGCGGCCGACGCGGTATGCAAGGTCCGGCGTGAGCGGCGGCTCGTTGGCGACGCCGCGGATACCGTCGGTGCCGAACAGGCGCTGTTGTCTCATCGCTCGTCGTGGGGGGCCCCGACATGGCCCCCCACACCCCCCAGCGCTCGGACGCGCCCCGGCGTAGCCGTGGCGCGCCTCGGGTTTGCCCTGCGCTGGCTCATCGCTCGTCGTGGGGGGCCCCGACATGGCCCCCCAGCCCCTTAAGCGAGGGGGCTGACGCCCCCTCGGACTCCCCGGCCAGCGCTCGGACGCGCCCCGGCGTAGCCGTGGCGCGCCTCGGGTTTGTCCTGCGCTGGCTCATCGCTCGCGTCGCGCTTCGACGGTCACCTGCACCGTCCTCTGGGTCGTGGGATACACAGAGTCTGGTAGCTGCAGTCCGACCGAGCGCGTAATGCTGTGACGCAGATCGGTGACGTCCACCGGAGCCGTCTCGACGGTCGCGCGCTCCTCGACGGCTGTGCGCGGCCCTTTGACCTGGACCGTCGACGGCTCGACCAGCACTCGGCCGACCTGAACGTCCGAAGGCGGCGAGCCGCGCAGCTTTGCCACCACGCGTAGCGCGCGCGTCACCGCGGCCGCGACGTTCACCCGGACCGTGTCGGGTGCGATGCGCACCACGTTGACGCCCGCGGGCGTCTGCACGTCGTCGGCCGAAAGCTGCACAGTGTTGTCGCCCTCGCGCGCGCGTGACAGATCCACGCGAACGCGGACGTCGGATGGCGCCAGCCGCGCCGCCGCCCACCGCGCCGCCTCGACCTGTACGTCGATGGTCTCACGCGGGGTGCCGAGCATCACCATTCCGGATTCGAGACCCACGTATTCGACCGATGCGGCGAAGCCGAACCGACTGCGATTGGCGTTCACCACGAAGAACCACACGACGACGGCGAGCGCGACCGCGAGAAGCTTCAGCTCCCAGTTGCGCGTGAGGGCCGCCAGCATCACGGCGCGGACGACGGCGGTTCTGCCGGACGCGCGCCCAGACGCACGGCGCGCAACCACCCGCGCCAGATCGCCGGCACGCCTTCGGTGGGAGCGCCCAGCAGGGTGAGCAGCCGCCGGCGCAGAGCGTCAGGACCGCCGAGCGTCTCGATGCCGCCGTCCACCGTCAGCGAGAGCTTGCCGGTCTCCTCCGACACGACGACCCCGACCGCGTCCGTTTCCTCCGTCACGCCGAGTGCCGCCCGATGGCGCGTACCGAGCTGGCGCGCCAGCTGACTATTGCGCGACAGCGGCAGGAAACACCCGGCCGCGACGACGCGATCGTCGCGGATGAACGCCGCGCCGTCGTGCAGCGGCGAGTACGGCAGGAAGACGCTCGTCAGCAGATCGGCCGAGACCAGCGCGTCAAGCGCGACGCCGAGCTCGGCGTACTGCCTCAGGCCGGTTCCGCGCTCGATCACGATCAGCGCGCCGATTCGCCGCTCGGCCAGCGAACCCGCAACGGACGCGATCTCGTCGACCACGCGCGCCGTGTCGGCGCCGCGGCTGCCGAAGAGCGCGCGCAGCGCCGCCGTATGACCGAGTGAGGTCAACGCGCGCCGCAGCTCGGGTTGGAAGAGGACGATCAGCACCACCACCCAGAACGACCAGAGCGTGTCGAGCAGCCAGCCGAGCGTGTGCAGCTCGAGCTGACGCGCGACGACCGATGCGGCGACGAGCACCCCGACGCCGACGAGCATCTGCATGGCGCGGGTACCGCGGAACAGCGTCAGGATCCGATAGATCACGACGGCGACGAGCACGACGTCCAGGGCGTCGCGCCAGCCGAAGGCGCTCGCGCTCATCGCGCCGGCCTCCGCATCCGTTCGGCGACGCGCACGGCGTCGATCGTATCGGCCACGTCGTGCGTTCGCACGAGCGCCGCGCCGCCGAGCACGGCCGCGGCCGTCGCCGCCAGCGACCCGGGCAGGCGCGCCGCCGGATCGCGGCGACCGGTGATGGCGCCGATGAATGACTTGCGCGAGACGCCAACGCACAACGGGTGACCGAGCGCCGTCAGCTCAGACAAACCCGTGAGGACGGCGACGTCCCAGGCGTGCCACGCAACGGCGGCGCCGCGGAAGAAGCCGATGCCCGGATCGAGGACGATGCGCTCCTCGAGCACGCCGGCCGCACGCGCCGTCTCGAGCGCGGATTCGAGGATCCGCGTCACGGTCGCAATCGGCGTGTCGACGACGCGGCCCGGCCCCGGTGCGGCCATGAGGATCAGTCCCGCATCGTGCTCCGCCACCACGCGCGCGAGCGCGGGATCGGACAGCGCAGACACGTCGTTCACGACTCGAGCGCCCGCCTCGAGCGCGGCGCGAGCGACGGCGGGCCGCGACGTGTCGACCGAGACGGGCACCGAGAGCTTGGCGACCAGCGCGCCGACCGCGGGCACGAGTCGTTGCATCTCCTCCGCTTCGCTGATGGCGGTGTCCAGGTACGGCGCACTCGAGCGGGCGCCGACATCGATCAGCGCCGCGCCCGCCTCGGCCATCGCGGCGGCCGTCGCCACCACGGCGTCGGCATCGCGATAGACGGATCCCGGATGAAACGATTCGGGACTGAGGTTGATCACGCCCATCACCGCGACCGGATACCCGTCACCGAGCACGACGCCCGCGAGATCGGCCCGGGATCGACGCGACATGTCTCACGATACCACTTGGAAATGGGGGCCCCGAGATGGCCCCCAAACCCCCAGGCGCTCGGACGCGCCCCGGCTCCGCCGGGGCGCTCCTCGATACGACGCAACTACGCCGGAGCGGGCGCTTCGGAGAACGGACGCGCGCGCAGGATCCGCGCGATCTCTTCGGAGTCCAGCGACTCTCGCTCGAGGAGAGCCCGCGCGAGGGCGTGCAACTTCTCGATGTTTTCCTCGAGAATCTGCCGGGCGCGCGTCGCGCATTCGAGGACGATGCGCTTGATCTCACCGTCGATGGCGAGGGCGGTGTCCTCGCTGTAGTCCTTTGCGCGCGCGACCTCGCGACCGAGGAAGATGTGCTCCTCGTTCTTGCCGAAGGTGAGCGGCCCGAGCTTGTCGGACATGCCCCACTCGCACACCATCTTGCGCGCCATCTCGGTGGCCTTCTCGAGATCGTCGCCGGCGCCGGTCGTCTGCTGCTGCAGGACGATCTCCTCGGCCGTGCGGC
>DAIRVP010000076.1:0-8553 GCA_036802765.1 Candidatus Rokuibacteriota bacterium
CGGTGTACGAGGCGCAGATCCCGCGCGGCTTCCTCGGCTGGGGCAACGTCTCCACACTAGGCTTCAGCCTGGCCGGCGCTGTCGGCGCCAAGCTCGCGTACCCGAACCGCCAGTGCGTGCACATCACCGGCGACGCGGGCGTCTGCTACATGATGGGCAACTTCGAAGCGGTCGCGCGCTACGGCATCGGCATCACGACGCTGCACATCAACAACGGCGGCTACTCGGGATACGGCCCCGGATTCTGGGGCGCCGGGCACGATCCCTACACGTGGAAAGTCTCGGACCACGCCAGGGCGTGCATGGCGAACATGGCCAAGGCCGTCGGCTTCCACAGCGAGGACGTCGACAAGCCGTCGGAGATCGTTCCGGCGCTCAAGCGCGCGCTCGACGAGAACGCCAAGGGCCGTCCGGCCTTCGTCGAGTTCCTATGCAGCCACCATCCGGTGCACGGCGGTTGGGTGAGGTCGGCGTGAGCGACGAGATCCGCATCCAGTTCACGCGCTTCTCGGCGTTCTACTCGCCGCTGATCGCGACCATCGCAGGCGGCTTCCTCCGCGACGAAGGCTTCACCCCGAAACATTCGATCGCGCCGGCGGGAAAATCGGCGATCGAGGGCGTCGTGGCCGGCACGGTCGATGTCTGCCAGTCGGCGCCATCGCAGGGCTTCGGCCCGCTCGAAAAAGGTCAGGCGCCGCCCGCGGTGCATTTCGCGCAGATCAACGAGATGGACGGCTTCTTCCTCACGGCGCGCGCTCCGGATCCCGCGTTCGCGTGGAGCAAGCTCTCCGGCAAGCGCGTGCTGGTCGATCACGGCGGCCAACCGCTCGCGATGTTCAAGTACGCGTGTCACAAACGTGGTGTGCCATACGCCGATCTCGTCGCCGTCGACGTTCCGAGCGGGCAGATGGACCAGGCCTTCCGCCGCGGCGAGGGCGACTACATCCATCAGCAGGGGCCGGCGCCGCAGCAGCTCGAGCACGACGGCGTGGGCCACGTGGTGGCCTCCGTCGGCGAGGCGATCGGGCCGTGCGCGTTCTCGAGCCTCGCGGCCACCCGCGCGTGGCTGAAGACCGGCGCGGCCGCGCGCTTCATGCGCGCGTATCGCAAGGCGCGCGGGTGGCTGCTCGCCACGCCGGCCGCGACGGTGGCGGAGGCCGAGGCGTCGTTCTTCCCCGACATCGATCGCGCGGTACTCACGGCGACCATCGCCGCCTACCAGAAGCTGGGCTGCTGGACGCCGCACGTAGAGATCACCCGTCCCGCGTTCGAGGCGACGCTCGACATCTTCGAGCACGCCAAGCTGATCACGAAGCGACATCGTTACGAGGACGTGGTCGCGGCGCCGCCCGGCTCGTAGCCGGCTGGCGCGTTTCGCTGGAGGGCCCGATGAAACGCAGCGCGTCCCGCATTCTGACGACCCACACCGGTAGCCTGCCCCGGCCGCCCGCGCTCCGCGATCTGCTCGTGCAGCAGGACCGCGGCGAAAACGTCGACGCCGCGGTGCTCGCGCGCGAGTCCGAGGCCGCGGTCCGCCACGTCGTCGCGCGCCAGCTCGAGTCGGGCGTCGATGTCGGCAACGATGGCGAGCAGCCCCGCGTCGGCTTCTCGACCTACCCCGCGCGGCGCATGCGCGGTTTCGGCGGCGCCAGCAAGCGGCGGATGTCGCGCGACATCGCGGAGCACCCCGATTACGCTGCGCGCCTGTCGCGCCAGCGCGCGGGCGCGGCGCGCATCAACGACGCGCCGCAGGCGGTGGCCGAGGTCGCCTACACGGATCTCGCCGAGGCCACCGCCGAGTGCGAGCTGTTCCGGCGCGCGCCGGGCGTCGACAAGTTCGCCGAAGCGTTCATGACCGCGGCGTCGCCCGGCGTGATCGCGACGATCATGCTCGACGCCTACTACGGCTCGCATGAGCGCTACGTGATGGCCCTGGCGCGCGAGATGCGCCGCGAGTACGCGCTGGTCGTCGAGCGCGGCTTCGTGCTGCAGCTCGATTGTCCCGATCTGGCCATGGAACGCACGCGCTTCTTCCAGGACGAGCCGCTCGACGGCTTCCTGGCTGCCGTTGCGCTGCACATCGCCGCGATCAACGAGGCGATCGCCGGCCTGCCGGCCGACCGCATCCGGCTGCATCTCTGTTGGGGCAACTACGACGGACCGCACACGCACGACGTGCCGCTGGAGCCGTTGCTGCCGATCGTCTATCGCGCGAAGGTCGGCGCGCTGTCGTTGCCGCTCGCGAGCCCACGTCATCAGCACGAGCTGAAGGCGTTTCGGCGTCATCCACTGCCCGACGGCATGCTGTTCATCCCCGGCGTCGTCGACTCGACGACCAACGTGGTCGAGCATCCCGAAGTGATCGCCGACCGCATCGTGGCGGCCGTCGAGACCATCGGCGACCGCGGGCGCGTGATCGCCGGCGTGGACTGCGGCTTCGGCACGTTCGCGGGCTCGCAGCTCGTGGAGGAGAGCGTCGTGTGGACCAAGCTGCGTGCGCTGCGCGAGGGTGCCGATCTCGCCACGCGGCGACTGTGGACGTGAGGAGGACGACATGGCCAGGCTGACTCCGATCACGAACAAGCAGCAGGTCGCGGCGAAGGATCACACGATCGTGGACGGCATCGTGGCGAGCCGCGGCGCGCTGCAGGGACCGTTCACGATGTTCCTGCACTGCCCCGAGCTGGCCGGACGTCTCGCGCATCTCGGTGCCTTCGTCCGCTTCGAGGGCACGCTCGACATGCGCGTGCGCGTGCTCGCGGCGATGACGGTGGCCCGCGAGCTCGATGCCGTCTACGTCTGGGGTGCGCAGACCGGCCAGGCGCGCAAGCTCGGCGTGCCCGAATCGACGATCGCCGCCGTTCGGGACCAACACTCGCGCGGGCTGCCGGCCGAAGACGCGCAGATCGTCGACTTCACGCGCACGCTGCTGCGCCAGCACCGCGTCGACGACGCGACCGCCAAGGCGCTGCGCGGCCGCTTCGGCGACGACGGATTCATCCAGCTCACCGGCGCCATCGGCTACTACAGCATGCTCGCCATGACCGTGAACGCCTGCGAGCTCGAGGCCGCGCCCGGCGCCGAAGTGCTCACCATCGGAGGCTGATCATGACGACGCGAATGGTTCTCGCCCTGCTCCTCTGCCTCCTCACCGCGGCGCCCGTTGCCGCGGCCGACCTGCCGACGGCGAAGCCCGAGCAGGTCGGACTCTCCTCCGAGCGGCTCGAGCGGATCGGTCAGGTGCTGCGCGCGGACGTCGAGCGGGGTCGTATCCCCGGCGCGGTCGTCTTGGTCGCCCGGCGCGGACGCGTGGCGTCGATCCAGGCCGTCGGCTTCCGCGACAAGGACACCGGCGCGCCGATGGCACCCGACGCGATCTTCCGCATCGCCTCGATGACGAAGCCGATGGTGACGGTGGCCGCCCTCTCGCTGTACGAGGAAGGTCGGCTGCTCCTGTCCGATCCCGTGTCGAAGTACATCCCCGCGTTCAAGGGCCAGACCGTCGGGCTCGAGCGCGCTCCCGCGGTGCGCGAGATGACGATTCAGGATCTGATGCGCCACACCTCCGGGCTGACGTACGGCAATCGCGGAACGAGCGAGATCTACAAGATGTACCCGCAGTCGTCGAACGAGTCCTCGCTCACGCTGACGATGGACGAATTCATCGACAAGCTCGCGAAGGCGCCGCTGCTTTATCAGCCCGGCACCCAGTGGGAGTACAGCCTGTCCACCGACGTCCTCGGGCGCGTGGTGGAGGTCGTCACCGGCAAGCCGCTCGGCGAGGTCCTCGCGCAGCGCATTTACCGCCCGCTGAAGATGACCGACACGAGCTTTATGGTTCCCGCCGACAAGCGGGCCCGAGTTGCCCAGCCGCTGCCGAAGCATCCTGACACGAGTGCCGACTACAAAATCCCGGATCCGACGGTGCCGCGGAAGTTCGACTGCGGCGGTGGTTGCGCCGTCTCGACTGCTGTCGACTATGCGCGCTTCGCCCAGATGCTCCTGAATCGGGGAGCCCTGAACGGCGCGCGGGTGCTGGCGCCCAAGACCGTCGAGCTGATGACGAGCGACCATCTCGCGGGGATCGCGCGCGGGCCCGAGTACTACGCCGGCCCGGGCTATACGTGGGGCCTCGGGCTTGCCGTGCGCGAGGATCGCGGAGGCGCGCCGAGCGCCGGCTCGCCGGGCGACTTTTCCTGGAACGGCGCCTTCGCGACGGCCTGGTGGGCCGATCCCAAGGAGCAGCTGGTGGTCGTCTCGATGCAGCAGTCGCCACTCGGCCGACATTACTACCCGCTGGTGCGCGCCCTCGTCTATCAGGCGATCGTGGAGTAGGCCCATGAAAATCGTCGACGCGCAGGTTCACATCTGGTCGGGCGGCAAGCCCGGCAATCTTCGGCACCGCCAGATTCCCGCGTTCACCAAGGACGACCTCTTGAAGGAGATGGGCGTCGCCGGCGTGGACGCCGCGGTCATCCACCCGCCGACGTCGTGGGATCCGAACGCCAACGCGCTGGCCATCGAGGCGGCCCGCGCGCATCCGGATCGCTTCGCGATTCTCGGCAACTTTCCGCTCGACAAGCCCGAGAGCCGCGGGTTGATCGACGGGTGGAAGAAGCAACCCGGCATGCTCGGACTGCGCTTCACGTTTTTGCAGGAGCACATGAAGTCGTGGCCGACGGACGGCACGATCGACTGGCTCTGGCCCGCTGCCGAGCGCGCGGGCCTGCCCGTCGCGCTGCTCGCCGCGAATTTCTTGTCGAAAGTCGGTGAGGTCGCAGAGCGACATCCGCGGCTGAAACTCATCATCGATCATCTCGGCCGGCGCTCGCCCGCCGAGACGGGCGAAGGCGCGTGGGACAACCTGCCGCAGATGCTGGTACTCGCCAAGCATCCCAACGTCGCGATCAAGGCCACGGGCGCGCCGAGCTATTCCGCCCAGGCCTATCCGTTCCGCGACATTCACGACAAGCTGAAGCGCATCTTCGACGCCTTCGGCCCGGCGCGCATGTTCTGGGGCACCGACATCACGCGCATGCCGTGCCCGTACCGTCAGTGCGTGACGCTGTTTACAGAAGAGCTGCCGTGGCTGAAGGGCGGCGACGCGGAGCTCGTGATGGGCCGCGGCATCTGCGAGTGGATCGGCTGGAGCCTGCTGCAGTGAGGAGAGCGTCATGGAGATAAAGGCCGCGGTCTTTCGCAAGACGCACGCGCCGCTGACCATCGAGTCGGTCGACATCGACAAGCCCTGGGGCCGCGAAGTGCTCGTTCGCACGGCGGCGACGGGCGTCTGCCATAGCGATCTTCATGTCATCGACGGCCTCGGCCGCTGGCCGCTCGACCGGCCGATCGTCCTGGGTCACGAGGGCGCCGGCGTGGTCGAAGCGGTCGGCAGCGACGTCACGACGCTGCGCCCGGGCGATCACGTGGTGGCCTGTCTCTCGGGATTCTGCGGGGCCTGCGCGCAGTGCCTCGATGGGCATCCGAACCTCTGCACGGCAGGCGTCGTCACACGCGCGGATTCCGCCGCGCCGCGGCTGTCGCAGCGCGGTGAGCCGGTACGCCAGTTCATCGGCATCTCGAGCTATGCCGAGCGGATGCTGCTGCACGAAAACTCCGTGGTGAAGATCGATCCTGAGCTGCCGCTCGACCGCGCTGCGCTCGTCGGCTGCGGCGTGCTCACGGGCGTCGGTGCCGCACTGCGCACCTCGGGATTGGAGGCGGGTCAGACCGTGGCCGTCTTCGGCTGCGGCGGCGTCGGCCTCGCCATCGTGCAGGGTGCGCGCATCGGCGGCGCGCGTCAGATCATCGGCGTGGACATGTTCGAGAGCAAGCTGGAGATGGCCAGGCGCGTCGGCGCGACGCACGTCGTGAACAGCGCGCAGGACGATCCCGTCAAGGCGATCCGCGCGCTGACCAAGGGCGCAGGCGTCGATCACGCGTTCGAGGCCGTCGGCAACGCCAAGCTGGTGCGCCAGGCGATCGAGAGTCTCGCCATCCGCGGCACGGCGACGATCGTCGGCGTCCTGCCGCCCGACGCGACTATCGAGTTCCCGTGGATGGCCATCCGCCCGGAGTGCAGGGTCCAGACGTCGCGGATGGGAAGCAATCGGTTCCGCATCGACATTCCGCTCTATCTCGAGTTCTATCGGCAGGGCCGGTTGCTGCTCGACGAAATGGTGAGCCGGCGCGGGCGGCTCGAGGACATCAACGAGGCGTTCCGCGCGATGAAGGCGGGCGAGGTCGCGCGCACGGTCTTGACGTTCAACTGAGGCGGCGCGGAGCACGATGAAGCAGGTCGTCATCGATCGCTACGGCGCGCCAGAAGAGGTCGCGCGCTGCGCCGAGGCGCCCGATGTGGGCGCCCCGGCCGCCGGCGAGGTCGTGTTCGACGTCCTGGCGTTCCCGATCAATCCGGCCGATATTTCGTTCTGTCGCGGCACCTACCGGCTAAGGCCCTCGCTGCCTGCCACGCCGGGCGCCGAGTGCGTGGGACGGCTGACGGCCGTCGGCGCGACGGTGACGCACGTGAAGCCGGGCGATCTCGTCATCAACATGCAGCGCGAGAACTGGGCACAGCAACGACGCGTGAAGGGTGAGGACGTCATCGCCGTTCCGCCGCGCATGGATCTTCGGCAAGCGGCCATGCTGCGCATCAACCCGCCGACGGCGCTGCTGCTGCTGACCGACATCGTCACGCTGAAGTCGGGCGACTGGATCATCCAGAACGTGGCGAACTCGGCCGTCGGGCGGCTGGTGATCGGGCTCGCGCGGCAGCGCGGCATCCGGACGGTGAACGTCGTCCGGCGCGACGCGCTGTTCGCCGAGCTGAAGGGCCTCGGCGCCGATGTCTGCGTCGTCGACGATGTCGAGGTCTCGGAGACGGTGAAGCGACTGACCGGCGGCGCTGCCATTCGGCTCGGCCTCGACGCTGTGTCCGGTCGCGCGACGGCGCAGCTGTCGTCGTGCCTGGCCGATGGTGGTGTCGTGTGCAACTACGGCTCGATGAGCGGAGAAGATCCGACGATGCCCCGCGGCGCCTTGACCTCGGGCGGGCAGACGCTCGTCGGCTTCATCCTCGGGCGCGGGCTTGCGTCGCGTTCGGCCATCGAGGTGCACGATCTCTACGCCGATCTTGGCCGCCAGATCGTGAGCGGCGCGCTGCCCGCCGCGCCCGTCGCCAAGGTGTACGCCATCGAGGAGATCAAGTACGCCCTCGCCCACGCGCAGCGCGGCGAGCGCGGCGGCAAGATTCTCGTCGCCCCCAACGGGCCGATCTGAGTCGTCAGGAGGACGCCATGGCGAGCTTCACGCTCCGAGTCAACGGCGCGAGCAAGACGGTGCAGGTCGAGCCCGACACGCCGCTGCTCTACGTGTTGCGCAATGATCTCGAGCTGAACGGCCCGAAATTCGGCTGCGGGCTCGCGCAATGCGGGGCGTGCACGGTGCTGGCCGACGGCAAACCGGTACGCTCATGCGTGGCCACGGTGGCGAGCGTGGCCGCGAGCCGCATCACGACGATCGAAGGCCTCGGCACGCTCGAGCGGCTGCACCCGCTGCAGCGCGCGTTCATCGAGGAGCAGGCCTGCCAGTGCGGTTACTGCGGCAACGGCATGGTGATGACGGCGAAGGCGCTGCTCGACCGCAACCCGCGGCCGAGCGAGGGTGACATCAAGGCGGCGCTCAACGGCCATCTCTGCCGCTGCGCGTCGCACAATCGCATCGTGCGCGCCGTCCAGCGCGCGGCGACGGACCTCCGGTCATGAGCGCGACTCGGCGCGAGTTCTTGAAGACGGGCGCACTCGTGATCGGCTTTACGCTCGTGCCGCGGACCGCGCTCGGCCAATCCGCAGCGCTGCCGGGCAGCCTCAACACCAACCGCCGTCTCGACGCGTGGCTCCGCATCGATCCCAACGGCACGGTGACGATCCTTACCGGCAAGATCGAGCTCGGTCAGGGCATCGGCACCGCGCTGACGCAGATCGCCGCCGACGAGCTGGACGTCGATCTCAAGCGCATCGACATCGTGTACGGCGACACCGCGCGCACACCCAACGAAGGTCAGACGGCCGGCAGCCTGTCCGTCGAGCAGAGCGGCACCGCGCTGCGCTTCGCGTGTGCGGAAGCGCGCGGCATCCTGCTGGCCGCAGCGGCGGCCAAGCTCGGCGTTCCGGTGGCCGACCTCGCGGTCAGCGACGGAACGATTACGGCGCCTAGCGGCGCGCGGACTGCGTACTGGGAGCTGTCAGCCGATTCGCATCTCGACGGCGAGGCGACCGCGAAGGTCAAGCCCAAGCCGGCGAGCGAGCATCGCGTCGTCGGCAAGAGCATCCGCCGCCGTGACATTCCGAAAAAGTTCACCGGCGGCGCCGCGTACGTGCAGGACGTCCGGCTCCCGGGCATGGTGTTCGGCCGCGTGGTGCGGCCGCCGTCCCCAGGCGCCGAGCTCATCGAGTTCGATGAAGCGCGAGTGCGCAGCCTGCCCGGCGTCGTGGCCGTCGTCCGAGACGGGAGCTTCCTCGCCGTGGCCGCGGCGCGAGAGGAGCAGGCGAT